>JBKJLF010000311.1:0-19353 GCA_046597185.1 Burkholderiaceae bacterium | reverse complement strand
ACTGCGTCAGGTTGGCCAGATCAGTCCAGAGCTAATCGAGCGAAAACTCATTGGCTTCGAGATTTACCTTACCCGCTTCAATTTTCGATAAATCCAAAATATCGTCGATCACCCCCAGCAAGGATTTGCCTGCGCGATAAATCTTGTCAATATAATCGCGCTGTTCCACACTCAATTCGGTGTCCAGTGCCAAATGCGCCATGCCGATGATGGCATTCATCGGGGTGCGAATTTCATGGCTCATATTGGCCAGAAATTCCATTTTGGTATAGCTCGCATTGTCTGCTTTTTGCGCCGCCAATTGTTCGGCCATTTCTGCACGCTTTGCCTCGGCTTGGGCCAATTGGCGGTGATGTTGGGCGCGCTCGGTTTCATACTGCACCTGCATGGCATTGGCGCGGTTCAACACTTGTTGGTGCTGAATTTTATCGCGCGCGGCATCCGCTTCCAGCGCCCAGCGGTACGCTTCTTCAAAATTACCCAACTTGGCCCATTCCCGCCCCAGCGCCTGAAACAGGCTGGCGGTAATGGTGTAGCCGTCAATCCCGCGCGCCAGGGCCAGCGCTTGCAACAGGTAATGCAAAGGCGCACTCTCGGCCCGGTTGCCCTGCGGCGCAGGCAAACGGTATTGCGCGTGCAAGTCGGCCAATGCTCGCAGCACTTCGATTTCGCGATACACATCCTTATGTTTTTTTGCCAATTCCAGCGCTTCGATGGCCTGGCTTTGTGCCGCCTGCACCTGACCTTGCAGCGCCAATACCTGCGCCAAACCTCGTCGCCCGGAAATTTGTAAATCACTTTGCTGTAAGCGGTCGCCACTGTCACACAAGGCCACATACAAACGCCCGGCGGCATCAATCTCACCTTGATCGAGCTTTAAGTCTGCCTCAATCGCCAGCCGCAGGGCATAACTGCGCGAACCCGGCACATGTTGCAGCAGTATGGCGGATTCGTCCAACATCGCCTGTGCGGCATCCAGTTGCCCCAACTTGCGCAAGGTTTCGGCCACTTGCATCAAACAACCACCAATACTGCGCGGCATGCCGGTCGGACGCGATAAATCGAGCGCTCTTTGCATCCATTCCAGCGCGGAGTAGTGATCGTTGAGGTGATTAAATGCGGCACCAATATTAATGGCAGAAATAATGGCGCGCCGCAGTTGGCCAGTTGCCAAAGCGGCATCATAGGTTTTTAAACGATGGGTAATGGCGGCTTCAAATTGGCTCGACAGTGAAGCCAACGTGCCTAAAAAATCATGCACCGAGGCCGCCACTGCCGGTGCCATGGGCTGGTGGGTGTCAAAGCGTTGCCCCCACTTGGCCGATGCCGCTGGCGCATCCTGCAAGGACAACCAGCGCGCTTGCTCGGCCTCAGCAATATCGATGCGCTGCTGATCCCCGGCATGGTGCGCATACAGCGCAGCTTGGTACAGTTCGGCCTGCTGCCGCGCCGAATCGCCCCAGGAGCTGGCAATCCAGCTTTGTAGCCAATGGGTATCGGCACAGCCCACTTCATCTCCCAGCTCGGCAAAACCCTGCAAGGCTTGTTGCGCCGATTGCTCGGCCAGGTCCAATTCACTTAACAACCAATGCCCTTCAGCACGCACCAAATCGAAACGGGCCTGATATTCATAGCGCTGCAGCCGGGGCAAATGCAAGTTCGCCATTAAGGCTTGGGCCTGCTCCATCAA
Organism: Burkholderiaceae bacterium; assembly: GCA_046597185.1. Taxonomy (GTDB): domain Bacteria; phylum Pseudomonadota; class Gammaproteobacteria; order Burkholderiales; family Burkholderiaceae_D; genus CAMBDR01. The sequence goes on along the minus strand of JBKJLF010000311.1, from coordinate 17,663 downwards.
TTCACGGGTGCGCTTGTAAGAACGCTGGCGCATCCCCCACATCAGGCGAATCAATATTTCCAGGCGCACCTCACCCTGGCTTGACGGCAGCAAACCTTCCAGACGGGTAATTTCGTCGTCAACAACAAACATATCCATAAAACATCCCGAATAACGCCATGCAAAGTCCTATTTTTGGCTCTGTGAACCATGCTACAACAATTTTTACCGGACTAGTAGTATCACAAAATAAGAGACACAAAGAAAAATAATTACCGTACTTAAATCACACCAGAAAAATGTTATTTATGATATTTTTATTTGCGCAATAGAAATTTTGTTTTTTCTCAACCACGCATGATATCTGCGTACTCACAGTCGGGACTTAATTCGATTCATGCTAGCATGTTCGGATAAAATTAATTGCAGGGTCAGATTGAACCACGAAATGAGCAACACAATACGCGCTTGGGGAAATCGTCCTTGCCGCTCCCGAATTATTGCGACACTCAAGCGACACTCAAGCGACACTCATGCAACACTCATGCAACACTCAGGCACCCACCACCACGGGTGCATGTTATAACCAGAAGTTTACAAAAAGGCTGGAAATATGAATCCACACAAACTCAGCGCGTTTGGCATGGTGCCACGCACATTAATCGCTTTATCGATTGCGGCGGCCTTCCCGCTGCATTCAGCCATGGCGCAAAATGCCGCCAAAGCTGAAGCGGCCGAAACCAAAGACGCCGTGCAACTTGAAACCGTGGTCGTTACTGCAACCCGCCGTAGCGAAAACGTCAAGAGCGTACCGATGTCGATTTCGACCATGAAGGGTGAAAGGCTCGAAACCTTGACCGCCAGCGGTCAGGACATTCGCTTTTTGGCAGCACGCACCCCCAGCTTGAACGTCGAATCCGACTTTGGCCGCTCGTTCCCACGTTTTTACATTCGCGGTCTGGGCAATACCGATTTCGATTTGAATGCCTCCCAGCCTGTCGGTTTGGTGTTTGATGACGTGGTGCAAGAAAACCCGACCATCAAGGGCTTCCCGCTGTTTGATATCGAACAGGTTGAAGTCTTGCGCGGCCCCCAGGGCACGCTGTTTGGTCGTAACTCGCCCGCTGGTGTGATCAAATTTGAATCCGCCAAACCAACGCGTAAATTTGAAGGTTATGGAAGTTTTGGTTTTGGCCAATACAATGCAACCAACCTCGAAGGCGTGGTCAATGTACCGCTCGGGCCAGATTGGGCATTCCGTCTTTCGGCACAATCACAACACCGCGCCGACCGCGTGATCAATACCAGCACAGGCCCGACCCGCAGCTTTGAAGGCTATGACGACACCGCCGCACGTATCCAATTGTTGTACAAGCCCAACAAAACCTTCACCGGTTTGTTCAATATTCACGGCCGCAACATGAATGGAAGCGCGACTCTATTCCGTGCTAACATTATTAAAAAAGGCACAAATGAATTGGTGGATGGGTTTGATTACAACAAATACCCAACCGATGGCGGCAATGCGCAAAACCTCGAAACCGCAGGCGGTAGCGCCCGTTTGAAGTGGGAATTGGATGGCATTACCGTTCATTCGATTACTGGCTACGAAAGAGCGCACTTTTATAGCCGTGGTGACGTGGATGGCGGCGTGGGCGCAGGCCCAGGCTCTTTCCCTGGCTTCATCCCATTCCCGGCTGAAACAGCCGACGGCGTGCCGGATCATCACCAGTTCTCGCAAGAAGTGCGGATTGAATCAACCACCGCCAGCCCTTTGCAATGGATCGCGGGTGCTTACTACTTTGACGAACATCTGAAAGTAGACAGCTTCAACTTCGATACACCAGCCAATAATCTGCAACATGGTTACGCCGTCCAAGTCCAGGACAGTAAGGCTTGGGCTTTGTTTGGTTCGATCAACTATGCCGTCACACCGCAATTTAAAATGCGCGGCGGTTTGCGCTACACCAACGACAAGAAAGACTTTTACGCCCTGCGTACCGTCAATCCGTTTGGTGGCCCGGCACATGTACGCCGGATTGCCAACCCAAGCTCGACCAATACCAGTTGGGACTTGAGCGGCACGTATGAATTGGATAAAAACACCAATTTATTTGGCCGTATTGCAACCGGTTATCGTGCCCCGTCGATCCAGGGTCGCGTTCTGTTTGGTGACGACATTTCGGTGGCTGGTTCCGAAAAAGCCTTGTCGGCTGAATTCGGCGTCAAGCAAGACCTATTCAACCGCCGCGCCCGTTTGAGCGCCAGCGTATTCAAGTACCGGGTACGTGATCTGCAATTAACCGCAGGTAGTGGTTCACTCAACCAAAACCGTTTGATCAATGCTGAACGCGCCGAAGGCCAAGGCTTTGAACTTGACATGCAAGCCAATCTGAGCGAAAACTGGCGCACCACGTTGAGCGCAAGCTATAACGATACCGAGATCAAGGATTCCAAATTATTCGTCAGCCCTTGCGGTGGCGGCTGTACCGTCACTGACCCGGCCAACCCGGCGGTGCCCGGCACCGTATTAATCGGCGGCAACCCCTTACCACGGGCTCCAAAGTGGGTAGGCAACTGGACGCTGCGTTATTCGACCCCAATCCAGGGCGGCGAAGTGTATGTGCTGACCGACTGGTCATATCGCGATACGTATAACTTCTTCCTGTACGAAGCCAAAGAATACAAGGGTAAATCCTTGCTCGAAGGCGGTTTGCGCGCAGGCTACAAGTTTGCTGATGGCAAGTATGAATTGGCCGCCTATGTACGTAACATCACCAACAAAGTGCAGTTGGTGGGCGCGATTGACTTCAACAACCTGACCGGTATTGTGAATGAACCACGCAATATTGGTATGCAATTTAAAGGCAATTTCTAAGCTAATACATTGGTAGCTACGGGCACTTTGTTCCCGGATGCTGCAAAGCCCGCAATACTTTCATGGTGTTGCGGGCTTTTTTACGTCCGCTTTATCACCCAGGGCAAGCCGGGCACAGGCTCATGTTCGTCCACAATAAACCCCTGCATGCCATACGGTGCCAGGGCGCGCTCCAACTTGGTTTGCAATAATCTGGCCAACCGTTTGAAGTCTTCTTGCCGCCAACAGAGTACCAAAACAAGCGCTAACTTTTGACCGGGCGCAGCAACAAAGAACGCCAAGTCCGGGTTGGCCTCACGTGCGGCAACACTGACGCTCGCCAGCGTATCGCGTAGCTTGGCTATCAGTTCATCGATAATATACGGCTTTCTACGGCCCACCGTTACCTTTTCAGTCCAACCTTGATCCTTGACCCAGGCTCGGGTACTTGTTACCTCATCCAGCTCAGTTGCAGCCATCCGGGGCCTGCTCGCCTCTTCATCGCCCAGACAATCTTTCACTTCAATCCACCAATGTGCGTGCTGCGCCTTGGCCTTAGCACCTGGTACCGGGCTGATGGCGAGAATATCCATGGCCTTTAAACTGCTGCGCATTTGCTGTCTGTGCCACGAGCTTGTATCAAACTTGATAGCACTCAGGCCTTCGCCAAACTGAAACTGCAATGCGCCTTCGCTAATCTCAACCATGCGCCAACTCCATTTCACGATCATATTGCGCCAGCTCTTCATCAAGCGTGACAACATTTTCCAAACCGCTCAGCTTGTCAGCTTGCTCCACCAGCACTTCATCGCCCCGTCGTGACAAGCCGACAAAGCGCTGCACAATCGGATCTTTCTTGGCGAGGATATCCAGTTCCTTCAACAAAAAGAAGCTATGGGTGGCGATAAAAATTTGCACGCCATTTTTACCCAAATCATGAATGAGCTGTGCCACCAGCCGAATTAACTTTGGATTAAGATTGGCTTCCGGCTCATCCCAAAATAAATAACCCTGCTCGGCAATCATGCCATTGGCGATCAGGTGCGCCAGCATGGCAAGTTTGCGGTAGCCCTCCGCCACCATCGGCATACCCATTTTGCCAGTGCCCGGTGTATCCAAATAAAATTCACCGTTAGTTTCCAACACCACTTTACCACCCAGTGCCACTTCCAACGGGGCCAGCAAGTTGCCAACTGCGCCATCACCTTTGAGCAAAGGCACGCCCAAGTAATCACACGTATCACGCCAAGTCTCTTCAAACTGAAGAAACCGCGTGTTATACAGCGCCACAAAACCGGGGTAGATCGTGAGCAATTCACGGGTCGGGAAATAGATCGGTTTATTGGTCAGATGTGTTTTTGGCTTGGAAGGCGTGACCGCCACGGAGCCGTCAATAAACCGCGTTAGCGAAATATTAAAATTTAAATCCGCATTTTCAAACACCAGCCCGGCAAATGCATTGTTTGCTGGCCCAGCCTTGCGCAACAGTTCTGTCAGATGCTTTACCCGAAAAACCGCCATCAATTTTTGCCAATACAGATCGGTGGCGATTGATCCGTCCTGACTAACCTGACGCATTTTAACGCCAATATCCTGGTTAGCCGTCATTAAAGAATACGCCAGCTTCAGCAAATGGGTTTTACCTACGCTGTTTTCACCAATGATAATGTTCACCGCAGGCGAAAACTCAAGCCTTTCGTCTTTAAATACAGTGAAGTGTTTTACCAGCATGCTTTTCAACATGTCATTTCCTCAAAATTTTGCAAGTTCACTCGTTCAGCAATTTTAACAGTACTTACCTCAACTCATGCCAACGCCACTCCATCCACAAACATCGAAAACTGCCCCGGCATCATTTGGCACCAGATTTCATTCGTGGTCAAAGGCGTGGTTGCGATGATGACCACCTTGTCCTGCACCGTCGCCTCGGTGGAAAAATCGATATGCACATCGGCATCGTCGAGCGAGGCATGGGCAAATGGGGTTTGGCGCAAAATATAGTGCAGATCAGTCGAGCAATGCACAAACAGCGCTTTGCCATCCGAAAATAACAGGTTAAAGATGCCAAATTTTGCCAGTTCAGCACATTTCTCCCGCAAAAATTGGCTGAGTGCATCCAGCGCCGGCGCATCCGGGCCAAATTCACGCCGCATCTCTTGCAGTAAATAACAAAATGCACGCTCACTGTCGGTACAGCCGACCGGATGAAAAGAACCGTCCAGCTTGGGATGGAATTCTTTTAAGTCGCCATTGTGCGCAAACACCCAGTAGCGCCCCCACAACTCACGGGTAAAAGGATGGCAGTTTTCCAGCGCCACCACGCCCTGAGTCGCCTTCCTGATATGGGCAATCACATTGGTGGATTTGATCGGCCAAGACTTCACAAAATCGGCCAGCGGCGAATGGATGGCAGCCTGATGATCAACAAAATGACGCACCCCCGCGCCTTCAAAAAAAGCAATCCCCCAACCATCGGCATGATGATCAGTCAAGCCGCCACGCGGCACAAAACCGGTAAAGCTGAAAATAATATCGGTCGGAACATTACAATTCATCCCCAGCAGTTGGCACATTCCTCATTCTCCCTGGAAAATTACATCACTTGAATCGAAGTATTCCCGATTTAAACGATTATCACAAGCCTTATTTTCTGCTACCCCACCCCGCACGCACAAGGGTGCCAATCTGATGCAAAAAAGCACCGCATTCATGCCCCCTCCTCAAACCAAAACAATTAATTTACTTTTTAAACTAAGCATGCTAAGATTCGGCCGTGCTGGCGCTTTATCGGCACAGCTTCATTTCTTTTTGATTCCAAGGCCAAACAAGGAAAGCCCCGTGAATTCACCCAACTCCTTCCCCCCTGTCATTTGCACGGTTGACATTGTGCTGTTAACGATCAAAGATGAGCGCCTGCATGTGGCGCTCTGGCGGCGCGAACGGGAACCGTATAGCGGCATTGCCTGTTTGCCGGGCGGCTTTATCCACACCAATGAAGATACCGACGCGCGCGCCGCCAGCTTACGCGTGATGCGTGAAAAAACCCGCATCGAGATGCCTTACCTTGAACAACTGGCCACCTTTTCCGGCCAGGTACGCGACCCACGGGGCTGGTCCGTCTCCATCGCCCATTACGCCCTGCTACCCTTTGCCCTGATCGACCCGAATCAACACGCCGAACAACCCGAACACAAATTATACGATGTCGATCAATTACCACCCTTGCCGTTTGATCACCGCGCCATCATTGATGCCGCCGTCGCGCGCCTGCGCAGCAAGAGTCAATATTCCTCGCTGCCTTGTTATCTGTTGGGCGAGAGTTTTACGCTGCCGCAATTACAAAAGCTGTATGAAACCCTGATGGGGGAAGAAATCAATAAAGTCAGCTTTCGCCGCAAGATGGCAGAAATGGATTTTCTGGAAGCGCTGGAAGGCAAAATGGAAGCCGCTGGCGCGCATCGCCCGGCGCAATTACATCGATTGAAACCGGAATATCAGGACCGCTTACGATTACTCAACCGAGGATTTTAATATGCAAGCCCTTGCCTGCCCCCAATGTGGTGGCGCGCTGCCAAAACAGGCGCGCTGGCGCACCGTACCATGCCCGTTTTGCGATTCCAGCATTACCTTGGCAAGAAATGTGGTGCATGCCGCCGAGTTTCGCGCCGCCTGGTTGCGCACCAAGGCGGCTGCCAGCAGTGCTGCTGTGGGCAAACCCCGGCTACAGATTCAAAGCCAGGCTTACCAAGTGCTGGCGCAACTTGGCTTTAGCGAGTATCACACCGTGCTGCTGGCCGAGCGGCTTGGCCCGTTGGCCGAGCGTGTGGTAATCAAGCTCGCCCATGCAGACCCGGGCGTAGGCGCGCCAGCAGGTGCAACTGAGCTGCGCTTACAGCATGAAGCACAGATTCTGCAGCAACTGCAAGCCGACACCAGCCCGCCTGCCGCTTACTTTAGCCAGCGCCTGCCGCAGGCGGTATGCACTGGCCGAGCCAAAACCACAGCAGGGGCAGAACATGCAGCGCTGGTTTTTCGCCATCCTACCGGTTTTTGGGGCAGTCTGGATGTGATCCGTCAGCATTACCCGATGGGCGTGGATGAACGACATATTATCTGGATGTGGCGGCGCGTGTTGGAAGTGCTGGGCTATTTGCACGACATTGGCTGGACGCATGGCCGCATCACGCCAGACCATTTGCTGGTACACCCGCGCGACCACGGCATTTTATTAATCGGTTGGGCCAAGGCTCACTTTCATGCCAAACCCGACCCCGGCGCTTGCGCGCGCGATCTGATGCAAAGCGCCGCTGCCATCCGCGCACTGATGCCCGTCAACGCGCCCAAACCCTTGCTCACCTTTATGCACAATGCGGCTTACGACCCCGATTTTTGCAAGCACCACGGCGCGCGCGGGCTGGAAGGTGCCATCAAAGATTTGGCACGCACCCTGTTTGGGCCGGCGCGCTTTGTGCCATTTGAGCCGACACCCTGAGCCGACACCCTGAGCCAATACACCTGATCAGTTTGCGTCATTTTTCCCGATTTCAAAATTTTGGAATAATTAATTCAATTTGTAAACTAAGTATGCTATGATTCAGTCGTGTTTGCGCAATACACCCTGAAAGAAGTCAAAAAATGCTCGCACATCTTTAAATATTCTTTAAATTAAGATGTGCGACATGGATCGAATGAAGTCCGCAATAAATTTATCTGAAAGGAAAGATCATGGGACACGGAAACTACTCACACGCCGCCCACGCGGCTTTAATTGCCGACCGTTCGGCACTCCCCCTCAACGAAGTATTTCAACAAAGCGCCTGTCACCCCTTAATGAACCCGATGGGTTTGCAAATGCGCGAAGCTCGCGACAGCGTTGATCACCCCCATTCCCTCGCCATTGCTTTTGCGCTGGATGTTACCGGCTCGATGGGCCATATTCCACGCATGCTGGCCACCAAAGAACTGCCCACCTTCATGAAATTACTCACCGCCTGCGGCATTGCTGATCCGCAGTTATTATTCATGGCCATTGGTGACGCCACCTCAGACCGCGCGCCGCTGCAAATCGGCCAATTTGAATCGACAGCCGAATTGATGGATCAATGGTTGACGCGCAGCTATCTGGAAGGCGGTGGTGGTGGCTCGGGTGAAGAAAGCTATGAGCTGGCGTTTTACATGCTGGCCCAGCATACCGACATTGATTGCTGGGAAAAGCGCAAAAAGAAAGGTTACCTGTTCATGACCGGGGACGAACTGCCCTACGATGTGGTGTCGCGCCATCAAATCGGCAGTTTAACCGGCGGCAAGTTGGATGAAGATATCCCGATTGAAGAAGTGATTGCGGCGGCGGCAGAAAGCTATCACCTGTTCTTTTTGATTCCCGACCCGGCGCGGCGGCAGCGTTGCGAAAAGCGCTGGCGTGAATTGTTGGGCGACCATGTAATCTGCATGGAAGAGCCGCAAGACGCGTGCGCGGTGGCAGCGGCCATTGTTGGCCTGACCGAAGGCGTAATCGCAAATATGGGCGATTTGGTCAGCACGCTGCAAGCCAACAACATTGCGTCCGAGCGTTGCTCGGCGGTGGTGCGCGCCTTGGCCAGCTATGCGGATTTACTGAAACCGGGGCGGGTGCATACCACGAATGGCGTGGCGCATTCCACTTCGCCGCATGCAAGCTCGCCACATGCCAGCTCGCCACATGCCAGCTCGCCACATGCAACCGCCCCTGCCGTAGCGGCGGCTGCGGCTTCCCCTGCTGATAAATCGTCGTGGTGGCAAAAACTGTTTGCCTGAGCACACAATCAACACCCATGAGTGAAAAATCATGACAACACGCATTGTTTCTTTATTGGGTCTGGGCTTTGGCGACTGCGGTAAAGGTTTATTTACCGATTTCCTCTGTCGCCACTGGCAAGCGCATACGGTGGTGCGCTTTAACGGCGGTGCGCAAGCCGGGCATAATGTGGTGCTGCCGGATGGGCGGCATCACACCTTTTCTCAATTTTGCGCGGGCAGTTTTGTGCCGGGTGTGATGACGTTGCTGGCCTCGCCAGTGATTGTTCACCCGACTGCGCTGCTGGTGGAAAACAGTTATTTGCAGCGCGTGGGCGTGGCGGATGCCTTGCAGCGCATCATCATCGATGCGCGCTGTCGCGTGACGACGCCATTTCATCAGGCAGCGGGTCGCATGCGCGAGCTGGCGCGCGGCGGTGCGGGGCATGGCAGTTGCGGCGTGGGGGTGGGAGAAACGGTTGGGCATGGGCTGGATTATCCTGATCAGATTTTGCATTATGGCGATTTGTTTGATACCGTTTTTTGTTTGCAACAACTGGAACTGATCCGCAGCACCTTGGCCGCGCAATTTGCACAATTTGGCGCTCACTGCCCGGCACCGGGAAATCAGGCGGCGTACAGCCGAGAATGGCAGATGTTGCAAGATGCGGGTATCAGCCAGCGTTGGCTGCAAAGCTTGGGCGCGCTACTGGCGCAAGTGCCTGCGGCCACGCACGAGCAAGTGAGCGCGCGCTTGCAGCAGGCCGGCACGGTCTTGTTTGAGGGCGCGCAAGGGGTGTTGCTGGATGAATGGTATGGTTTTCATCCGCATACCACGTGGAGCAGCATCAACTGTGCGGCGGTGGCGGCGGTGTGTGCAGACGCCGGGCACACGGGGCCGATTCAAAATTTAGGTATTTTGCGCAGCTACCCAACCCGGCATGGCAGCGGCCCGATGCCGACACATGATAGAGCGCTGGATCATTTGGCCGAACCGCATAACCATGGTGATGGCTGGCAAGGCGTGTTTCGGCGCGGTCACCCGGATGCGGTGTTGTTGCGCTATGCCTTGCGTGCGGGTGCGGGTGCGGGTGCGGCGGCGGATGCAGGTGTGGGCGCAAATGCGGCTGACAGTATGAATGCACGGCTGGATGGTTTGCTGGTAAGCCATTTGGATGTATTTGACAAAGTGGCAGGCTTGCGCTGGTGCCATGGCTACCTGGGGCTGGGTGGCGATTTACCCGTCAAGCACGGGCAAGATTTGGCGCATCAGGCGCGCTTGACGGCATTGCTGAACCGGGCAGTGCCGCTGTATGAGGGTGATTTATTGACTACAGCAGCCGCCTTGATTCAAAGGCTGGAGGATTTGAGCAACTTGCCCGTGTTATTTGGTTCGTATGGGCCAACGCATGCTGATGTGCGGATGCGCTAACCCGGCTTGCGCGCTACTCAACAAACAAATCTTCCAGCGTGCTGACGTTCAATAATTGAACACACCATTGCGCCAACTGCGCAGAGGCGGCGCTGTCAATCTTGGCCAAAGCCCAATCGGGTATCGGGCCAAATCGATTGACCAACATGGCTCGGAGCACCTGAATCATGGCATCTTGCCGCCCTTTTTGCTCCCCTTGCTGCTCCCCTACCTGAACGCCCTTCTGCCAACTATCAAGTATCATATTATCAATATTTTCTTCCAACATAGAACACACTCCTTCCAAATCATGAATGCCATCCAGTTTTACGGCACCGCTTGGCAACCTTCTACTCAACACGCGCATCGCCAGTTTGGCTATTGCACTGCGCAATGTCTCATGCTTGTGCCGATCTGACCATTTTAGCACTTTGTCCAGCGCATTGCGAAGGCCTTCTACCGAGCTTTGATTTTCGATTAAAAAGATGGCGGCTGCCAGGTTTTCCAAATCGCCCAAATATTCCGCGCTATAACTGCCTTCGTCGATTAAAAAATAATCCAGCCGTGGCACGTAATGTTCAAACCCGTCCGGCGCGGCACTAATCAAATCTTGGGTCGCCAAGGGCACGCGCCAGCGCGGGTTGCCATTGTAGAGCACAATAGGCAGGATAAACGGCAACTTGCCATCCGGCCCCCACTCCTTGTTTTTGATTAATTCCTGATATAACAAACCGACATAAACCTGCATGCGTATGGCCATGAAGGGGTCGATGGTGGATTGAAATTCAAAAAATAAATAGACGTATAACCACGTGCCTTTGTGCCGCACCCGCCAAACCAGATTTGCTTCATATTACCCAACAACAATCATAATAAACAACCCAAACAATTTCCACAAACCACATTCAGGGTGTATATTGAAACCTATCCGATTTCGACCCCAACCCTTGCCGCGAGAGATTTCCATGAAACGTATCCTATTTAGCTTGCTACTATTATTATGCAACCAAGCCATGGCGCAAAATCATCCCCGCCTGTGGCTAACCGAGTCTGATTTACCACGCTTGCGCGCCTGGGCCAGCGCCAGCAACCCGCTCTACCGCGATGCCTTAAAACCCTTGGCCGAACGCGCCAAAGCCGAAATGGACCGGGGCGACGTGCCGCGCCGTGATTGCGGCAGCACCGAATATGAAGCCTACCCCACCGAATCTTACGCCGAACTGTTCGCCTTCATGTCGCTGGTAGAAAACGATGCCACCCTGCGCGCCGACTACGCCAGCCGCGCCCGCACCCTCTTGATGGGCATCATCAATATCGCCCTGCAAGGCCCCGCGCCCAGCGCCAACTACACCTGCCCGGAAAACCAGCAAACCGGCTATCCACCGTATCGCAGCCCACGCTTTTTTACCGAAGATTCCAACCGCGCACGCTGGCATGGCGAAGCCTTTCCGTTGGTGGTGGATTGGATCTACCCCAACCTGAGCAGCCAGGACAAACAATCGATCCGCACCGTGTTTTTGCGCTGGTCGCAAGAAATTATTGAACGCGGCTACCACCACCCAACACCCATTGGCCTGACCAACGACACCGCTTTGCTGGCCAATAACGAACAGGTGCGCTGGTCCGGGAATAACTATTTCACCGCCCATATGCGCAATTTAGGCATGATGGCCATGTCGATCGACCCGGCCGACGATGCCGGCAACACGCTGCGCAACTACCTTGGCAATGCCACGGGGGCGTGGCTCTACATCTTCGACACCTTAAGCCGCAACGAAAGCCGGGGCGGCTTGCTGCCGGAAGGCTACGAATACAGCCCCCAAACAGCCAGTTACGCGATTCAATTTTTACTGTCCTTGCGCACGGCCGGCCTTGACACCTGCGGCACCCACTGCCAACTCAGTGCCAATCCATTTTGGGATGATTTTGTCACCTCGTTTTATCACTCACTCAGCCCGGCCCCCATCCAGGAAGCCGACCTTGGCCCGGTGCATTTGCCCGCCTGGTATGGCGATGGCGAAAACTATCACGCCAGTGACTATATTAGCGCCTTTGGTGCGCTCGGCGTGTATGACACGCTGACCAATAATGCCAGCCGCCTGGCGTCTTTGCGTTGGGCGCAAACCAATATTATGCCCGGTGGCGCAGCCAATTTTATGCGCCGCGCCTCTAACCCCGAAGACTTCCGTCAAACCATTTTATATTTTATGCTGTACGACCCACAGGCACCCGCCCCAAGCGATCCACGCCCCGCCTTGCCGCTCACCTTTCATGCCACTGGCCTCAATACCATTTTGTCACGCACCAGTTGGGCCAGCACGGCCAGTTGGTTCACCTACAGCTTGCCATGGAACCAAATCGACCACCAGCAAGCCAATGCCAATCATTTTGAATGGTATCGCGCTGGCGAATGGCTCACCAAGGCCAGAAATGGCTACCCGGATATTGCCGAGGGAATCGCTTCGTCTGAATTTAAAAATCTGCCCGCACTTGAAAACGACCGCCCCAACCGTGACGCCAGCGATTGGCGTACCGATCTATGGCAACGTGGTTCACAATGGAATTTGGTGAATGCGGGCAACCCACAACTGCTTGCCAATTCCTCCAACAGCGATTATACCTATGCGCTGGGCGATGCCACCAATCTATATAACTCCAGCAACGAAAATGTCAGCGATATTTTGCATGCCAGTCGTTCCATTTTGTGGTTAAAACCCGATGCCGTGGTGGTATTTGATCGCACCCAATCCAGAACCGCCAATCGCTTCAAGCGTTGGTGGTTACAATTGGCCAATCCAGCCACCGTTAACGCCAACCGCGCCACCAGCACCACGCCCGGCGGACAACAATTGCAAGTGACCAGCCTATTGCCACAAGGCGCACTGCTGTCTGCCGTCAATACCACTGAAGCCCACATCGACCAAACCGCTTCCCGCAACGAACCCATGCATGTGCGCCTGCGCATTGATGCACCGGGCAATTTGCAACAGGCCAACTTTTTGAATGTACTGCAAGCGGCCAACGCCAATACGGCACTGCCGGGCGTTACCCTGGTGCAAAGCGCGAACCGCGATTTTAGCGGCGCGCAAGTGGGTGGCACGGTAGTGTTGTTCCCCAATAGCGTGGGTGGCAGCGTCAGCAGCCTGAGCTATACCAGTTCTGCCGACACCCATATCATTACCGGCTTGATGCCCAATACCGGCTACACCCTGAGCAGCAATGGCAGCAGCGTGAGTGTGCAGGCGGGCGGCATCCGCTTGAGCGATAGTGGCGGCGTATTACGGGTGGCCGGCAGTACGCCGACCAATAGCAACGGCGTGTTTTCCGGCAACCGCAGCAATTACACCATTAACAAAGTGGGCAGCAGTTTTTCCGTGACCGATAACGTGGGCAATGGCGGCACCGTGAGCACGGGCAGCCTGACGCGTCTGCAATTTCGCGATGTATGGGTCGCGCTGGATATTGACGGCAATGCGGGCAATGTCTTTCGCCTGTACCAGGCCGCCTTTGACCGCGCCCCGGATTTGGGCGGGCAAGGCTTTCACCTGGCCACCATCGAACAACGCGGCTTAACCCTGCTCCAGGTTGCGGAGAATTTTTACAATAGCGCCGAATTTGGCGCAAAATACAACGGCAGTAATAATACCCAATTCATCTCCTTGCTATATCGAAACATTTTACATCGGGAAGCCGAGCCGGGTGGGTTAAATTACTGGCTGGGCGTGCTTGACCGAGCCAGCGATGCGCGCGCCATACGCATCGAAGTATTGAATGCGATTGCCGCTTCCGGTGAAAATAAAGATGGCACCGCAGCGGCCGTGCAAGGCGGAATTCAGTACACGCCCTACAATTTTTAAGAAGTGATTTTAAAAAAAGCCAACTTACCATGCGCACCCAAACAATTTATTTAACAGCTTTTTTGAAAAATCTGGAAGGAATTTAAATGGAAATCAAAGCAGTTACGGAGAAAGTCATTATCAATACCCCTTCAAAATTACCGCCGAAGCTGACGCTCGCCCCGGTTGCATTTAGCTGGACCTCGATTCGGGATGAAATCATCATCGACAAGGCACTGCACGACAAGCTCGTCGCCACGGTGAAAAAGGGCGATACGGTCGGGTTGATAGCGCGCAGCATCGTGCACGCAGCCAAATTTGTGCTCGAACTGCCCGGCATCAATCTTTACCTTATTGCCGAGGAATATGATGCCAACGGTGGTTCGATCAATCTGAGCGAGGTAACACCCGGCAAACCCGGCAGTGAAGGAAAAGAAGGTGCGCCAGCCCCCGCTTCCAAGACTGGCGATAAACCGGGCGGCGTGGGCGGAACGGGTAACACCGGCGGCACCGGGCAAGCCGGCGCTACGCTGTATTTAATCAGTGAACGCTTAAAGTCTGCCAACCTGATTTCGAACGGGGCGCCCGGTGGCAAAGGCGGCAATGGCGGTAAAGGCGGAGATGGCCAGGAACAGAAACAAATACGCAATACCAATACCGAAACGCCAGGGTCAGGCGGTGGCAATGGTGGCACCGCAGGCTTGGGCGGCACAGGCGGGCAAGGCGGAAAAATTGAAGCTTACTATACGGCAGCCACCCAACCCTTAGCGCTAAAAACCAGTGTCAAGGGCGGTGGTGGTGGTGAAGCTGGCAAACCAGGCGCGGCTGGTCAGGCCAGCGATGACAAGCACAAATCAGGTGTGCCGGGTGCGGCTAGCCATGCTGGTGCGGCAGGTGCTGACGGCAAGGTCACCAGTCGCCAACTGACGACTGCCGAATACTGGGGCCAGGTGCTGACCTTGCTGGGAAAAGTCGCCAATGACTGGGCCGCCTGGCGGACTTTGGTGGGCGAATATTACTATCGGGTCTATAAACCATCCGACGTGGTGGCCGCTGGCAAATCTTCTTTTCTGGCCAAGGCCACCAATGAATTCAAAGCCGCATTGAATCTTCAACCCGACAATGCCGATGCCAGCCGCTATCAACAGCAAATATTATTAAATCAAACGGTACTGGGCAAATCGCGCAGCTTGGATATCATTCCCAAATTTGACGAATACAGTACCAAATACAGCCAGTGGCAGCCCCTCGTTAATTCTGCGTTCAATAGCGGCATCACGCTGTTGTTAAACGGCGATGCCAAGGCCGTCAACGAAGCCATCTACACCAATCTGCTACAGCAAATAAAAGATCGAACTGAATTTCTTGCATTCGATGTCGGCGCGGCCCAAGCGGTGAAAGAGGCGGCCAAAAAGGATCTGGAATATCTGACCGGGAAAATGGCCGCACTCAAAGTCCAGATTAAAGCAGCAGAAGAAGAGATGAAACATCAAAGCGTGAGCGTTGGTGCGATTATTGGCACGCTGGCAGAAGTTGCCACGGCGGTAGTGGGGGTGGTGGCGGCCATACCAACCGGTGGTGCCAGTTTGATTGCGGTGGTACCCAGCGTGATTGCCCTGACAGCAACCGCAGCCGAAACCATTCCGGCCATTGCCAAAGCGTTTATGGAGCCGTCCAGCTCTGAAGTGGCATCGATTTTGAAAGAGGCCGATAAACTCACCACGGCCGCGCAAAAAGCACCGGTGGATAAACCGCCGACGGATAAAGAAAAACTGTCCAAAGCGGTCGATCAGGTTGGCACCAATGTCAAAAACATCAAGGGCTTGGTGGTGAGCGTCATTAGCTTGGTGACTGCGGCGCAGAAATTGAGTGCCTTAATTGAGAATAAAAAAGATAATGCGGCCAGTCTGGCCCTGCTGCGCCAGGCATCTGAGTTGGCGCACGAAATATTTCTGGCCAATTTGCGCCAAACCCAGGCTGATTTTACCTTGCAGGCGCGTGAAAAACAGCTCTCAAACGATCAGGCATTACTGGCTGTAGCCAAGACCCAACTGGAACAGATAAAAAGTGCAGAGGTATTGAAGTCGATAGGACGTACTGCCATTTTGAGTACCCAACGGCATATTGATTTATTAAACAATGTCCTGTTCAAGGCGGAGCGCTCGCTTGAAATTTACACGCTGCAAAATGCCGACAAATTTGTCTCGTTTGACAGTGGCCATGTGCATCCTGATATCGATCAGAAATATGTTTTGAATGAAATCAATACCACGCAACTGGTGAAATCTTACCTTGATTCCTGGAACGAAAAGACACTCAGTCCGCTGGTGATGGAAAATATGTATGGCGACTATTTTGAGTCGCAAGGCTCCAATTTTAGCTTGACGCAGAGTCTGGTATTTCGCTCGTTCAAAGACCCGGTGCAAATCAACGCCTTGAAGAACCAGCGCACCTTTTATTTCAACATTGATTTAAAAGATCTGCCGGCGCATGAATTTGAAATCAAGGTCGATAGTGTGCGGGTGGCGTTAATCGGTGCCAGCGTACCGGGCAACGCGCCCTTATCCTGCACGGTGCGGCGTGGAGCGACTTATCTACAAAAAACCAGAGAGAATAAAGACCATGTCGCTTTACTGCGGCCCAACAAAACTCAGGTGACGGCATTGACGCATGCCATGTCGGAGGAGAGTTTTTCATCCGGTGCGGTGAACAACCCCAAAAATGCGCCCTCCACGCTCGCTTTTTGGGGCTTGGGGGTGGCCGGTACGTGGACCATCGAAATCGAAGCGGGGGTTGCGGTTAATTTGAGCGCGGTAACTGAAATCCAGATTGCCATCGCGACGGTGGCATTTATTTAAGGCCCAAGACCGGGCACCTCAACCCCCTTGGGGTGCTTCCCGGCTAATTGGGCAACTTGTCCGGATGGCGGCATTCTGCATTAAAAACTGCCAATGCGCATCGAAGGCGGGCAAGCGGGTGCAATCCATGGTCACGCCTTTTTGGTAGATTAAGGCGATGAAAATATCGGCCAGGGTAAAGGCATCGCCGACGGCAAAGCCGCTGTGCAGGAATAGGCGGTTTTGCAGTTTGGCCAGGTTATGGCTGATCCAGTCGGCGCGCAGGGGGCGCATATCGGCTTTGGACAAATCGGGACGGAAAGTGCGCACCACGCTGCTGTTTTGGATCGGGTGGATGGAGGAATTGACAGCTTCGCAAATCTCACGCACCTGGGCGCGTGCCAGCGGGCTGGTGTACGTGAGTGCGGGTGTGGGGTGCAGTTCTTCCAGCAATTCCACCATGGCCATGGATTCGGACAAGGGTGCGCCGTCCAGCAGCATCACGGGCACGCGCCCGAAGGGGCTGATGCGCTGGAACAGGTGTAACGCCGGCGCGTCGGGTGGTAGGGCTTCCACGTCGATGGCTTGGCAGGGTATGCGTTTGAAATCCAAGGCCCAGCGCACGCGCTCGCAACAATTGGCCCCTGCGGCGTAGAAAAATTGAATTTGCATGATGTACTCCTCCTGCGATGATTTTAAACGCATTTTGATGGGCATTTTTGCGATGTAGTATGCGGTGAGTGGCGATGATGCGTGTTTTTTTGTGTGGATGGGCGGATAAGGCATCATGCGTAAGTTACAATAAAATTCGGCTACCTGCGCGAACCCCAAGTGCAGGCCCGTTCCCCTTGAGGTTCGCGCATGGGTAAGTGATTGAAATCATTGATTAAATTATTGGTAGATAAAATTTTTATGCGAAATCCAACCAAGTTTCCAGAGGTTCGCGCAAAACGGTGTAAAATCGCTTTCGC
>JBKJLF010000155.1:0-4635 GCA_046597185.1 Burkholderiaceae bacterium | reverse complement strand
GCACACGCGCTGCACCACCGCCCCATCCGCACCCGCAACCTGCACCTCGGCGCTGGTGGCATCCAAGCGAGCATGGATTTTCACGATCATTTTCTTCATTTCCTGCGCCACCAACTGAGGACGAAGGCCGCAACTGACGGCGAAATTCGCCCACGCAGTGGCGGATAATTCCTGTTCTACAAAGGCGTCACCTATCGCCATCGCAAACGCGTTATCGATTTTCGCAGGCTCAAAGGCCAATGTACTCACCATAGGACTATTCAGCCTGCCTTTACACTGGATTTTGTCTAAAGCAGCGCACTCTAAGCAGCACGCCAAAGCAAAGCAGGCTGACGCCAAACAATACTTGTAGTGGCAGTAGCGCGTCGTGCAGCATATACGCGTAAGCTAACGCGGATGCACTCGGGCGCGTGCGCGACCGCGCTGGCGCGTCGGAGGCGCATAACAGGCCAATCAACATAGAAATTCTTCAAATGGTTTGTAAATGGATATTTATATGTTATATTCGCCGCAGTACAATCACAATTTAAAGGACGATTCCATGATCATTACTGCTGCTGACCAAGCGACTTACCCGCATTTTACTGCGTATGTAAAAAATACGTTGCCTAAACTCATCACGATACCCAAAATTGTACAAACTATTGCTAAATATGGCGCGTTGGATCGGGCTTCTTTTCAACTCGCTTTGACTTGGGGAACCCTTCCGATGATAGTAATTACCGATTTGCATGCGGGTTAATGCGGGGTACCAAGAGCATATGGCTGTTTTGTACATGGCAGACCAGTAAATATTGAAATCCACATCGGAACAGTTCAAGATTTTGAGCGATCCGCGACAGCAGACAAAAATATAATGGGTAAATCTGTCTATGTTGTTGGTGCCACTCTATTGCATGAATTGTGTCATTGGGGTAATTTTAATCATAAACCCCCAATTCCTGAGCTTGTAGAAATGGGCGCAGCTTTTGAATTACATACCTATGGGAAAGTAATTTTTTAGGACATTGTGTTGACTTTTTAATTAATATATTGTGTTTATTGGGGTAAAGTTCCTTAATAAAGCCAATCTAATTTCACATAAAGGAATGCATATGGAAAGATTATTGATGCGATTTTTGCTTATCGGGGTCATCGCGATGATAACGATTTCGCCGTGCCAAAACGCTTTGGCAAAGGATGCACAACTTAGCCTAAAAGAGTTAAAAGATGCTGCGGAAATCGTTGCGATTATCGAGATTACCGCGACACAGATCACCAATGAATACGCAGTTGCGCATGAAAACGGTGCAAAAAAGAAACTAATTCTGCATCAGGCTACGACAGTAGAGGGGATTAAAGGCGCATCAGAAAAACAGGAGGTAGCATTTTTAAATGGTGAGGGACTCATTGCCGGAAAGAAATATATTGTTTTTTTATCGCGTGAAAAAGACAAGCAATTGCGAATTTCTTTTGCTGGAGATGGAGTCTTTACGATCAATGCCATTTCTATGAAAGCGGTTAAAACAGGGCTGGTTGATGCTGCAAAGGTGCCTGGCACGATTGCACTTCCTAAATCTTTAATGGTAGAAACGGGTACTGTAGACAAAAATGAACCTACATCTTATGTTTGGGTTAAATTTGCAGACATGCTAGGCTACTTGCAAAAAATTTAAAAACCTTGTAAATTGATTGATAAACATTTGTAAACTATTGTAAACTAGGAACTACAAAACACACGGGATTTGGTAATGCTGCGCCGTCGCATCACCTGCCGATTCAGTATTCATGTCGCATAAGCGGTGTACAATGCAAAATATACTTAGCATTGGCGACCAGCATGGACATATATTCAATGGGTAAATTAATCCGAATCGAAAGAATCGCGATTGGCATCTCGCAAGCCGAACTCGCGGTTTTATCTGGCCTTTCGCGGGTGACGATAGGTAATCTTGAATCAGGCAAGCTGCACGATCTTGGTATGCAAAAGCTCGGCAGGATTTGCACTGTGCTGGGGCTTGATTTGGCGCTGTCATCGGCTAGCGCAAAGCAAAGCGACTGGCTGCGCGTCGCGGCGCAGACTGCAAGCACGGGCTACAAGGCGATCCTTGCGCCTGACCAGCTTGCGCGCATGCTGCTGTCCGGCCATGTGCAAGCCGAATACGCGCCACACATGATTTCCTTGCTGCAAGAAGCGCCAAAGCCCGTTCTGTACGGCGCAATCAACTACACCTCCTGTGATGGAGCCTTGCACGAGCGAAGGTGTCGCAAATTATACTGATCAATGTGCGATACGGATGGGTGTTTGCTTGATCAATTCTGGTATCAGTTTGGCGAGTTTTCGTGGCGCATGTTGTTGGCATGGTCACGGGCGAAACCATTTCCTGCGTGCGGAAGAGCTGATGCAATGGTTAAATACTAAACATGCAGCTTTTGTTGATATCGCAGAAATTGCCAAGCGTGATAAGCAGGGGCGGCAAAAATCAGCGGTAAACTATAAAGGTCGGCGCGGTATCGTCGTTTGTCGCAATTTTTGGGGTTCTGGCAATCAGGGCGATCATATCGATTTGTGGAATGGCATAGAAATGGCGCACGGCGGCCTAGACTTTTTTCAACGCTCGCAAGAAATTTGGTTTTGGGAAATGGATTAATGAAAAAAATTGCAAGCAGTTACTCGCCAGCGCTGGCGTTGTTAATGTTGGTGTTGCTCTCGCTAGGTGCGAATGTGCGCGCTGAGCAGGCGCCGATTGATGGGCAGTATTACAACGTCGAAAATCATCAAATCAGCCTGCATAGCGAAGGCAGCCAATGCGTATTGCAGCATCAAGCTACCGATAGCATTGGTGTCATCGGGCCATCGCAGCGCCTAGTGTTAGCGCTGCGCCCGCCCTGTTATTTTATGCTTTGGCAAGCGCCACCGCCGAAGAAAGCGCGCGGCAGCATTTCGGGTGGCATTGCCGTTGGCAAACAAGGCGGTGTGCTTGCTTGGCGTTATGCCAGTGCGAAAAATGCGATTGTGCTTGCTATAATTGGTGACCCGGACGAAGACGCAAGCTTCCCAAGCTACGCCCCTAGTATTGCCCTTGGCTACCACTGCGGTATCAGTATGCAAGGTGTTTTATTGCGCAAAAACAATGTGAGTCTGTCCACTGTGCGTAAAAATAATGCCGTTTATTGCGTTGAGACCGGCGTGGACGAAAAAAATTATTGGCTGCTGGCGCATCCGTAGGTTGGCAAGTTTGGGTGCACTTCACTTTTGCAAGAATGCATCAATCAGGCAGGTGCCCTCGCCCCAATGAATTGTTTTACGCCAACTGCAAACATGCCGCTTCCTGCCTTCGTTGCAGACCTCGCAGCAAGCCATGCGCCTGAACCAAACTAACAGCTTCAAGGCCATGCCGCTTGGCCGCTTGGCTGCTTGGCACCCGTTTCCCATTTTTGCACGGTGGACACGCTGGTGTCCAGGTAGCGGGCAAAGATTGGTTGGCTGACATTGCTTGCCTCGCGTAGGCGCTTGATCTCGTCAGGGCCAAGCGCCAAAGGCGCTTTAAGGCAAGATAGCTCAAAACGACGCATCGTCTCTTTGTCAATGGCCCCTACTTGAGCTGGTCAGTTTTCATTTTATTGTTGCTGCTGAAAAAATGTGCTAGCATGATTCTGATCGCTGAATTCAATCTGGGTACTTTTCGGATGGGTGGCGGGGTTCTGGCAGTTGGGCATGAATAATAGTCGCAGAATTCACATAGAGATGGATTTATGATTAGTTTTGAGAATGCAATAGATAGCGCGACGACGAATGCAAAATCGCTAATTAAAAATGCCGATAATTTTGTTTTGGAAGGTGTTTTGCTGTCTGACGACAACAAATTATATGAAGTTTCATTGAGCTATGACATCAAAGGAAAAGATCTTTTTAATGAGGCTGTCCAAGACAAAGCGCTAGCAGGAAATAGTGGCCTATTGCAACTTGCGGCAATTATGGGCTATCGAAGAGAATATCGAGTTTTCCTAGTCGATAGTAAGAGTGGCCGTTTCAAAGGTTTCAAGAATCAGAAAAATAGGTAATCATCATGCCAAGCCGTCTGATAATAGATACCAACCTACTATTGCTTCTAGTGATTGGCGCAGTGGAAGGTGGTAGGCATATTAGAAATTCAAATCGATTGAATGCATTCAACGTCTCTGACTATGATAATATCATAAAAATAATATCAAAACACGATGAAATTTACATAACGCCGTACATAGCCACCGAGGTATCGAACCTTATTGACCTAGATGGGCACGCTAGAGAACTCGCATATAGAATTGCACAGAATTTGTTCTGCAACGTATTTAAAAGAGTTGACATCGAAATTGACAAAGATTGCGGTTCGGAATTTTTCATCAATTTCGGCGTAACAGACAGCTCCCTGATCAAACTTGCACCGCACTATTTTATTTTAACATCCGATTACAGACTTCTAGTTCCTTTATTTGAAAGCAGTATGAATACGATCATTCCATATGCGCATGGAAAATGATTTTATAAAGCGGAGGTTGCGGTGTTTGTCAATCTCGCCTAATGGTCACCCACAATCTCACCATTATACGCGCCAGTTATAATTGATCGTGCTAATCAAAGCAAATCCCGCTCAACTGTCGCGATTTTTGCCG
>JBKJLF010000007.1:0-4028 GCA_046597185.1 Burkholderiaceae bacterium | reverse complement strand
GTTAAACGGGAAACAGGGATCTGGCTGCATGGCCAAATAACCTGTGCTGCCCCCGCAACGGTAAGCAGGTGTCGCTTTTTGCGCGACAACGTAACTCATTAAGTTCACTGTGCCAAGCATGGGAAGACGAGTTGCCAGGCCTGCCAGCCCGGATACCGGCCAATTTCAGGTGAAAGTAGCGTGTGCTGCTTTTTTTGCATTCAGCTTGCGGGGAAGCCGGCTGAATACTCTCTCAATTGTAAACTTATGACTTTTCCATTTTTGAATCGCGTGACCCCCTTGCTGGCGCTCGCTTGCGCGAATGCATTTGCCCAAACCGCAGCTCCCACCCCCGCTCAAACCGTGCTGGTGACCGCCAGTCGTTCTGCCCAGCCCGTGGCCGATGTGTTGATCGATCATGAAATCATTAGCGCTGAAGAAATCGCCAGTTCCAGCCACCGTTCGATTGCTGAACTGTTGCAAAAGCAACGGGGCATTGAAATCAGCAGCAATGGCGGCGTCGGCAATACCGCCTCGGTATTCTTGCGCGGCACCAATAGCCAGCAAAGCCTGGTGTTGATCGACGGTGTGCGGATTGGCTCAGCCACCAATGGTGGTGCAACCTGGTCTACTATTGCTTTGTCGCAAATTGACCACATTGAAATCGTATATGGCCCGCTCTCCAGCCTGTATGGTGCGGATGCCATGGGGGGCGTGATTCAAATTTTCACCAAGCAAGGCAGTACTTATCTGGAGCCGACTTTGGCACTGGGCGTGGGTAGTCATTCCACCCGTAATGAAGAAGCGGGTATTTCTGGTTCTGGCAACCATTTGCGCTTTGCCTTACGTGTGGCACATGAAAGCTCGGATGGCTTTTCGGCTTCCCGGCCCTCGGCTGGTCAATACACCTACAATCCCGATAATGATGGTTATCGCCGCAACAGTGCCAGCGGTAATTTGGCTTGGAGCATCGTTAAAGGGCATGAAATTGGCGTGCGCTTTTTGCACAGCCAGTTGAAAGCGCAATTTGATGCTGGCCTGGGTTATGACGACCGCAGCGATGAACAAGTCGAAACCAGTGCCGTGTATGGCAAGCATGCCATTACGCCACAATGGCAGGCGCAATGGCAAATTTCGCGCGGTACCGATAAAAGTGCCTATGATGCCTCATTTGGTGCCAGCCGCTTTGACACCCGGCAAAATCAGGCACTGTGGCAAAACGATATCACGCTGGGTTCCGACTTATTGCAACTGGTGTTGGAACATCGTAGCGAACAGGTTGCGTCTGATACGGTGGAATTGGCACGTAAGCGGCACACCAATTCGGAAGCCATCGCTTACCAATTACGGCGTGATGCCCACTTGCTGACACTGAGTGCGCGGCATGATGATAATTCCCAATACCATGGCAATACCACTGGTAGCTTGGCTTACGGCTATCGGATTGATCCGCGCTGGCGTTTTAGTAGCAGTTTGGGCACCAGTTTCCGTGCGCCGACCTTTAATGATTTGTATTACCCCGGTTTTGGCGTGGATAGCAATCGGCCCGAACGTGGTCGCAATGCCGAAATGGGTTTGCACTACTACGGTGGACAACAGCAAGCGAGTTTAACTTATTACCGCAATCGCATTACTGATTTACTGGCCTATGCCGCCGTATGCCCGGTGCAAGCGGCAAGCCATCCATTTGGCTGTACCTATAATGTCAACCAGGCATTATTGCGTGGCTTTACCTTGGCGGGCAGTTCGCATTGGGGTAATTGGGGCGTAAAGGGTTCATTCGACTGGCAAGATCCGCGTGATGAAACCACCCATAAGCGGCTGGCACGGCGCGCGCGTCAACATGGCAATGTGGCGCTGGAATATGCGCAGGCTGGCTGGCGCGCAGGGCTTGAAACCAACTTTACCGATCAGCGTTTTGACGACCAGGCTAATCGCAAAACCTTGGGTGGTTACGGTGTGGTGAATCTGTATGCCAGTGTTGCTGTGGCACAAAACTGGTCATTGCTGGCGCGTTGGAATAATATCGCCAGTAAAGATTTTGAATTGGCGAGGGGTTATGCAACGGATCGTTCCAATGGTTTTATTGGCGTGCGTTACGGCAGCCGTTAATGCCAGGGTACGGCAGTGTAAGCCGGGTAAGCTGATGTCTAAGTAAAAAAACCGGATGCAGCGTGGGCCGCATCCGGTTGGGGGTCAAGCGAGCAACTTACTTTTTGGTGGGGGCAGCGCTGACCGTAATCGCAATATCTTTGGTGCTGGTTAAACCTGCGGCATTGGTAATTTTTAACGTGGCTTTGTAGCTGCCAGCTTTGCTATAGGTGTATTTCGCGCTACTGGTGGTGGCGCTGGCACTGCCGTCGCCAAAAGTCCAGAGCGCGCTGGCAATCTTGCTGCCTTCAGCGCTGGAACCGCTGGCATCAAAATTGACCAGCAAGGGGCCAGTTCCACTAATTTTGTCGGCTTGTATGACAGCAACCGGGGCTTTTGGGGCCACTAACAATGGTGCGCTACCGATGATTTTATATTGGCCGATGCTGCCATAGTTGCTATAACCATCGACTGCGGCTGGCGTGCCTTTGCCTGCACCCTTCACTGCCAGATAGTAAGTGCCAGCCGTGGCAATGTTGAAGCTGATGGTGGCATCGAGTTTGTCAACCGGGTTGGCGCTGGCGATGACTTTACCCGTCGCGTCTTCCAATTGCACTGCAACATCCACATTTCCACTATAAGCCGAGGGCGCGACATTGATTCTAAGTGTGCCCACACCTGCGCTCAGGCTGAAGTAATCGACATCCGTTGGTGTTTCAATCACGCCCGTCATACTGAGGTTGGACAAACCATTGGCACTGGCGGCGCTTAATGCCGTGGCAGTGGCACGGGTATTGCCATGATCATCAACCCGTGGACTTAAGCCTTGTTTCAACATGACGGCGTAGGCATCTTCTTTATTATTAGCACCCGTGTATTCACCTTTGGCCCATTGAGTTAAATTTTTGTAGTAACTGACACCCATGATCGGTGCCCAGCCAGTGTCGCCTGTGCCGCCACCGCCGTAATAGGTGACTTTGCTATCGCCTTGATGATGCAAGCCAAGGGTATGGCCCACTTCATGCGCGAGGCATTCGGCGATGGGTTTTTCCGCATTGGCCAAATTGTTTTGGAAGCAAAATGCCGGCGCGGTCAACTTTAAGGCAGAAAACGAGTTCAAGTAAGCGTAACCGCCTACATCGCTTTTTTGGTTGGTGATGAGGATGGTGACGCCTGTTTTTCCAGTGACACTGGCAGGCGGTTCGGTGGTAATGTCCACATCGAAGGCCGAGTAATCTTCCGCCACACGCAGCCAAATGCGTTGAATCATTTGTTGTTCTGCCGCGCTAAAGGTGCCAACATTTTTATCCAGATCAAAAGCGGGTTTGCTGCCTTCGCCTTTGAAGTTGAGGTAAATCACGCGGCTGGATTTGCTGCGGGTATGCAATAAAAAGGTTTGATCCAATGGGAAGGGCGCGCCCGTGGTGGCACCAACGCCTGCGGTGGCAATATCACCATTTTCAGTCACGCCAGCACCCGCTTCAATATGTATGGGGTGATGGCTTGATGCTGTGGCAAGACCCGTTACGGGTATGCCGCCGTCAATATGCAAAACCCGGCCATGACGGTCAATATGAACCGTGCCATCGCTTAACACAAATTGAATAAAGTCCGCGCTGCTATAACCATACCATGCGGCGACGGCGGGTAAGTGATCGCCCAGTAAATCGATCGCATGTTGGCCAGACGCGAGTTCGGGTAAGTTGATGCGGGCAAAGGGCGCGCCATCGCTCGAACCGGATGCATTATTAGGAATAAAATCATTGGACAATTCGATATTACCAGGCAAAACTTTTTGCACATCGCTGGCAGGAACGCTGGCTTTGACAGTGCCAGTATGAGTAGGTCCGACCTTGGTTGACGTTTGCAAATTGGCCAATAACACCTGACCAGAGGAAGCACTTTGCGGCTGGACTGGTGTATTAGCCGCTACAGCGGGGGGGAGCGCGGCTTCGGGC
>JBKJLF010000863.1:0-10952 GCA_046597185.1 Burkholderiaceae bacterium | reverse complement strand
GTACATTAGCGGGCCAAGCGGGGCGCAAACGGCAACGGTAATGTGCAAAGCGCCGCCCAGGCTATAGCTATTGCTGTCCGGGCTGGGGTCATCGTCCTCATCCATCGCCGTGCCTATGCCCCGGCTCATGGCGGTATCGATCAGGAAATACAAACCGTAGCGCTGGAAAAATTCTTTCTTTTTGCGTTTTGTCCCATCCAGAAAATCCACCTTGCCGTATTGATGGCCTTGTACCATGTGATTCACCCCCAGCGCTTTGGCATATTTTTGCAGTAATTTTTGCGGATTGCTTTTGGCATCCTTGTCGAAAATCCAGGGTAGCTTGCCCGGCCCTTTGTCGTTCAGGCGCGCTTCCAGAATCGAATTACAGCCCACCAATGCCTTGGTGGCAAAACCATTTTGTTGATAACCATCCTGAATCGATTGGCTCAGCGCCGCAATGGTTTGCCCACCCGTATTGCCGCCATGGCTGAAAAACCAGTCATTTACCTTGGCAGCGATCGGTAACTGACATAAAAACGCGCCCAAATCGCCCTTACAGGTGCCCACTTCCATCACATCCATTTTGGCAGCCGTTAATTCGCCAGCAAACATCGAGGTTTTCTTGCCGCCCGGATCGGCCAAAAATTCGCCTTCGTGGTTGCCCATGGTAATGATCACCTGCCCGCCTTTGCCGGCAGCATCGGCTTGCAGGGCGCGCAATAAGGTAATCACGTCCAGCGCATGCGGATATTTGTCGATCATGTCGCCCGTCACCACCAACACCGCCTTGCCCACCGCCCATTTCACATCACCATATTTGCCCGGCCCCACACCCGCTTGAATCAGCCCGGCTGCCAACAACACATTGTTCAAACGACCCGGGTCACCATGCGTATCGCCGATGGCGTAAATATCATGGCTGGTATTGACTTGCGCCACCACCGGGTATTTGTCCCAATCACGATCAGGTATTGCGCCGCTGGCAGGCGCAGCACTACTGGCAGCGGGGTCACAAGGCGTCGGCAAATTGCCCGCACTGGCGGAAGCCTTACTGTAAGCAGTGCCCCCCATAACCAGGCCCCAACTCAAACTAATCACACTCAATATGGCAGATATTTTCATGATGTCCCTTTCCACTCATTTTCAATTAGTCAAATCATTACTTTGGATTAAATCAAAAGCCTTCGATCAAGTTTCACACGCAACTTGAATAATACACCTGTTTCGCCATCCCTCAGCCATCCCTCAGCCATTGCTCACCCCAGCCACAGCCCTTGCACTATTGCCAAATAAGCTCATACACGCAAATTAAATATGATAAATTCATATTAATTGTGTTACAATATTCATCCCAATTAAAATATCTTACATAATTTAAAAACATATCATGGAACATTTATTACATTTTAGGCCATCACATGTTAGCCTGAACGCCAAATATGACAACCCTTCCGGCTCGAAACTTGGCCATCGTTCTCACCCGGTTTTGGTCCGCACCGCCTTGGCGCTGGCGCTGTGCGGTAGTGCGCCGTTGGTTCTGGGGTTTGACGCCAGCCAATGCCGCCTGCAACGCGGTGCCCCGTATCAGCAAACGGTGGGTATTGTGGGCAGCAATATGATGGTGGCCTCGGCCGATATTTTTGCCTCGGCCGCTGGTTGCCGGGTGCTGGCGCGCGGCGGCTCGGCGATTGATGCCGCCATCGCCGTGCAAGCGGTGTTGGGCGTGGTGGAACCGTTTGCTTCCGGCCTGGCAGGCGGTAGCGTGATTACCTACTACGACGCTGGCAATAAAAAAGTGCATACCTATGACGGCCTGGCCAGCGCGCCAGCCAATATCGGCGTGGCGGGCACCAGCTCGATTTACCAAATGGCAACCAGTGCCGATTTGCTGTGCCGCTCCGGCCAAGTGCTGGGTGGTAGTTTGTCGGCACAGCAAGCTAATGTGAATATTTCTGGCCGCGCCACGGGCGTGCCGGGCACGCTCAAGGTGCTGGATCTGGTACACAAGGCGCATGGCCGCAGCGCCTGGAATACGCTATGGGATGACGCCATCACGCTGGCACAAAATGGCATACCGATGACCGATTACATGTATTCATCGCTCTACA
The DNA here is from genome assembly GCA_046597185.1 of Burkholderiaceae bacterium. Lineage (GTDB taxonomy): Bacteria > Pseudomonadota > Gammaproteobacteria > Burkholderiales > Burkholderiaceae_D > CAMBDR01. The sequence goes on along the minus strand of JBKJLF010000863.1, from coordinate 8,862 downwards.
ACAGCGGCACCGTGTTTGATGATGAAACCGGCACGCCACTCAATGCGGGCGGCGTGAATGCCTGGTTTAACAGCACGCGTGACCGCTGGGGCGCGCTGCGTTGCCAGTATAAAGATATCCGCGCCCGTTATTGCGATTTATCCGATACCAGCGGGGTCAAGCCTTTACCGATTGGCACGCTGATCAAAAATCTGCCGCTGGCCAGCACCATGAGCCTGGTGCGCGACGGTGGCGTTGCCGCCTTTTATAACCCCAATGGCCCGATTGTGACGGCGATTTTGCGCCGCTTTCAGGAGGATAAAACCAATGCCCAAAACGGCAATAACTGCACCTCGATTTTACCCGCTACCTATGACGTCGAAACCGGCACCACCTCCGCCCCGATTATTCCGGCGCGCATCCCCAGTCTGATGGTGGCCAGCGACTTTGCCAACTACCGGGCGCAAGAGCGCGCGCCATTGGTAGGTAACTATTTTGATCAGCGCATTTATACCCAACCTGCCCCCTTGTTTGGCGGTGCTGTGGTGTTGTATTCGCTGGGCGTGCTGGAGCGTAAAGAGCTGGCCAAACAAGCTTTCGCCAGCCCCGGCTTTTATTATTTGACGGCCGAAACCAGCCGCTTTGCCAATGCGGATCGACGCAATATTGTCGGCGACCCGGATTTTTCCAACGTCAATGAGAGGGTGGCGGCCATGCTCAGCCCGAGCTACCTCGATTTTCGCGCCGGGCTGATCAATGGCGTGGCGCGCAGTTCGGTCATGACCGGTGGTTTGAGCGAAGGCATTCCAGCTTATGTGCCCGCTTATGTGCCGACCATCCCCACGCTCGGGCAAACCCCGCCATCAAGCTATAAAAAAGATACCGAAGCGAGCGAGCGTTTGCAGCGCGAGCGCGATGGCAATACCACCAGCAGTTTGGCCATTGTGGACGGCTACGGCAATGCGCTGGCCATGACCACCACCATCAACACCCACTGGGGCGCGCATATTGAAGCGGCTGGCATGATGCTCAATAACGCCATGTCCAACTTCTCGGCAGGTATAGTCGGGAGCGATGTCAACGGTTATGCCGCCAACAAACGCCCGCGCAGCTCGATCTCGCCGTCGATTGCGTTTGATAGCCAAAACCGCCTGCGCCTGGTGTGGGGTTCGGCCGGAGGCGGCCCGATTCCGGATTACATCATCAAAGCCTTTCTCGGCAATGTGGTGTATGGCATGGATTTGCAAGCGGCCATCAATGCCGATAACTGGAGCGGGCAAGGCTTGAGCACTTCCATCGCGCAAGTGGAAAGTGGTCGCCCCATCGCCAATCTGGTTAGCATCATGCGCAGCACTTACGGCTATACCAGCACCACCTTCAACGATACCGGGCTGGTGAGTGGCTTGGCCGGGATTGCGGTGGAATACGATAGTTTCGGCTTTCCGATTTACCACGGTGCCGCAGACGCGCGCCGTGCCGGCGGTGCCAGCGGTTATTGAAAATGGCCGGGTGAGGATGAGCTGAAGATGGCTTGAAGGTGGGTTGAAGATGCGTTTTGTGCAGGTGCGGAGTCTGTCAAGCCAGTAATACAACCACAACGCGCTATCAATCTTGCCGTCCAAATGGTTGCCCAAGGCCACATCCGGGTAATTGTAGTAAGCGCCATCGACCGTGCCGGCGGGGCTGATGTTGGCCCAGTCCCAGGATGCAGTCCAAATACTGGCATACGCGGGCGCGTCAAGCCTTATTTACGCCTTATTTACCCATTATTCAAGCGAAACACGGTCCCGCCATTGAGCGCGACCGGGCGCGCCAGGGTGGCCAAATCCACGGTTTGGCCACGTAGTGCGGTGGCAAAGAAGGTGCTGAGATTTTGTTTATTCTCCTGGCCAGAAGGCACAAAATAATGATGATTGACACGCAAGTCGCCAATATCAACATATTGCACCGCCGCATTTGCCGCCAGGGGCAACACCAGTTTTTTGCCGAGCATGGCGGTAAACGTCACCACACCGAGCGCCAGCAGCATTTTGTCGTGCTGGTTATAGGTGACAAAAACTTGACTGGCCGCTTGAATTTGCCCCAGCCATTGATGATGATCTTTACTTTTCAGGGCAGGGGCCGACAAGACGATATGTTTGAAGCGTGGCTGCGCCAAAAAATATCCTTCATTGGCCAGTTCCGCAATCAATAAATTGCCCATGCTGTGCGCCAGCAGTGAAGGTAAATCCAGCGCCTTGGCCGCCACAAACTGCGCCAGCAAATCCAAAAATTGTACAAACCCGGCTTTGATGGCGAGCGGGCGTTGAATGTCATAGCCATTATCATTTGCATCCCAGGTAAAACCAATCACAGCCGCACCATACGCCTGCAAGGCGGCATAGGTGCCATCCTGCACGCTACGTTTTGGTTCGCCCCTGCCAGCCGCGCGACCATGCAGATAAATGAGCACGGGTTTATTTTGCGCAAAAGCCGCTTCAATACAGGCCAGCGCATCTTGCAGGGCAAAACGCTGGCCGCTGCCCAGGTAGAGCGGCAAGTTTTTGTCGTAATCCAGCGGCTGGGTCATGGTGCGGCTCCAAACAAACAGGTCAGCGTGGGTGTGGGCGTGGCGTAAGTTAGCATTTAAAGGCATTTTGCCTGTCACTGCAAGCGTATTGCATCAGCTTACCCTGATTCCTTGAGGAAACTTAAAAAAGCCCGGAGGAAACAGGCATTTCCCGCTACAATGGCCTTTTTACCACCATTATTGTGCCATGCCAGCATCACCCAATTTAGCCAATTCAGCCAATTCAGCCAATTCAGCCAATTCACCCTTATTGCCGCACACGATATTGCTCGCCATGCTCGCGCTGTTGGTGATGGCGGGGGGGGGGGTACGTATCACGATTTCTTTATATGCTTTGTCGATTCATCTATCGACTTTTCAGGTGGGCAGCTTGGTTGCCATGTTTGCCCGGCAGCCGGATTAGACAGCCTGTATCCGGCAATTTACCAAGTATTGCGGCTATTCAATAACTCAACTTACCGGATTTGCCCCAAAACACGCGATAGGCAACCGCGGTGTAGCCAATAATCACAGGCAACACCACGGCTACGCCATAAAAAATCACCATCAGCGCTTCCGGTGCGCTGGCGGCTTGCCAGATGGTGATGCGATCAATTACCAACCATGGAAATAAACTGTATCCCAAGCCATAAAAAGAGAGCATAAATATCCCTACCGTACAGGCAAAGGGCACGGCGCTGCCATATTGGTTGCCATCTGCCAGCCGCACGGGCAAGCGCTTTAAGCTGCGCGCGATGACGCCAAACAATACCAGCGTCATGGCGGGAATCGGCAGTAATAGCAGCAAGTTGGGAAAGCTGAACCATTTGGCGAAAATGCGCGGGCTAACCCAGGGTGTGGCAATCGAAATGGCCAAGACCCCGGCGGCGGTCAACCAAACGCTGGCGCTGGCCCACTTGACTGCGTTTAATTGCAAAACACCTTCACTTTTCATGATCAGCCAGGTGGCACCCAGCAGGCGGTAGGCAGAAATCAAACAAAACCCGATCAGCGCACTAAACAAGGTATTGGCCAGCCCCGCCTGAAAACCCGTAATCAATTCGCCCAGCATATAGCCTTGCGCCCACGAGGCCAGCAGCGAGCCGATGAAAAACGCCTTATCCCACAAGGGCTGATGCACGGTTCTGGCCTTGACGCGAAAATCAAACGCCACCCCGCGCAGGGTCAGGCCCATCAACATCAAGGCCACGGGCAGATAGAGCGCGCCCAAAATCACCCCGTGCGCGGCAGGGAAGGCCACCAGCAGCACGCCCACGCCCAGCACCAGCCAGGTTTCATTGGCGTCCCAAAACGGGCCGATACTGGCGATCATGCTGTCTTTTTGCGCCACGTCGTCGGCCTGGCGCAGTAAAATGCCCACGCCCAAGTCGTAACCATCCAAAATAACGTAGGCCAGCATGGCCAGTGCCATAATCACGGCAAAGGCCAGTGGTAACCAGCCGGCTGGCGTGCTCAAGTCGATATTGGCATCAAGCATGGTTTAACCCTCCGATGGGTGCTGTTGTGGCTGCGGCAGTAGTATCGGTAGCCGCGCTGGCATGGCTGCCTGCCTTGCCTGCCAAATGGAAAATCACCGTAACATAGGCCGTCAACAAGGCGGCGTACAGCAGCAAATACATGGTCAAGGTCAGCGCAATATTGCTGGCCGGTACGCTGGAGGCGGCTTGCGCGGCGGTCAGCACGCCATACACCAGCCACGGCTGTCGCCCAATTTCGGTCACATACCAGCCCGCCACCAAGGCCAGCCAGCCGGCAAACGTCATCGCCGTCAACACCCGTGCACTGAGCAGATTGATATCTTTATATTTGCGCAACTGCCAGCTTACCAGCCAACTCACCGCCAGCATCAACAAACCGGTGCCGACCATGGTGCGAAAGGCCCAAAATACCGGGGCTACGGGTGGGTGCTTATCGCCAAAGGCTTTGATGCCTTTCACTTCGCCGTTCCAGTCATGCGTCAGGTAAAACGACGCCAGTTTGGGCACAGCAATTTCATACTTGTTCGATTGGCTGGCCGCATCCGGCCATGCAAACAACACGGCAGACGCGCCTTTTTGCGTGTCCCAAATGCCTTCCATGGCCGCCAGCTTGGCAGGTTGATGGTGCAAGGTGTTGAGGCCATGCAAGTCGCCGACCACAATTTGCAGTGGAATCAGCAAAGCCGCCACCGTGATGCCCGTCTTCAGCACCGCCATCACATCCGGCCCCCGGTCTCGTTTCAACCAGCGGTAAGCGCTAATGCCGGCCAGCAAAAACGATGCGGTCAAACCGGAAGCGAGCAGCATATGCGTGAAGCGGTAGGGGAAGGATGGATTAAAAATCACTGCCAGCCAGCTCGTTACATGCGCTTTGCCTTGAATCATTTCATAACCCGCCGGGGTGTGCATCCAGGAATTGAGCGCCAAAATCCAAAACGCCGAAGCGGTGGTGCCCAGTGCCACCAAAAAAGTGGCGGCGGTATGCACCCGCTCACTCACGCGGCCCCGCCCGAACAGCATAATGCCCAGCATGGTGGCTTCCAAAAAGAAGGCGGTTAGCACCTCATACGCCAGCAGCGGCCCTGCCACATTGCCCACGGTATTCATAAAGCCGGGCCAGTTGGTACCAAATTGAAAACTCATGGTAATGCCGCTGACCACGCCCAGCGCAAAGGTGAGGGCGAAGATTTTGATCCAGAACTGGTAAGCGTCCATCCAGTGTTGCTGGCGGGTGGTGGTGAAGCGGGTTTTGAAGAACAGCAGAAACCAGCCGAGGGCGATGGTAATGGTGGGGAAAAGAATGTGGAAGGTAATGTTGGCCGCGAACTGAATTCGCGCCAGTACAACCGGGTCGAATGCCTGCATGATGCTTTCCTTGGTGGGTGCAGCATCACAGCGATGCCGCTTGATATCGTCGATTTGAATTCGCAGACATTGTACAGGCGTTTTAAAAATGTTGCTGGGCGTCACGCAAAATGGCAAAGCTGTCGTATTGCCACGCCCGGCCTTCCGGTGCAATGATTTGGCGCTTGCTTGCATCTTTGCGAAAAGACTGAAAGAGGAAAGAAAACGTGCGGGCTTGTCACAAGAGCGGCTTGGCGTCTTGGCGGGTATTGATGAAATGTCGGCCAGTGCCAGAATGAACCAATACGAGCGCGGCACACATGAACCTGATTTCTCGATGGTGGCGCGCATCGCTACGGTGCTCAATGTGCCGGAAGCATTTTTCTATGCCAAGGATGACGATTTGAGATTGTTGCTGGTGGCGTATCACAGGATGGATGTGGCGCAACGGCGGGAGGTGGTTGATTTGGTGAGTAAGCTGCAACCGGAGGCGGAGTCATGAAGCTGTACAGGTGATCATAACACCATCAATCCCAATACCTTGGCAGCCTTGTTCAACCTGGTATCAAGCAAGCAAACAAGGTCGGCACACCCGTAATTTGGCCTCATGAGCGATCTTCCAGTACCATATCCGACATTGATTTCCCCTGCGCCGACAATTGCAATTGCGCCCCTTTTGGCTTGCCGCCCTGCCAGGTGGCGCGCCCGGATGCCAACAGTTTGGCGATACCTTCACTTGCAGCGAGTGGCACACCAATCAATCGCGCTACTACCTTGCGGTGCGAGGTCAGTTCAATGACTTGGTCCGCTTGTGCCTGACCGACATATTGCGCCAAATGTGACTTGAATTCCTGCATCGAGACTTCCATTTCAGCACCTTTTTAAAAGAATATTGGGGAGATTATGACCCATTTTGGCAATTAACGCAAAATTTTGGTGTGACGGTTTGGTGGCGGGGTTGGCAAGCACCTTGGCCTGTTTGGCGGTGCCACTGGGTGTGAATCCAAGCGTGTTGATGGAATTGGATCGCGTGGGGGAGGCGAATCAGGCGGTTGGCGGGATTTGAGGCATGTAATTTTGGTGTATTGCGAGGGTGATGGCTTTGAATATTGGCTTGATTGGTTGGATGATCGCTACAGTGGCAAACTTTTGGATACTTCGCTACTCGTCCAATCAAGCCAGATCCCCGAGCTCGTTCGGGCGCAAGGTGTGGCATCGATTAATGCCTATTTACATAACTTGAAGCAACGCGCTGCCAACGCGTCACGCAACCGCGTTCGTGTCATTTTCATCGGCTATGGCGACGCCGGTAAAACCTCGCTGGTGCGCGTGCTGCACGACGAACCCGTGGCAGAAACAGAACCGATGACTGCTGGGGTCAACATCCGTGAATGGCCCGTGCCCGGCACCGACATCAAAGCCCATTTTTGGGACTTTGGCGGCCCGGTCATGGCGCACGCCACCCACCAATTGTTTTTGCGCGAATCCTGCCTGTATGTGCTGGTGATCAGCAGCCGCAGCGAAATTGTGGATCAAACCGTGTGGCAGCACGGCGTCTTGCTCAGTCATCCGCATTCCGAAACCCATGCCCTGCTGGAAGTCGATTACCACTTACGCATCCTGTCGATTTGGGTCAACGGCCAGAACGCACGCGATTATTTGACGCTCATCCGTGACGAAATCCACACCATCCTGGCCAGGCTCGATATCGATTATGAAGCGCTGCTGACTCTGGCCGCCAGCGCCCGCATCGGCCCACCCGCACGGCGCGCCAGCGCCGCAGAAACCGCCCCGTACCAGCAAATATTGGCCTTCGACCAGTAAAAAATGCCCGAATACATCAGCAGTTCCGGCACCCACTATGATGTGCAAAAGATATTGCAGGGGATAGTAAGCGCCCAAACTTTGGCGCAGGAGCGTAAGCAGTTTATTGTCAACATCAGCAATAGCCGTCTGGGAAATGTTACGCTGGCAGACCAGATTGATGAAAGTTTTAATCAGCGTGACTAAACTGCTGCTGCCAACCCGGCTACCCGAACTTCTCCCACTCTCACTATTTGCAGATTATTAACCGCACCAACCAAAGATTCTCGGTATAATCAAACGCTCAATGTCCGCCCAGGATCAGCCTGGGCTTTGTTTGGTTGGCCAGACGCACCCAGGAGACAAGTCATGACGCGTAGCACCCAACATCAACGAGATCAGGCGCAGCTTGCGCACACCCAGGAGCGCCTGGAATTTTCCAAAAAGCTGCAAGCGCTCACCAATCGTATCCATGCGACCGAAAATATCACCCAAATCATGGTGGATTTGGCACAGGAAATTTGTCAATTGTTTCAAGCCGACCGCCTGACCCTGTATGTGGTGAACAAAGAGAAAGCGGTGTTAATATCCAAAGTGAAGTTGGGCATCAATACCGAAAAAGATTTGGTGTTGCCGATCAACAAGGCCAGCATTGCGGGTTATGTGGCGCTCTCGCGCGAGACGGTGCGCATTAAAAATGTGTATGATGCTACTGAACTGAGCGAAATTGACCCGGATTTGCGTTTTTGCGACAAGGTTGACCAAGTCATTGCCTACCAAACCCGCCAAATGTTGGCCGCCCCCTTGATTCCGGCAGGCAGCCGTGAAGTGGTGGGCGTGCTGCAATTGATTAATCATCGCAGCGAGGCAGCGTTTTCTGATGTGGTGGAAGAGAGTTTGAGTGCGCTAGCCATTACCTTGGCCCAAGCCTTTGTGCAACGTCTGAAAAGCGCGGCCTTGATCCCCAAGCAATACGAAGGCCTGGTCCGCAATTGCGTGTTAACCACGACCGAACTGGAATTGGCCTTACGCTGGGCGCAGCGTAAAAATTTGGAATTTGAACAGGTGTTGACGCAGGATTTTCAGACCCCGCTGGCCGCCATTGGCAAGGCCCTGAGCCAACATTGGGACTTGCCTTATCAAGCGTTTGAAGCGCACCGCTGGCCCGAGGCCGAGTTATTGCTTAAATTGGGGCGGGCCAACTGCAAAAAAAACCATTGGCTGCCGTGGGAAGCCGAGCGCACCTTGCTGGTGGTGGTGAGTGCCGACCCGGAAAATCAGGCAGGTGCTGCCGATATCAAAAAAGCGTTTCCGTTTGCCAGTGTGCTGTACCGTTGTACCACCCAAGCCGAATTTGCCCAAATGCTGGAGCAGTGCTTTGGCCCTGAAAAATAATTGATTTGCAAAGGTATGCATGATGAGTTTTACCACCTGGTTAGCATTTTTCGGCGCAGCATGGGTGATTGCCCTGTCGCCCGGTTCTGGCGCGGTATTGGCGATGTCGCATGGGCTTTCTTATGGCTTGAAGAAAAGCAGTATGACCGTAATCGGCATGCAAACAGGTTTATTGCTTATATTTCTGGTGGCCGGGGCGGGCGTAGGCTCGTTGCTGTTGGCCAGTGAATGGGCGTTTGGCGTGGTCAAAGTGGTGGGCGCTTTGTACCTGATTTGGCTGGGTATTGCGCAGTG
>JBKJLF010000840.1:0-9152 GCA_046597185.1 Burkholderiaceae bacterium | reverse complement strand
CTGGAAAACTATCTGCAAGAAGCGGGCCGCGCCGGACGCGACCAAAGCAATGCGCGCTGCGTGTTACTCTCCACCCCGGAAGACGTGGAATGGCAATTCGGCATGTCGGCCCGTTCGCGCCTCACGCAAAACGAAATTGGCGCGATTTTAAAGTCGCTCAAATCGCTGGACAAAAAGAACCGCAAACACGGCAACCACGGCCCGGTGGTGGCCACCAGCGGCGAAATGCTGCTCGAAGACGACGACGCCAAGTTCCAGCGCGACAGCGCCACCGACGACACCCGCGTGCGCACCGCCATCGCCTGGCTGGAAGAAGCGAGCCTGCTCACGCGGGAAGAAAACAGCGTGCAAGTGTTCCCTTCCTCGCTACGCGTTACCTCGCTGGAAGAGGCCGAAAAACGCCTGAAAAAAGCCAATCTGTTTCAGGACAAAGCGCGCCCCTTGCTGGCCCTGATTCAAGGTTTGATCCTGGCCGACCCGGATGAAGGCGTTTCCACCGATGAATTGATGTTGGTGGCCGGCCTGCCTTCGGACAAACTGCGCGCCGCCCTGCATGATCTGGAACAACTGGGCTTGGTCAGCAACGACACTGGCATTACCGCCTATGTGCATGCCGGGGTAGAAAATTCATCCAAAAAACGCCTGACTAAGGCGGTAGCACTAGAACAAGCCTTAATCGCCCTGCTGCGCGAACAAGCGCCAGACTTAAGTCGGGGCGAAAGCTCCACCCTGCATTTACGCGTGGCCAGCCAGCGCCTGAAAGACGCAGGCCACCCCGATGCGCTGCCCGAAAAACTCTGGCGCATCGTCAACGGCTTGGCCAATGACGGACGCAACCAAACCAGCAATGACGATGACAGCGGTGGCAGCGGTGGCAGCGGCGGCGGCAACACGGGCAACATGGGCAGCCTGCGCATCAAGCGCATCGATGCCGAAACCGTGCAAATTACCCTGCAACGCGAATGGAACAGCCTGGAAAAAACCGCCAGCCGACGCCGTAGCGCCGCCCATATCCTGCTGGAACATTGGCTCACCACCCTGCCGCAAGGCACCCAGGGTACCGACCTGTTGGCCCAATCCACCGAAGGCAAACTGCACCATGTGCTGAAAAGCGATTTGGACCTCGCGGCGCAAGTACAAGACCCGGTTAAACTATGCGACCGTGCGCTGCTCTGGCTGCACGAGCAAGAAGTCATCCGCCTCAACAAAGGCTTGGCGATTTTCCGCCCGGCCATGACGATTCAATTGGGCGAAAACAGGCAACGCGGCTTCAGAAAAGACGATTTCGCACCCTTGCAACTGCATTACGAGCAGCAAGTGGTACAAATTCATGTGATGGCGGAATACGTGCAACGCGGTTTGCAGCACATGGCCGACGCGGTGCAATTGGCGCTGGAATATTTCCGCTTAGAGCGTGACGAATTCATGCGCCGCTGGTTGCCGGATCGGGAAAAAGAACTGGCGCGCCAAACCACGCCGGCTTCCTGGCAAAGTATCGTCGAAGCGTTAAACAATTCAAGCCAACAAAAAATCGTCACCGATGAGCGCGAAAAAGCCAATACCCTGGTGTTGGCCGGGCCGGGTTCGGGCAAAACCCGTGTCTTGGTGCATCGCATAGCGTATTTGCTGCGCGTGCAGCGAGTCCACCCGCACAGCATTTTGGCGCTGGCGTATAACCGCCATGCAGCGGTAGAAATTAAACGGCGACTGCATGATTTGATTGGTGACGATGCCGATGGCGTGCTGGTGCTCACCTGCCACGCGTTGGCCATGCGGCTGGCGGGGGTCAGTTTTAGCGGCAAGGGTATGGCAAACCGACGGCCAGGGCGTCCACCAACGCGCCTGCAAAATGATAGCGATATATTCAAACAAGTGATGCAGGAAGCACTCGCCTTACTGCAAGGCCAAGGCTTGCCGCCGGACGAAGCGGACGAACAACGCCAGCGCCTGCTGGGGCGCTTTAATTGGATTTTGGTGGATGAATATCAGGACATTGGCCCCGATCAATATGCCTTGATTGCCGCGCTGGCCGGGCGCAGCATGCCCGCAGCGGATGAAGAGCGACGCTTGAATTTATTTGCCGTGGGCGATGATGATCAAAACATTTACGCCTTTGATGGCGCATCGGTCAAATTCATTCGCCAGTTTGAGCAAGACTATGCCGCCAAGGCGGTGTATTTAATCGAAAACTTCCGCTCGACTGCCCATATTATCGAATGCGCCAATCAAGTCATCACGCCCGCCTCTGCACGCATGAAGCAAGCGTACCCGATCAAGCCCGCCCACACGCAGGGGCCGCGCCCACCGCGTGGTGGCGCGTGGATCAAGCGCGACCCGGTGGCGCAAGGGCGCGTGCAAATTCTACCCGTCGGGCGCACGCCCGCCACCCAGGCAATAGCGTTGATGAATGAATTGCAGCGTCTGGCCAGCCTCGACCCGGATTGGAACTGGGCCAGCGTGGCGCTGATTGCGCGTCAGTGGAAAACCCTGCAGGCGCTGCGCAGCTATTGCGAAATCAACGCCATACCCGTGCAAATGGCCGATGACGAAGGCGTGCCCGTAGCGCGCCTGCGCGAGACGCAGCAATTGCTGGATTGGCTTAAGCGCGATGCGGGTAAATTGATTCATGCCGCCATGCTGGCTGCGTGGCTGGCCAGCAAACAGGGCCCGTGGTGGGATTTATTGCGCCAGGCGGTGGAAGACTATGCGCTCGAAACCAATGGCGCAGAGCTACCGCGCGAGCATTTTATTGAGTGGCTGTACGAATGGGCGCGCGAAGCCAAAAAACGCCAGACCGCACTGCTACTCACCACCGCGCACCGCGCCAAGGGTTTGGAGTTTGACCACGTGGCGGTATTGGATGACGATTGGGGCCGGGTCGGCAAAAACGAAGATGCCGACGCCCCACGCCGCCTGTACTATGTGGCCATGACGCGCGCACGCCATACCTTGCTGCTGGGCCATTGGGATAATGCACCCCATGCGTTTTTGGACCCACTGCCGGATGCACCCTGGTTACTGCGGCGTGCCGCCGCCACGCTGGCCGAATTAAATCTGCCGGATACGCGTTTGCAGCGCCAGTACCTGCGTTTAGGGTTGGCGGATGTCGCCCTGAGTTATGCTGGCTGGCAAGCAGCGCAGCACCCAGTACACCAGGACATTGGCGCGCTGACACCGGGTGACGCGCTGCAACTGGTAGCCGATGAGCGCGGCTGGGCGCTGCACAATGCGCAGGGGCTGGTGGTGGGCAGGCTGGCGCAGGCGTTTGCGCTACCCGTGGGCATGCGTTGCGTGAGCGCACAGGTGTACGCGCTGCTTACGCGTCGGCGTGAGGATTCGGAAGAAGATTACCGCGAAAAAATGCGTTGTGATGGGTGGGAAGTGGTGCTGCCGGAATTGGTGCTGGAGCCAGTGTAGCAATATTGCGCACGTAGATTAAATAAAATTAACTGATAAAATGACGCCACGTCCAAGCCAGCCGCCATTCACCCCAAGGAACCCCCTGCCATTCACCACCACCCGCACCATTCTCTTTGGCGACTGCGACCCCGCCGGCATCATCTACACGCCACGAGTGGCTTATTTTGTGGTGGAAGCAGCGCAAGAATTTGCCAGCGCCCTCCTGGGTGGGCCAGCCATTCGCGAAATGTTTGCGATGGATATTTTGCCGCCGGCACGCGCACTCTCGATTGAATATCTGGCCCCCATGACCTGGGATGACCAGATCATCATCCGCGTGACGCCGGGTGAGTCAAAAACCACCTCGTTCACCTTCTTGCTCAGCGCCACCGGGCGCAATGGCGAAGAAGTGTTTCGCGCCAGCATGACGCAGGTGTGCGTATCGCCCGAAACCAAGCGCCCGGTGGCAGTGCCGGAGCGGCTGGCGCGGGCATTGGCATTGGCCAGAGGGTGATCAGGCAAGCAGCCTGCAATGGGTGGCGGTCGTGCAAGACATTACATTCTGCCGGGTTGACGTGGGTTGATGGGTTCGCCCTGCGCATCAAAACATTCTGGAGCGGCTTGGAAGCGTTGGATCAAACCGCGTTTAATTTCAGGGTAAGCTGAAAAGACCGCCATCCAGATGCTGAAAAAACCAACCGCCCCTGCATAATTTAAAATAGAAGCTTGTTGTTTAGCTGTCGGATTTTCAATATAAGTTTCCAATGCTGCTTGGGCCTCGTGCCAAGCCCTTTTACGCCGACTTGTCGTATCATAAATGCGACCCAGGTTTTGATATTTTGCAGCACCGGCTGGCGTCTTGTTCAATCCGGCCATTTCCAATGTGCGTTGGGCCATTTCTGTATGGTTGCTTGAACTCAGCGTCGGCACCACTTTTACCAGCCCGTACTGATCGTACAGGTAGGCAGAAAATGTGTTATCAAGATGGGGCCATGCCTGATTTGCCAGGATGTCGATTGGCGTATGTTTTTCCTGGTAATGGCGTTTATAGGTATTACAAGTGGCGCAAGCCAACAGAAAATTCCCCCATGCCAGGGCAAGAAGCGGATGTGCTTTTTGTGGTTCAATATGTTCCACATCCAATTCCATGGCCGCGATTCGGCGTTCACAGTAGGCGCAATATTCGCCCATCGCGGCAATCAAGTTTGGTTTGGCAGCACCATGTGTGGGCAGTTTTACACCCGTTGGTACATTGTTAACTGGTCTCATCAACTTCTCCAATATTCTGCTGTCATTCTTTAAACGCGGCAACCCGTTGCACCTCAAGAAACGCACGGTATTCTGGCTCATCCGGGAACGGTTCTACCAACTTATCGAGCCTGGCGCGCAATTGGCTTAGTTGCTGTCCATCATTGGGTGTGGCGGTTTCCAGCAATTGGTAGTATTCACGCGCCGCGTCCAGCATCCTGGTGTAACGCGGCACCACATTCGGGTCTTCAACTCCCATAACCTTGGTTGCCACTTCCTCCAAACCCCGGTTTGAATATTCGCCGGGTTCTTGCAAGCTGTCGTCATCCAGGTCGTCAGCCAGCAAACGCAATTCCCCATCACGCAAGGTTTGCACGATGAAGGGCGAATGGGTGGTCAAAATAAATTGAATTTTTGGGAAGGTGGTGCGCAGTTTTTCGATAATCTCACGCTGCCAGCGCACATGCAGATGCAATTCAATTTCATCGATCAAGACCACGCCAGTGCCCTGCAAGGGGTCTTCCAAGCCAGGGTTGGCCAAAACCAGCCTTCTGCAAAGGTCGATCAGCATCGCCAGCAAGGCGCGTTCGCCATCGGAAAGTTGCCCCATTTCGTAACGCTTGCCGCCTTTGTCAACCGATAACCGGACAGGAAAATCATCGACGTAGAGCTTGTCAAAACCGGGCAAAAATTCACGGATGACGTGATCAATCATCGCCATGGCCCGTTGATGCTTGCCATCGTAATCGTCACCCACCGCAACAATATCCACCCAGGTGCGGTAGCGACTCATGAATTCCTGGAAGGAGATAATGCGGTTATACAAGGCATAATCATAGGCTGCGGACTGATCCGGCGCTACATCATGGTTCAACCGGGCGGGCCGCTGATAAACAGCACGATTTGTTGCGTAATACACCGCTATCGGTGCGGTCATGTTGCCATTTTGCGCCAGAATTGCCTGCCGTACCGCTGGCAATAATCCAGCACGTTGGAGAACTTGGCTATGGTAACCAATTGCAAGTTCCACTGCTATTTCACCCAACGACGCACGCAATGCAAGTTGCAAATCAGTTCTACCAAGACATTACGCCGCTCGTGCAACAGATCGATGCTTTGCTGCGTGGCTTGGGCCAACTCTTCCAGTTTATTCACTTCGACTATAAGATATTCAACAATTTCTGACTGCGCCAATAAGGGTGGAAGCGGAATGATCCAATCCAAAATATCGCTTTGACTCAAATTGAGCCGCTCCACACCCTCTGCGCCAATCTGCATTCGGCCAACATCCCCCAGCAGCACCCAGTACACCCAGTTGGCAAGCACTTTATTGCGATCTACTCGTAACCTGAACAAATTCTCGGCAAAAGTGAATTGCGGATACTCAGCGTCGGCTAGCGCAAGGTCGCCAACGGTGTCGCCATTGCCCGTTTTGACAATAAAGAGATCATTTTGCTGGATCGTTTCAGCTACGGGAAATTCATGCGCCGACAGCAAGACGTGGTTTTGTGTGGCATCGAAATGGCCGCCTTTGATTGCTGCAGCCCTGATCACACCAAACTCGCCCGCGCGTGCCGCCACGGGTAAGGCGGCGAGCGTTGGGCCGGAAGTGAGCGAATGGATCAGGCGTTTTAATGGCACACACTGCCAATCTGCCGGGATAGCGCCGATACCAATAATGCCAGTGTCTTTAAGTGGTGCCTTATCTTGCAAGCCCACCGTGGTGGCACGGTTGATCAAGGTGCGCCGCCGTTCAACGCACAAGGCAAGTAAGACCTGTTTTTCATGAATGAGTTGTTGCCACTGCGCGCTTGCCATATCCAAATAGTTGGCGGTCTGCTTTTGTGTTTGCGCATCGGGTGGACACAGCCGCATTTCATCAAGTTGGGTACGGTTCAAGCTGCTTATGGGCGGCTCAATGTCGAAGGCAAGGGTTTGTAATGCGTAATACAGCCAGCGCAAATCAACGCGGGCATTACTTTGGTCGATAAAAAAAGTAGCGTCATTGGCCCAGCAGGGTTGATCCGACCAATAAATTTTTCCAACTGGCACTTTTCGGCTAATGATGATGGTTGGGCCGAGGGTATTGCTTTGCCTGGTGCGGGCAAGGATGCCGTTCGCGCCGAAAACACAAATGCTTCCATGATGCAAATTGTCTGGCGCAATGGCTGTGCCGCCCTGCACTTTTGCAATACGCTTGAGTGGTACGGCTCGCTGGCCCGTTGCAGCACCGATGTCCATTACGCAGTGACTTCCCGCAATAGGTTGGCAATTCGCTGCTCAACCCGCATCAAGTCGGCATCGATTTCACCCAATGGGCGCGGCGGTACGATATTGTAAAAATGGCGCTGCAAATTAATTTCGTAACCGACTTTGGTATTGCCCGGACTAATCCAGGCATCAGGCGCATGGGGCAACACTTCACGCGCAAACCAGGTTTGAAGATCTTCTTTCAGCGGCACGTTTTCGTAATCACGCAAGGCAGGGGCTGCTTCATAATCAGCAATTCCAGCGCTGGCAAGCGCGGCGGATTTTGCGATAACGGGCATTGCATTCGCATCAATTTCCGTAAATACCTCCCGAAAAACCTTGATTTGCGGAATACGCCATTTGATCTTGCCTTCATCCAGGGCAGACTGCACCCGCGCCCAGATATCATTCCAATTCCAATGTAAATCATAACCAATAACTCGTTCGATGGTTCGTAAATCATCCAACAATTCCGGGCATGCGTTTAAAAAGCGTTCTTTGCGCTCAATGGTAATTTGGAACGTCAGCCGCAAAGGCCGCTCAATGGTTACACGGCGATAACCAAAACCGGCATTGTCAACTATTTTTGTCGTGGCATTTAACTGCATGCCAGTGTAATCATGCAATATGGCTGCAATTTGCCGTTCGGAGAATCCCATTCGTTTATTACCGATACTGCGCGGCAGCGCAGCCACGCGTGTCCGCGCGTCAATCAACTGAATCTTGCCACGCCGCTCAGGTGCTTTCCGGTT
Source organism: Burkholderiaceae bacterium (assembly GCA_046597185.1). Classification (GTDB taxonomy): domain Bacteria; phylum Pseudomonadota; class Gammaproteobacteria; order Burkholderiales; family Burkholderiaceae_D; genus CAMBDR01. Next base: position 1,503 of record JBKJLF010000840.1, on the reverse strand, counting down.
GGTAAGCAGGCAAATGAAAGTGCCAATACCCGTGTGGTAATGCATCTCCGGCGGCAAAGCAATCACCGCGTCAAGCCAATCATTTTCAATAACCCATTTACGAATGTCGCTTTCACCCGAACCAGCATCGCCATTCAACAACGAGGCAGCGTTAAGCAAGATTGCCATGCGCGAACCACTTTGCACCCCATCTTCATCAATGGGTTTAAATTTCGCCAGCATGTGCTGTAAAAACAAAAGTGAGCTATCACCAACGCGCGGCAAGCCTGCGCCAAAACGTCCGGCAAAACCCTGCTGCTCGTGCTCTTGCATGATTTGTTTTTGTTGCCGTTTCCATTCCAAACCAATGGGTGGGTTGGCGACCAAGTAGTCGAATTGTTGCCCTGAAAATTGATCCTGCAACAAGGCGTCGCCAAGGGCAGGCGCGCTTGCATGACCACCCAACAATAGTTTGGCCGCCGCCACCGCACATGATTCGCGATTGATGTCTTGTCCGCTTACAGCCAGTTTGCACACGGGGCGGTGTTTTTGCCAATAGCGCCGCGCTTCAAGCAAAATGCCCCCCGTGCCACAGCATGGGTCACACAGTGTACGCGTAGCGTCAGAGGCAGTATTTCTTTTTTCATCCGGGGCAAATAGCAAGCCAACCGATAACCGCGCTACGTCGAGCGGGGTAGTCGCATGTTCGCCAATATCTTGCAGGGTGAAATCATTTAAAGCCTTAAATACCCCATCAAAAACTTCTTCCATCGCGCTATTGCTCACCACTGCCGGGTCAAGGTCAATCTCACACAGCTTCCTGATCACCAAAAACAGCAGATTGTCTTTATGCAACTTTGCGATTTGCTCATTGAATCCAAGTTGTTCAAAAACCTCCCGCACATTGCCGGAGAAGTTGCCAATGTAGCCGGGCAAATTCAAATGCACTTCGCGCGGTACGCTTCGTATGCTTTGTAGGTTTAAAAGGGAGTGATTGTGAAATGGCTGCCCGGCAATATCATTAAGTGCCGCATCGAGCGCATCGCCCGTCAGCGTAGGCGATAATTTTTGATGTGCTGCGAGCACCGCTTCCTTGGTTTGTTCCAGCACACAATCCAGCCGCCGCAGCAGCAACAAGGGCAAAATGACGCGAAAATAGCTTGAAACCTTATAGCAACCGCGCAACAATTCGGTCATTTCAACAAAATGATTGGCCAGGTTACCACTGTTACTCATGATTTATGCCCCCGATAGTTCAATAGAAAGCGTAGTCGCCGCGTTTGATTATACTGGAAAAAATCGGCGCAGCAGCGTTGGTGCCAGCTACCGGGTGCCTACTGTGCCGCATTTCACTGAACCAATCGGCTATTATTTTATGCTTTACAAATTGCAGTGCAGCCCCCCTACTCCCCACAAACCTGTGCCTTGGAATCCTGATTTTTCTTACTGTCCCACAGCTTGGTCTGGCTACCATTGGCGCACATTACCGTTGCCGTTTGCGCCCCGCTTGGCCCGCTAATGTAC
>JBKJLF010000652.1:0-6080 GCA_046597185.1 Burkholderiaceae bacterium | reverse complement strand
GATGGGTTAAATGTGCATGGGCCTATGAGTTGCGCGAATTTTCATGCCCGTACTTTACCCAAAGCCAAACTCCTTTAGATTTTCATGCTTGCAAACTGTTACATTTATGATGTTTTTGCGTAAGTCCTACTAATAATCAATAGATGAGGCGATTCCAGGGCTATATGGCGTTTCGTGTGGGCCTTGTCGCTGCTATGTTGGTTTGGCCAGAACTCTGCCCTGCAATGAGAAAATTGGTGGGCACCTTCTCAATAAGATTTCGAATTAATTATGGAAAACAGATATCAATTGTTTATTTATATTGGCACCGACTTCTGAATTTAAGCCCAGTTATGTGATTTTCATACATTATGATCCATCGTTCTTTCAGTACACTTAATGCCGGGTTTGGGCGGAACGGTAGCGCGGCTGGAAAAGGTGCTGCCTGTTGCGACATGGGCCGCGACCTGCAAGAACTGGTAAACAGGCGATACATTTTTAATTTCTCAGCATGGCGATGACTGGGATATTGAAATTACTTTTTCGGATTTGTTGTTTCAGGGATATGGCGTGTATTTGATTTAACGACAAGTGGCGAAATAAATTCGATTCGCCAGGCACATTGCCTGTGCATCATGCGAAGGCAGTATCTGCTATACTGCTTGTTACTTTGTGAGGAGGGGGCATGGCTATTTCTGATTTCGTTGGCAAGATTAAACGGGGCTTGGGGTTGGGGCAGGTTTCTGAGCCGACACCTGATCCATCGCCTCCTGCCCCTCCACCTGCAAGGGATGCCCTGCAACTGATTGCGGAAAATAAAAAAACGCGGGTGAAATGGCTATCGTTGGGGCTATGCGGGCTGAAAGCCGTACCTGCAGAGATTGGTGAACTGGTTTGGTTGGAACATTTGTCGTTATCAGACTATCATATTGTCCGATTTGTATCGGTGGAAGCGGCGAGCTTTTGGGACTATACGGAGAGTGCCGACCAACAGAACAGCAACAGCGGTTTGAGCGATATTGCAGCGCTATCCAGTCTCACCATGCTGAAATCATTGGTGGCCGAAAATACGCAAGTATTCGCATGGCCGCTTTACCCTGCAAGACTGCCAACGCCTGTGGGCAGACGACAAATATATCGACATGCACCCCGAATTATTGGCCCTGATGCAGCGCTTTGAACTGTGTTACCAGCTACCGCACAGCGCCCCAAAACCTGGCTCGCGCCGCAATTGCTACCCGCCGCCAAATCGCCCGCACTGCTCAACTGGAACCAGGCTGCCGATCTGGTACTGCGCTTTCGCTATGGCTTCCTGCCCAAAGGCATGGCCAGCCGCCTGATCGTGCGCGACCCGGACGCCGCCTGCGTCACCACCGTGCTGTTCGCGCGCGAGGCCACCACGCTGCTGGCCGAAGTGCTACCCAGCGGCGACACCATAGAACTGCGCTGCCGGGGGCCGGAACAGCAAATCCTGCTCGGGGTGGTGGCCGATGAAATCGACGCCATGAACGCAAACTTTAATCAGACAGGCGTAACTTTATTTAATACACACCGAGCGCACCGTCTTAATATCGGTCAGCCCCATCAACACCTTTTCAATCCCATCCATTTTCAGCGTCAGCATGCCATCTTCCAGCGCAGCGGCCAGCAATTGCGCCACGCGTGAATGGCTTTGCATCAGGAGTTTGACTTTATCCGTGCCCGCCATTAATTCATGCAAACCAACCCGGCCCTTATAGCCGCCATTGCATTGCTCGCAACCCACTGGCGCATACAAAGTGAACTGGCCTTGCGTATTGGCGTAACGCTGTTTTAAACCAGCCAATACTTTTTGCCGCTCGCCCACGGCATCGGCCTTAAAGGCTTCGGTATTGAGTAATTCGCTGCAATATTCGGTCAGCAGGTTTTCAATCTCTTCAGGTTCGGGGTGATATTGCCGTTTGCAGTTGGTACACAAGCGTTTGGCCAGCCGTTGCGCCAAAATGCCCAGCAGCGCGTCGGCGAAGTTAAACGGGTCCATACCCATGTCGAGCAGGCGCACAATCGATTCCGGCGCGCTATTGGTGTGCAAGGTGGCAAACACCAGGTGGCCCGTGAGCGAGGCTTCCACCCCAATACTCACGGTTTCTTTGTCGCGCATTTCACCCACCATAATAATGTCCGGGTCGGCGCGCAAAAAGGCCCGCATCACGGTCGCAAAATCCAGACCCGCTTTGCGGTTGACTTGCACCTGGCGCAAACCTTTTTGGGTGATTTCAACCGGGTCTTCCGCCGTCCAGATTTTGGTGTCCGGCGTATTCAAGTGAAATAACACTGAGTGCAAAGTGGTGGTTTTACCCGATCCAGTCGGGCCACAGACAAAGAACAGACCATACGGCTTGGCAATCAGGGATTGCAAACGCGTCAGGTTGGCCGGTAAAATGCCCAGTTTTTCCAATGGAATCGGCTCGCCCGCCGCCAAAATCCGCATCACAATATCTTCCACCCCGCCCGCCGAGGGAATGGTGGCGACCCGCAATTCAATATCCAGTGGGCCGTATTTTTTGAATTTGATTTTGCCATCCTGCGGTTTGCGCCGCTCGGAAATATCCAGGTCGCACATGATTTTGATACGCGCCACCAGGGCACTGCGGTAGCTGGATGGAATTTCGATATACGGTACCAGCGAGCCATCTTTGCGAAAACGAATCCCGGTTTTGCCTTTGCCGGGCAGCGGTTCGATATGAATATCCGATACCCCTTGGCGGTAGGCATCGGTAATGATTTTATTGAGCAGCTTGACCAATTCGTTTTCAACTGCTTCCGAGACTTCGACCGGGCCATCCCCATCTTCGCTCAGCTCTTCCATGTCGGACAATAAATCATCGACGCTATTGGTATCGGTCGCCACCCCAAAGAACTGTTCCACCGTTTTATTAAACTCGGTATGGGTGGTGACGCTATAAAAAATGCGCGATTTGGGGAAAACCTGGGCCACGATTTTGGCGTTTTTTACCCGCTCCGGGTCTACCGCGATAACGATGATGCCATCTTTGCCATCTTCAATCGGTAGCCACAGGTTCTGCTCGACATATTGTTGCTTCAGGTTTTTTAATAATTCGATCGGTTTAATTCGGTCAGGTTTAAATGGCTCATACGGCAGATGGAAAAATCCGGCCAGGGCTTGGCCGATTGCGCCAAGTTTCACCTTGTAGTCGTTAATTAATACCTCTTCGGTATCGATATCCTTTTCGCGCGCGGTTTTGGTGGCTTGTTCCAGTTCACTGGTAGAAATAATTGATTCCTTTACCAAATCCGCATATTTGGAGCGAATTACCGCTGGCGGGCGCAAGCGATTGCGAAATGCCACCGCCAGGGTCGCGCATAATTCTTTGACGCCTTCGGCATACAGGTCAGAAAAAGGTTGATCATTGCGATTATTAATAAATTGCACCACGCCCAGTAATTCTTTGCTGTCGCCATCGATCAAGGGGGCCACCATCATTTGCTTGGTGCGATAACCAGTGCGCTGATCCACCGCCTGCTGAAAATGGAGTTGAGTATTGTAGCGATGCAATTCTTTTTCGTCGTAGACATCGGCAATATTTAAAATGCTGCGACTCAATGCTACATAACCGGCCAGACTTTGGGTCGAAATCGGCAGCCTTATATCTTTGAAAGAATTCAAGCCAATTTTTACTTTTGAAATAATGGCGTCTTTTTCATCGGTGATGGCATACAGCGTGAAGCGATCCGCATTGAACAGATTACAAAATGCGAGTGATAAGTTAAGCATGATTTCATCAATATTATTGGTCGAGTGAATCATGTTGGTGACTTTTTGCAGGTGTTTTAAAAACTCTACCCGTTGTTCCGGGTCAGTTGGTTTGCGGGCAGCCGTTGCAGCCGTCGCATTAGGTACTGTAGGTAGTGCAGGTACTGCAGTCGGGGTGGCTGCAGCGGTATTCGGATTGGGATTGACTGTGTTCATACTTCGACTTCCAACCCTTCATAGGCTAAAGAGACTTGCAAATCATTGAGTTGCGTGGCATAGCGTGCCATCACTTCGTTAAAAACCAATTCCAGATCGGCATCGCTGCGGGTTGGCTCATGGTGGGTGCAATACAGGTGTTTGGCACCCACGCGTAAAGCCATTTTGATGGCGGAATCATAAGTGCCATGGCCCCAGGTCTTTTTGGACGGATATTCTTCCCGGGTGTAGGAGCAATCAACAATTAAGGCATCAACCTTGTTCATGCAGATATCAATCAGTTGCTGGCGCTGTTGATTATGGGATTGAACGGCATGGTAATTGGGGTCGTCAGGCGGATAGTCATTGTAAAATTCTTCATGATCGCCTGTAAAGAATATAGATTTGCCATTGCAGGTGATGCGGTAGCCGAAATTAATCACGGGGTGATTCATGATGGCATTGGTAATGCAGGCATCATCAACACAGATTTGCTGGCCTTCCGCCATGTGCTGATAGGTGATGACAGCTTTCATTTCCGCTTCGCGCACGGGGAAAAAGCTGTATTGCAATTGCGCCGCCATGACCCGTTCAATCCCGCTACCAGTATTGGGGTCGGTCGCGCCATATAAATGAACTTGGTTGCCGGGTATGAACAGCGGCGTAAAAAAGGGCAAGCCATGGATATGATCCCAATGACTATGGGTGATAAAAATATGGGCGCTGATCGGCAATTGATCGAGCAATGACTGGGCCAGCGAAAAAATACCTGTGCCACCATCAAAAATAATGAGGGTATTTGCATCGGTACGAACTTCGATGCAAGTAGTATTGCCACCATAACGCATGGTTTTGGGGCCTGGAGAGGGGATAGAACCGCGTACACCCCAGAATTTAAATTTCATTGATGTCACTCCCTTGGCCACAACTTAAGTCTATCAAGAAGGAATTGATAGCGTACCACTGAACCTTGGGAAATATTGTGTGTGGTGTAGATGAAATGCGTGTCAAGCGCAGGTTGTTGTTTTTTTAGGAGTGAAAAGCAGGTCAAAGTACACACTCTTGACGATTGTGTGAGAAAAAACCGGAAGGGTAGGGCAAAATAAGGGCAAAATAGCCAGCACCCTTGCCTGGTTTTGAAAAGGCGTTTGCGCTTATGGAACAATTAAGCCCTGCACAGATTGCACAGCGTTTGGATCAATTGACCGAACTGAGCGTGGAGCTATCCAATAATCATAATATTCCATTGTTATTGGAGCATATCTTACGTGCCGCCAAAACCATGACCCATGCCGACGGCGGCACTTTGTATCGCACCAGCGAAGATAAACAAAGCCTTTGTTTTCATATTTCCATCAATGACAGCCTGGGTATGTATAAGGGCGGTGTTGCTGGTGATCAGATCGAAATTCCCAATATTCCACTATGTGACAGCCAGGGCAAAAAAAATCTCAGCTCGGTCGCCGCGTATGCGGCCAATTTTGGCCAGTCGATCAATATTCAGGATATGTATCTGGCCGATGTGTTTAATTTTGCCGGCATGCGTTTATTTGATGCGCAATATAACTATCATTCCCAGTCTTTTTTAACCGTGCCCATGAAAGACCACGAGGGGGAATTGATTGGCGTTTTGCAACTGATTAATGCAATCGACCCCGATAGCGGCAAGGTGTGTCCTTTTTCTGAAACCGATCAACGCTTCATCGAAGCCTTAAGTTCTCAAGCGGCCATTGCCATTACCAATCAGCACCTGGTGTTTCAACTTGAGCATTTGTTTGAGGCATTAGTGAATATGATTAATACCGGTATTGATGAAAAATCACCCTATACCGGGCGACATTGCCAAATGGTGCCAGAATTAACCATCATGTTGGCCGATGCGGCACACCGCACGCAAGTCGGGCCCTTGGCATCGTTTTCGATGAGCGAAGCGGATCGTAAAGAGTTATGGCTGGCGGGTTTGTTGCATGATTGTGGCAAGATTACCACGCCGGTGCATGTGGTCGATAAATCAACCAAGTTGGAATCGATTCATGATCGTATTCTCAATATCGATACACGATTTGAAGTATTAAAGCGCGATGCTGAAATTCGTACCCTCAAGCAAAAGCTGGCTCTGGCCGATAAGCAGCTTGAGTCGGTTGCGACACCG
>JBKJLF010000565.1:0-8220 GCA_046597185.1 Burkholderiaceae bacterium | reverse complement strand
CGTTTTACCCAGCACCGCGCTCGATGCCACACCGAGCAAGTCCAACTCTTGCCCTTGCGCACCTTCCAGGCCATGCCCCAACACCAGCCACGCCAGTTTTTCACTATCAGGCAAAGTGGGGCTGGAGACCAGCCGCACTTGCGGAGCCAACACCGTGCCGCGCACTTCGACCCCGACTTCAACCTCATTCTCCTTATCCCCTTTTTTTCGTAAGGCAAGAATATTCAAGCCGGGATTATCCCAGGCACCAGAAAAATTCAAATCACCGCGTTCAATCCGCAAGCTTTGTCCATACGCGCGGTAACTGCCTTCTTCCACAATGATATTGCCGACCAAACGTGGGCCGCGCCGCTCCAATGCCTGCCACTGTAAATGCCCGCCGATGCGTGCATCCAAACCCTGACCCTTGACCTTAAATTGCGGCCCCAAGTCCAGTTCCAGTTGCACATTCGCACGCAGCGGTGCGGCAATTTCTCTTTGCACCTGCTTGCCACGCAAGATACGAATATCGTCACTCAAGGTCGGGGTATTGTCGGCAATCCATTCAATTTGCGCACGATCTGCCTTCAAATGACCTTTCAGCCGCAAGCCTTGCGCATCCAGATCCAAATCGGCCTGACCACTGACCACCAACTCACGATCCGGGCGCGAAATCACAAGCAATTGTTGTGCCCGCAATGCCAAATGCAAGTGAAATAAGCTTGCTGCCTTGTCATTGGACTGGTGGCCAGATAAGACATTCGATGGCGACCAGCTTGAGGCCAACTCAACATAGCCCTGACCCCGCACGCCATCGAAGTGCAAATCCTGCAATTGCAATTTGCGCCCGGACCACTCAGCCCTCAATACCCCATTGCGCAAGACCAGGCCTTCATTAATCCAGCGCGCACCCACATTGTCGGCATTCACGCTACCGCGCAAATTGGGCGCATCCAAACTGCCTTCGCCTTGTACTTGCATGCCGAGCGAGCCGGAATATTGCCATCCGCTTTGATTACCAAGCCAGGCCAGTGGCGCAATCGAATCCAGTTGCGCACTCGCTTGCACTTGCAAGGGGCTGCTGCCAAGCAAGCCCCAACGCTGCTCAATCCGGCTCAGGCGGGTGGCCAGTTCCATTTTTGCCTGGCCCAAATGCTGCCCGACCAGCGCCATTTGCAATTGCACGGCACTTTGCTGGAAATTCACATCAGCACGCAAGGTGGTAAGGCCCAAACCTTTGGGGAACTCGGGGCCAGGTTGAATATCTCCCGCCTCGCGTGCCAGGTGTAGGCTGCCATTGACTTGCTCACCCACGGTCAGATTCCAATCGCCACCGATGCGCAAACCGCCGCCCAGGTGGGTACGCCACCCGGGCAACCACGCACCCACCCACGTTACGGGCAAGCCGTGCGCACGCCCCTGCAACTGCCACTCGTGGGCGCGCCAATCGAACTTTTCGAGGACCAGTTCACCGCCATCAAATTGAAAATGCGCCTGCCGCATCAGCCATTGTTGCGCTGCCCAATGCCATTCCAACTGTGCCGGGCCTTGCAATTGCCACAGCCCGGCCACGCCTGCGCTTTGCACTTGCCCGCGCCAACCGGTATCTGGCAGCCAGCCACCGGCCAACTGCAAGTTTGATTGGGTTTCGCCAACTTTCAAGTGGGCCTGCAGAGTATGGGTTTGCCAATTCCCTTGCAAACTGCCACGCCCGCTGACGGGCAGATCGGTCAGCGGCGACTTGGGCGCATCCAGTTCCCACACCAGTAGCGGGTTGGCATTATTCGCCAACCCTTGCTGCAAACTCAGGCGATTGCTGCCCCAATTCAATAAAACATCGGCGTGCTGCATTTGCTGTGCATTCAAATCCAGTAACACTTGCCCACTCAAGAGCAGGCCCGCCACACTGCTGGGCTGGAAACGCAGCGCCAGATTCATTTCGTTGGTGGAACTCAATTTCAGTTGGGCCTGCCCATGCAAGGCCCCCTTTGGCAACGCCCCCCATGCGGCGGGATTAAGCTTTTCAAATTCAACACTCGATGCCAAGCGCCAGAATGCCGCCTGATTCGGCTTAGCAAACTGCCAGTCGAATTGCCCGGAAGCCCGTAAAACCGCGCCCTCAGTCGCAGCCGACGCCGCCGCCGCCGATTGAGCCAAGCGCAAATTTTGCGTTTGCAACTCAAATTGTAAGCGGGGCTGACTCAAACCACCCGTCAACTTGCCCTTGGCTTGAATCGAGCCAAGCCAAGCGAAAGCGCTCAAATCATGCCAATCGGCTTGCCATTGCAGTTGATCATGCGCCCCACCCAAATCACCTTGCGCAGTCAGGGAATTACTGCCCAAACGCAAGGCCACATCCAATTTTTGCAGATGTTGTGCATCCGCCAGAAGTTGACCGTGCCCGGATAGAGCTTGCTGTAAAAACTGGCTGGAACCCAGTTGCCACTGCGCCGCGACTTGCCACTTGGTACCAAGCTGGCCTTGTAATTTCAGACTGCTGTTGATATTCGCTTGCGGGAAACGTCCAAATTGGGCCGGATTAAAATGGCTTAACTGCCCTTGCGCGGAAAAAACCGCTTGCGCCTTACCCTGTGCATTGAGTTGCCCGGACATTTGTAATTGGCTGGCTGCCGCACGCAAGCGCACCTGCCGCAGTTGCACATTACCCTGTTCGAACAATGCCTCGGCATCCAATTGTAAATCACGCTGCGCTAAATGCATGGTCAATACCTGAGGTGTCAGGTTTAGCGTACCGCTTATTTTGCTGGCCAGCAAGCGCGTATGCAAACCATGCAAATTAAAATTTTCAGTGCGCAATGCCAACTTCGGATGTGTCGGCAAATTCGCATCCCATTCCAGCTTGCCTTGCCAATCTCCGGCCGCGCCCAAATCCAGATGCAGTTGCTGCAATTGCAGCACGCTGCCACTGCCCGTGATTTGCGCCAGCACTTTTTGCAGCGGCAAGCGCCCTTGATCAAGACTGCCCAGCAACGCATTTTGCATTTGTAATTGACCCGACCACTGGCCCTGTTTTAGTTGTGCTTTCACCGTCCCACTCAAATCCGCAATCGGGTAAGCGCTATTGAAATGTTGCAAATTGAAATGGCTGGCTTCGATTTGCAATTCTTTTAGCGGCGATGGATCAAATGGGACTACGGCCAAATTCATTACCAGATTCGAAGCAAGCTTAAGCTCAGGCCGCGCCTGCAACGTGGCATTAAGCCACAACTGGCGCAAGTCTCCCTTGATTTGCATACTGGCAGTGGGCCAGGGCTTGGGCAAACCGGTTTGCAAATTGGCTTGCAGCGCGAATGGCGCAAGCTGCTGCAAGCTGGCCTGCCCCTGTACCTGGCCCCAAGGCGCATCGACCTGACCTTGGGCCACGCGCCACGCGCCCTGCTCGCTACGCACCCCCAGCGAAATATTGCGCCACTGGCTGGTGCTTTGGCCTTGCCGCAGCGTCAATTGCTGACACTGCACTTGATCTGCCACCAGATCAAGCCCCAACGGCAATCTCAGCGTTTGCGGCATGGTCACCGGGGTGCTGGCCAGTGTTTCGATTTCAAGCTGGCCCAGTTTCAGTTGACTAAATTGCACCCGGCCACGCAATAATTGCCATGGTTGCCAGTCCAGGGCCAATTGTTGAAGACGCACGGTTTGTTTGGCATCCCGATAAATCAATTGATCAAGCCGAATCGGCCCCCACAAGGAGCCATGCACCGCCCCCGCTGGTATCGGTTGCACGCCCATGCGTTGCAAAGCCATTGGCAGCAAGCGCTGCAATACCGCTTCTTGCCCCAGGCCCCAAATCAAGGCCAACAGCAACAACAGCAACAATAGCAGCAGCATGCCGAGCTTGCGCCAAAAAGCTCGTGGTTTTGCATGCACCGTCAAAATGTCAATTCCAGTCATCAAAATGTCAATCCCAAAGAAAAATGTAGCCGATATTTATGTATGGCGCGCCCATAAGCCAAATCAACATTAATCGGCCCCACCGGGCTACGCCAGCGCAAACCCGCGCCATAACCCGCTTTCAGGGTCAATTCTTTCACATTGTCTTTTGCATTGCCAGCATCATAAAACACCGCACCACCCCATTGCCGCCCCTGCGGCCAATATTGATATTCAACACTTGCAGTAGTCAGGTAGCGCGCCCCAACCACGGCATCGCCCTGTTTTTCGCCCAGTTGGGCCAAGCCATAACCGCGCACTGATTGATCCCCACCAGCCCGAAACAGATAACTCTGCGGAATGCCGGTTTTATGGCGCGAAAATAAACCGCCCAATTCGACTCGCGTCAGCAAATTCGATTGCCGGGTCAGCGGCCAATATTGCAAATATTTAAGGCTACCACGAAAAAATGGCTCGTCACTGAGCAAGCGCACAGGTGTACCGCCAATTTGCAGATTGAAGGCGTTGCCACGGGTCGGAAAGAGCAGGCTGTCGAAGTGACGGCGGGTAAATTGAAAGCTCAACGGCAAACTGCGGCTGATACTTTTACCCTGACCATTGATGGTCTTTTGTTCGTTTTGGAATTCAAGTGTCAGGCTGCGCTGCAAGCTGGCATTGCCCCAGCTCCGTTTGGCCGCCAAGGTGCCGGTACGCGTCACCTCCCCGTTCAAATCACTACGATCAAAGGCGCTACTCAAGCTATCGGTATCGCCCCGGCTACTGGTTGGCAATACCCATTCGGCGTGTAAGCTTTGCTTGCGCGTTTCGAGCAGCAAGGCGGTATTCAATTGCAGATCGGATGCCAAACCCAACCAGTCCAAATTGCTATACGCTGCTTGCAAACGGTTGCCGGTATTGGTGCTGTAGCCCAGCCCCAAATCGACTTTTTTACGTCGTTGCTCGATCACGCTCACCAGTACCGGCGTGATCAAGGGTGCGCCCCCCCCTAAACCCAAATCCGCACCTACGGCCGTACTTGCAGCCGCACTCAAATCCGTACTTGCAGCCGCACTCAAATCCGTACTCACTGAGACCGACTTGAAATAACGCACATCCTGCAAACGGGTTTGAAATTCAAGCAAGGCCGCTTCGCTATACACGCTGCCGGGTTGGATCGGGTTCAAATTACGCACCACCGACTCGGAATACCGCTGCAAACCTTCAATCTTTAATCCGCCAAATTGCACCGCCGGACCACTTTGCAATACCACCGTCAAATGCACTTGGCCCGTTTCCAAATCCACATCGGCGTGCGAATCGCTCAATTGCGCCAGCGGATAACGCAACAAACTGGCCTGACGCAGCAAACCGCGCTTGGCCTGCTCCCATTGGGCCTGGCGAAAAATCATACCGGTGCGCAAGGGCCAATCGGCGCGCAATTGGGCTCTGTCGGGGGCTACGTCATCAGTAAAACCCGGCAGTTGCAAATCAACTTGCCCAACCCGCACAGCTTCCCCCGGTTCCAGTTCCAGCCGCACCAGCCACGGTGTTTTGGATTGATCAAGCGTCGCCACCACCTTGGCGGAAAAATACCCTTCGGTTGCCACCAAGGCGGCAACTTGCTCCGGCAAGGCTTGATAAACCCGCCACCACTGCGCCTGATCCAAGCGTTCATTGCCACGCCAACGCACCAAATCCAAATTTTGCGCCAATAACTGTTTTAAACCCGGCGGCGCAATAATATCGACTTGATAATCACCCTGATAATCCACAGCCCAAGCCCAAGCCGCGACGCCCCACAGCAGCAGGGCAATCAAACAACGCAAGCAATTTTGACCTTGGATTTGAAACATGACCATTTACTTATTCTCCATGCCACATTATAGGCTGAGCCAGTGGTCAAGACAGCCTCCCGCGACCTCATTTAGACTAAAATAAACGCCTGCGCATACTTGCAAATTCAAATTATATGCATTATGATGAATTCACATTCACACAAATAACGAATCATCATGATCAGCGAAACCACGCCTTATCCGCTTCCCCGGGACAACCCCACCCCGCCCCCGCTGGTGGAGCAGTTGGTCGCATCATACCAACAAGTCTATCCACAGACCCGAAGCAACAGTCTGGTTTCGATCCATGATTTCATCACCCAGGTCGCACCATTATTTTTTGAATCGATGCAACAGGGGCGAATCGATGAATTAAAACGGGCGGCCCAAGTATATCGCCCCCAAGTGGATATTCGCATTGCCGACACGCAATTACTCGAAATGCAAAAGAATGCTGCCGAGGCAGTGTTGCGCGGTTCGGAATGGCTCAGTGCCTTGCAAGTGGGCGAATTGGCCGGGCGCTCAGCCAGTAATCCGGCGGCCCTCGCCAATCGCTGGAAGCGTGAAGGCAAATTATTTTCGATCAGTTGGAATGGCAAAGATTGGTATCCGCGCTACGCCTTTGATGCCGTATTGCAACCACGCCCACTGATTGCCGAAGTCATCAAAATCTTTGGCCCGGATACCGACCCCTGGCGCATCGCGGCCTGGTTTGAATCATCCAATGCCTGGCTGGACGAGCAAAAGCCACATCAATGCATCACCGATAGCACCGATACCCCCCATATTGAGCGCATCCTCGAAGCCGCCCGCAAAAAGGATGGTTGGCAACATGGCTAAGCCCGTCATTCATACCTGGCCGCAATATCAACCGATCTACCGCATCCACCCGCAACGCTACGCCAGCCTGGCATTCAACGATTCAGGCCTCGGCGATGCGCGCTTTAGCCCGCTAATCCTGGCCGATGGCAAAATCATTCCCACGTTGTATGGCGGCAGCAGTTTTCAATGCGCCGCCATGGAAACCGTATTTCATGATTTACCGTGCCATATCGATGATTTTATTTTGGATTTCGACAGTTTGAGCAGCGCAATGCTATCTCAACTGACACCGCTACGCGAATTACGTCTGCTGTCGCTCACCACCGTCGGCCTTGTGCCTTTGGGCCTGAAAAAAACCGAGGTCATTGAAACCACCGTGCGTGCGTACCCGCGCACCAGAGCGCTGGCGCTCGCATGGCAGCAGCAATACCCGGATATTGACGGTTTATACTGGATTTCACGCCAGGACGATCAAGCGGGTGCGTGCGTCTTGTTTGGCGACCGGGTAAGCGCCGCCGACTTGGCGATCAGTTCTGCCCCACAATTTTTAACGCAAGGCCAACAACTTGACCAATTGCTGCAATTGACCCGGCAACTTGGCATTTCCAAAGCTCGCGCCTTTCCGTCTGCCATTGTGGGGTTTTAATGAAACAATTCGCTAAACTGCCCAGCCCGGTTGAGCGTTTTTCATCCATCCAAGCGAAGCTTTGCTATACTCGCCTTTAGTGATTATTTTAGCGAATTTTTAGGACAGACAATGCTTTCTTCCAAAGGCGCGCTGGTTTTATTTAGCGGTGGGCAAGATTCAACAACCTGCCTCGCTTGGGCCTTAAACCACTACAGCAAAGTGGAAACGATTGGTTTTGATTATGGCCAACGCCATGCCATTGAACTCACCGTCAGGCCCGGCATTTTGCAACAAATACGGCAGCTCTCTGGTGCATGGGATGGCCGCTTGGGTCAGGATCATTTACTCGATCTGGGATTACTGGGCCAAATCTCCCATACCGCATTAACCCACGACGTTGCCATTGCCATGCAAGACAATGGTTTGCCCAATACCTTTGTACCGGGCCGCAATTTACTGTTCATGATGGTGGCCGCCACCCTCGCCTGTCGCCGTGGCTTACAAGTGCTGGTGGGCGGCATGTGTGAAACGGATTTTTCCGGCTACCCGGATTGCCGTGACGACACCATGAAAGCACTTCAGGTTACCCTCAACCTGGGGCTGGATACCCGCATGACACTAGAAACACCGCTGATGTGGTTGGACAAAATGCAAACCTGGCAATTGGCAGAAGAAATGGGCGGCCCCGCCCTGACTGAAATCATTCGGCAGCAAACCCACACCTGTTACCTTGGACAACGTGATACACTTCATCCATGGGGTTACGGCTGTGGCAACTGCCCCGCTTGCCAATTACGCGCCCGTGGTTATCAACAATTTATTGAGGCAGCCGCCAGGCAGGAGCCATCATGCTAAGCGCTATTCTGACCGACATTCATGCCAATCGCCAGGCGCTCACCGCCTGCTTGGCCCATGCAGAACAACACCACGCTACCCATTACGCTTTTTTGGGCGATTTTGTCGGCTATGGGGCCGACCCGGCCTGGGTGATCGATACCGTGGCGCAATACGTTAAAAAAGGTGCGATTGCGGTCATGGGCAATCATGATCATGCCGTCATTCATG
>JBKJLF010000488.1:0-5474 GCA_046597185.1 Burkholderiaceae bacterium | reverse complement strand
AAGCAGGAAGGCATTTCCTTTTTATTGATCGATATGCATAGCCCCGGCATTACGGTGCGGCCCATCATCATGCTGGACGAAGAGCATGAAGTCAATGAAGTGTTTTTTGATGATGTCAAAGTGCCGCTGGCCAATTTGGTTGGGCAAGAAAACAAAGGCTGGACTTACGCCAAATATTTATTGGGGCATGAGCGTACCAATATTGCGGCGATTGGGCGTGCCAAAACCGAGATGAAGTTTTTGAAGCGGCTGGCCAAGGCGCAGTTAAAAAATGGCCTGCCTTTATTGGACGATGCCCTGTTTGCCGTCAAAGTCGCTTCGCTGGAAATTGAAATGATGGCGCTGGAAATGACGGTATTGCGGGTATTGTCTTACGAATCGTCTGGCCGTGGACCCGGCCCGGAAGCCTCGCTGTTAAAAATCAAGGGCACCGAAGTGCAACAAGCGCTGACCGAATTAATGGTGGAAGCGGTGGGGCCGTATGGCATGCCGTTTGATCCGGCGTATCTGGAAGGTGAAAATGAGCACAGCGTGTTTGGCAATGATGATGCCGCACCCCTGGCCCCCTACTACGTCAATTATCGTAAAGCCTCGATTTATGGCGGCTCCAACGAAATTCAAAAAAACATCATTACCCAAATGATTTTGGGTCTGTAAGGAGCATGCAATGGATTTCAATTTTAACCAGGAACAGCAACAATTTGCCGAAGCAATTCGCCGTTGGGCCGCCAAGGATTATGATTTTGAGCAGCGGAAAAAGATTATCCATTCCGAATCCGGCGTGTCCGATGCGGCGTGGGCCAGTTTGGTGGAATTAGGCGTGTTGGCCTTGCCGATTCCAGAAGCACAGGGCGGGTTTGACGGCAATGCGGTGGATATGCTGGTGGTGATGCAAGAAATCGGTCGTGGTTTGGTGATTGAACCAGTGCTGCCAACATTATTGGGGGCGGAATTTTTAAAGCGTGCCGGCGGCCATGAAGCCTTGCTGGAGCAAGTGGCAACGGGCGAATTGAAATTGGCCTGCGCCTTGGGCGAACGCCAGGCACGCCATGAATTAAACAATATCACCACCATGGCAACGGGTACGGGCGATAGCGCTGGCTTTGTCTTGAACGGTGAAAAAACCGTGGTCTTGCATGCGGCTGCAGCTAATCAATTTATCGTTTCGGCGCGCACGCACGGCAATGCGCGGGACGTGGACGGTATCGCCTTATTCCTGGTGCCTGCCAACAGCCTTGGTGTCAGTTTGCGCAGCTACCGCACATTGGATGGACAGCGCGCGGCCGATATTACCTTCAAAGACGTGGCCCTGCCTGCCACAGCGCTATTATCCGGCGGTTGGGATTTACTCGAAGCCGTGGCCGATTATGGCGTCAGTTTGCTGTGTGCCGAAGCGATTGGTGCGATGGAAGCTTTGCAGGCGGCGACGCTGGAATATGTTAAAACGCGCCAACAGTTTGGTGTGCCGATTGCCAAATTTCAGGCCTTGCAGCACCGCATGGCCGATATGTTTATGGAACTGGAACAAGCGCGCTCGATGGCATATTTGGCGGCGGTGAAAGTCGCTAGCCCTGATCCGATCGAGCGGCGCAGTGTGGTCTCGGCGGCCAAGGTGAGGGTAGGGAAGGCGGCCAAATTTTTGGGGCAGCAGGCGGTGCAATTACACGGCGGCATTGGCGTGACCGATGAATTGGCGGCATCGCATTATTTCAAACGGCTGACCCTGATCGAACTCAATTTGGGCGATACCGATCATCATTTGGCGCGCTTTATTGCGCAACCGCGTTTTCAGCCGCAGTTTGAACAGGAATAGGCATGCGTGTAATTCAAACGTTGGATGAATTAAAGAGTTTAGTGGGGCAAGAAGTTGCCCTGACGGATTGGCTGGTATTGGAGCAAGAACGGGTGAATTTATTCGCCCAGGCGACGGGCGACCATCAATGGATACATACCGATGTCGAACGTAGCCAGCGTGAATCGCCTTTTGGCGGCACCATCGCCCATGGCTTTTTAACGCTCTCGCTGATTCCGCAGTTTCTGGAACAAAGCGTGAATATGGCCGACGTGAAAATGGCGCTCAATTATGGCTTGAACAAGGTGCGTTTTCCTTCGCCCGTGCTGGTGGGCAGCCGCTTGCGCGCGCGTTTGCAGGTGCAGGCGGTGGATGATATTACCGATGGGGCGCAAGTGACGTGGTTGCTGACGATGGAAGCGGAAGGGGTGAATAAGCCCGTCTGTGTTGCAGAGTTAATAACCCGTCGCTACTGATGACGGGTTTGGTTTTGCCGAGTTTTGTTTTGCGGTTTGGCGCAGCCTGACTGGCTGCGCGTGGCAAAACTAGCTACGCGTAATCGGCAAACTCAAATCTTCATTCATCTTGCCATGCTTGGCCAATTCCAGCTTGGCAATCGCATTACGGTGTACTTCATCCGGCCCATCGGCCAGACGCAGCGTGCGGTTGCCCGCCCACTGATACGCCAGTGGGAATTCATCCGACACCCCCGCCGCACCATGTGCCTGAATCGCCCAATCCAGCACTTGCTGTGCCACATTCGGGGCCAGTACCTTGATCATGGCAATTTCCGCCTGCGCACCTTTATTGCCCACCGTATCCATCATCGACGCGGCTTTTAGCGTTAGCAAACGGGCGCAATCGATTTGAATCCGCGCTTGGGCAATCCGCTCGCGCCAAACGCCTTGGTCGGACAGCGTTTTGCCAAACGCCACCCGGGTTTGCAAGCGTTGGCACATCAGTTCCAGCGCACGCTCAGCCACGCCAATGGTGCGCATGCAGTGGTGGATGCGGCCAGGCCCGAGACGCCCTTGCGCAATCGCAAAACCCTTGCCTTCACCCATTAAAATCGCCGAAGCTGGCACCGTCACATCTTCAAACAGAATTTCGCAATGGCCATGCGGCGCATCATCGTAACCAAATACCGGCAGCGCGCGTTTGATTTGCAAGCCGGGCGTCCCCGCTGGCACCACAATCATCGATTGCTGCGAATGGCGCGGCGCTTCGAGGTCGGTTTTACCCATCACAATAAACACCTTGCAACGCGGATCAGCCGCGCCGGAAATCCACCACTTGCGCCCATTGATCACATAATTATCACCGCGTCGTTCGATCCGGGTTTCGATGTTGGTCGCATCCGACGACGCCACACCCGGTTCGGTCATGGCAAAAGCGGAGCGAATTTCACCACGTAATAAAGGATCAAGCCAGGTGCGTTTGTGTTCTTCCGTGCCATAGCGCTCGAATGTTTCCATATTGCCGGTATCGGGCGCGGAACAATTGAATACTTCCGACGCCCAAGGCACCCGACCCATAATTTCACATAAAGGCGCGTAATCGAGGTTGGATAAACCCTCGGGCGCGCGCTCGGAGCGCGGCAAAAATAAATTCCACAAGCCTTGTTCACGCGCCAAGGGCTTGAGCGATTCGATCAGGGTGGTGGGCAACCAGCGATTGCCTTTGTCGCGTCCATTGCTTTCAATTTCAGCGTGGAAAGCACGTTCATTCGGGTAAATATGTTGCGCCATAAATTGCAGCAGGGTTTGCTGCATGGCTTGGCAGCGTTCTGAATAATTGAAATCCATAAATCGTCCGATCCAAAAAGAGGTGCTTATACTTTATTGGCGTAGTGCCAAGCTTTTTCCGCCATCATGCGGGTTGCCTTGCCTGCGCCCAAGGCTTGTTCGCTCGATGCCGTACCATCGACATAGCGTTTCATAATCCCTTGCAGAATGCCTGCCAGACGGAACATATTGTAGGAGAGGTAAAAATTGAAATCGTTAGGCTCAATATGCCGCCCGGTGCGTTCGCAATAACGCGCAATATAGGCTTGCTCGGAAGGAATGCCAAGCGCAGCGTGATCCAAACCTGCAATGCCGCGAAATTGCCCCGGTTCAATATGCCAACTCATGCAATGGTAGGCAAAATCGGCCAGCGGATGGCCCAGCGTCGAGAGTTCCCAATCCAAAATCGCCAATATCTTTGGCTCGGTCGGGTGAAAAATCATATTGTCGAGGCGGAAATCGCCATGCACAATCGAGGTGTCATCACCCGCAGGAATGTGTTGTGGTAGCCACGCAATCAATTGATCCATCGCTTCGATGGTTTCCGTTTCCGAAGCGTGGTATTGGCGCGTCCAGCGCTCGATCTGGCGCGCAAAATAATTGCCCGGTTTGCCATAATCAGATAAGCCGATAGCGGCAAAATCGACACTGTGCAACTGCGCAATCACGCGATTCATTTCATCATAAATTGCCGCACGTTCTGCATTATTCATATCCGGCAAGGCTTGATCCCACATCACCCGGCCTGCGACAAAATCCATAATAAAAAAGGCGCGCCCAATCACGTTTTCATCATTGCACAGCGCGTATTGGCGCGGGGCAGGCAAGCCCGCCCGGTGCAAGGCATCCATCACCCGATATTCGCGCTCAATCGCATGCGCCGAGGGCAACAGCTTGGCTGCCGGGCCGGGTTTGGCACGCATCACATAATGCTGCCCGGCGATAGAGAGCTTAAAAGTGGGATTGGATTGCCCGCCCTTAAATTGCTCGACCTGAAGCAGCCCATTGGTGTGCGTGAAATTGGGTATGGTTTGACGTAAATAAGAGGTGAGGGCACCAACATCAAACTTTTGGCGATCACTCACTGGCTTGGTACCAATAAATTCTTCATACATTAGGCGGCTCCGAAATTGAGATGTAAAGCAGCAGGCTGGACAGCAGGGCTAATTGAAAACCAGGCGCTATGGTACATCAAATTTGAAAATAAAGCGAACGAGCGTGCTATTTTAATGTTTCAGGTGATTTTCTTCACATATCGCGGAATTTTCGATATTGCGCCAACAGGCTTTCCATGGTGGTGGTGCGGGTTTCGCCTTGTAATTGGGATGGCGGCGAATAATTTACCATGCGCACCACCCAATCTGCCTGAACTGTGCCCACATCAAGGGCATTGATGCAACCCGCTGTTTGTGCCAAATTGCCCAGAAACAGGCGTTGGTTGGTTAAAGCCCAGGATAGAATCGCGCGATTGGTGCCGCCATGCAACACCAATAACACGGTATCCCAATTGGTTTGCGCCCGCAGGCGTTCGATTGCCGGGTGTACCCTGTCCATGAGCTCGCCAACCGATTCACCGCCCAAAAACCGCTTGTGCTCCGCCACCAAACCTTCAAACGCGCCAACAAAGGCTTCATTTAAATCTTCGTCAGAAATAAGCGATAATTTTCCGCCGCGCAACTCTTCCAGTTCGGGCCAATGTTCCAGCGGGATAGCTTGCCCGGTTTCAGCCAGAACCAAGGTGGCGGTTTCAACCGTTCTTGGTAAGCCCGACACAATCACCCGATCAAAATGCAATTGTTCTTCGGCAAACACGCGCCCGGCGGCACTGGCTTGACCGCGACCCTTTTCATTGAGTGGGACTTGTTCGGGTAAAAACGGGCGACCGGATTGGTCGAAAT
>JBKJLF010000418.1:0-7801 GCA_046597185.1 Burkholderiaceae bacterium | reverse complement strand
GCTGCACCATGTGCAGGATGGCCATTTATTGCCCTGGTTTACCAAAAGCCAGCGTCACCATGATCGGCGTTTTTCGCGTTTTAGCGATGTGATTCGTAACGCGCGCTTGTTTCCGCCCGATATTGCACTGGATGTTAATCAAGTGGCGGCAAAAGTCTACACCTATGGCATTACGGGGACGGCCTTACCAGTACCGCTGACCCATAGCCAGCTCGCCGCCAATGCCTTGCAATTGCGCCATTGGTTGCCGGAGTCGCGCCCTGGTGATGAACGGTTTTTGGCGCAACAGCCCTTATCCTCGGCTTATGGATTAACTTGTCTGGTACATTTGGGCGTGTACCTGGGGGCAACATTGATTTTATTGCCGAGCCAGGATTTGCGCCAAATTTTGCGTACTGTGCAACGCCAGCATCCAACCTATTTTCCGACCACGCCCAAGATGGTGCATCAACTAAGTCATGAGCCGGATGTGCGTAATTTTGGTTTGGCGTCGATACGGGTTTGCGCTGTCAGCGGCTCGCCTTTAGCCCGAGAAATTCGCGAGAAATTTGAACGTATTACCCGTGGTCGCCTGGTGGAAGCCTATGGTTTGAGCGAAGCCTCGGCCGGCGTGTTGGCCATGCCGCTGGCGGCACGGCGGCAAAGTGGTGTGGTCGGTTTGCCCTTGCCCGATACCGAAATCCAGGTAAGAGATGTGCAAACCGGGGAGTTGGTGGCACCGGATCAAATTGGCGAATTATGGATACGCGGACCGCAAGTATTTTCCGGTTACGATTTGCCGGACGGTTTGCCGCCGGAACAGGCGCAACGAATCGCACGACTCAATGCCGAACGGCTGCAAGACGGTTGGCTGGCGACTGGCGATATGGTGAGTGCCGATGAAGATGGTTTTTGTACTTTGATTGATCGAAAGAGCAATATGTTAATCCGCAGCGGTCATTGCGTGTTTCCTCGGCAAATCGAAGAAGTCTTGTTTGAACACCCGGCAGTGGCCTTGGCCAAAGTCGTGGCCGAACCCGATGGCGAGGGGATGATGCATCTGCAAGCGCATATTATGCTGCATAGCAGCATAAAGGTGTCGGTAGAGGAATTGTTCAAGTATTGCGCAAAGCGCTTGCATGCAAGTGCCCAGCCCGATAGCATCATGATTGGCGATTTGTAGCTTTGGTAGTATATTGTTTTAAATTTGCTGATATCTGAATCACAAATAGAATTAAAAATAGGCTTGTACGGCGGCGCTAGGCAAAATTGGCGATCTCCCTGCACGAGATTAAATCATTAACAAATCGAAATAAGGAAATAGGATGGACAAGTTCTGGCTAAAATCGTACCCCAAGGGTGTACCTGCGGAGATTGATTACACTCAATATCGTTCACTCGTCCATTTGCTGGAAGAGTCCTTCAAAAAATACGCCACGCGTAACGCCTATGTTTGCATGGATAAATTCATGACCTATGCCGAGGTCGATCAGCTTTCCCGTCAATTGGGCGCATGGTTGCAAAGCAAGGGGCTGAAAAAAGGCGCACGGGTGGCGGTGATGATGCCCAATGTCTTGCAGTACCCGGTCGCCATTGCCGCTATTCTAAGGGCCGGTTATACGGTGGTGAATGTCAATCCGCTCTACACCCCGCGTGAATTGGAGCATCAGCTCAATGATTCCGGGGCCGAAGTGATCATTGTGGTGGAAAATTTTGCCAATACGGTTGAGGCGGTCATTGCCAAAACCAAAGTCAAGCATGTGGTACTGGCTACCATTGGCGATTTGCTGGGCCTTAAAGGTTTGTTGGTGAATTTTGTGTTGCGTAAGGTTAAGAAACTGATCCCGGCCTTTTCGCTTCCCGGTGCTGTGCCCTTTAATACCGCCTTGTCGCAAGGCAAGAGCATGACCTTAAAACCGGTCGAGATTAATCTTGATGATGTGGCGTTTTTGCAGTATACCGGGGGCACCACAGGCGTTTCGAAGGGGGCAACCTTAATCCATCGCAATGTGGTCGCCAACGTGTTGCAAGGTGAGGCGTGGCTCAATCCGGCCCTCTCCAAAGTGCCCAAGGGCAACCAATTGGTGATTGTCTGTGCTTTGCCGCTCTACCATATTTTTGCACTGACCGCGTGTAGCCTGATGGGTACGCGTGAAGGTGCCATGAATGTGTTGATTCCCAATCCGCGTGATATCCCCGGTTTGATCAAAGAGCTGGGCAAACATAAAGTGAATATGTTGCCTGCGGTAAATACTTTGTATAATGCCTTGGTGAATCACCCTGATTTTGCCAAACTTGATTTTTCTTCGTTGGTATTATGTAACGGCGGCGGTATGGCCACTCAGCAAGTGATTAACGATAAGTGGCTGAAAATCACTGGCTGTTCAATTTTGGATGGCTATGGCTTGTCGGAAACTTCCCCTTTGGCCACCGCCAACCGTGCCGACGCCGAAGCGTTTACGGGCACCATTGGCTTACCCGTTCCTTCCACTGAAATTTTGATCCTTGACGATGATGGTAAGCCGGTGCCTTTGGGCGAATCGGGTGAAATCGCGATTCGTGGCCCACAAGTGATGGCAGGCTATTGGAATCGCCCGGATGAAACCGCCAAGGTCATGACACCCGATGGCTTCTTTAAAACTGGTGACGTGGGCATTATGGATGATCGCGGCTACACCCGTATTGTGGATCGTAAGAAAGACATGATTCTGGTTTCGGGCTTTAACGTCTATCCAAATGAAATTGAAGGCGTGGTGGCGGGGCACCCTGGCGTGCTGGAATGCGCTTGTATCGGTGTGCCGGATGAAAATTCAGGCGAGGCGGTGAAATTGTTTGTGGTGCGTAAAGATCCAAACCTGACGGTTGCGCAATTAATGGATTTTTGCAAAGAACAGTTCACAGGCTATAAAAAGCCAAAAGTGATTGAATTTCGTGATGACTTGCCGAAATCGAACGTCGGTAAAATCTTGCGCCGCGAATTACGGGACGAGAAAAAAGCGAAATAAGTGCTCAGATAGTGGTTATTGAGTCCATGATCCGCGAGGGTGCGGGCTGTGGGGTCTTTTGCGGCAAACGATGAAAGGGGTGAGCGCAGGCTTGCCCCTTTCGTTTTTGTGCCCGGATTGGTGTAAACTGAGCGCATGCAAACCTACTTCTTTTTAATTGCCGCCCTGCTGTATGCAGGCTGTGCCTTTCTCCCGGTCAAGCTGGCGCGTGTTATTGCGTTCGGCACGGCGTTGGCATGGCTGATCCATGGCGGCACACTATGGGCTGATTTTTTCTTGCCCGCCTCATTGCGTGTCGGTTTCGCGATGATGTTGTCGGCCGCCTTGTGGGTCTCGGTGGCGCTGTTTTGGTTCGAAAACCGGCGTGCCACGCTCGACAGCCTGCGTGTTTTGGTCTTGCCTTGCGCTGCCATCTCGGTGCTACTGCCCTGGTTTTTCCCCGGCAGCATGGTCAAATTGGAAGGCAAGACCATGCTCTATGGCTGGCATATCGCCATTTCGGTGTTGGCCTATAGCACGCTGACCGTGGCGGCTTTCCATGCGATTTTGATGGCGCTGCAAGAGTCGCAACTGCATGCGCGCGGGGTGCAAACCAAGTCATGGCTTGGGCTGGCGATTGATCGTTTGCCAGCCTTGTTGACGATGGAAACCCTGTTGTTTCGCATGGTACGCATCGGCTTTGTGTTGCTCAGTTTGACGGTATTGTCCGGCCTGGTTTTTTCCGAACAATTTTTGGGTAAAGCGGTGCAGTGGGATTATAAAACCATCTTCGCCCTGATCTCCTGGGCGGTGTTTGGTGCACTCCTGTTGGGCCGCCATTTGCGCGGTTGGCGTGGACGAATCGCGCTGGGCTGGATGTTGGCCGGGTTTTTAACCCTGTTGCTGGCCTATGTTGGCAGCCGTTTTGTGTTGGAAGTCATATTGCATCGGGGGACGCTATGATCCGCTTACTCGTCTGGTTGGCACTGATTATTGTGGCCGTGTGGTTGTATCGGAAAAAAAACAGGCCGACGGCGGCGTCCCCGACAGATCAGCCAAACCAATCTGGCAATGCCGAAAAAATGCTCAGTTGCGCCCAATGTGGCGTGTATATTCCCGCCTCCGAAGCGATTCAAAAACAGGGACAATACTTTTGTTGTGAGCAACATGCACACTAAGCCAACCGCGCCATGAAGTATTATTCGCGACAAACCCAGGAGCAATCCCAAGCGACTTTTTGGCGCTCACTGCAAACGCTATGTGCAACGCGGATCGTGATCGCGCTTTCATTGTTGTTGTATTTTAGCTTTAGTGATCGTGGTGCCTGGTATATTGGCGCGCCTGGTTACGGCATTTTATGCGTCAGTAATTTGATTTTGGCGATTTTTTTTGCGTTGCTTGCCAGTTATAGGCGCAAGCAATTTTTGTTGCAGTTATGGACGCAAATCTGTTTCGATTTGGCCATCATCTCCAAATTGTACTTGCTCGCCGGTGGTGTCAAGAGCGGTCTGGTCATTTTATATTTGTTGCCTTTGGCTGCCTCTGCCATTCTTTCCCCATTGATTGTGGCCTTGTTTTTTGCTGCGGCTGTGGCCTTGTTTTTAGTCTCGGAGAGTGCCTGGCAGATGTTTGTGCTGATGGAGCCGCAAGTACCGATTCTGCAGGCGGGTTTGTATGGTGCGGCATTTTTTACCGTGGTTTTGGTGGTCAATCGGCTGGCATTGCGTTTGATCAATCAGGAAGCCTTGGCGGTGCAGCGCGGGATCGATTTGAGCGTGCAGCAAGCGATTAACCGGCTGGTGATTGCGGATGTGGGCGATGGCATTCTGGTATTGGGGCCGGACAGCACGATTTATACAGCCAATCCGGCAGCGCAAGGCATGCTGGGTTTGTCTGGTACTGAACCGGCGTCGGCATGTAAGTTGACCGATATTGCCAACTTGCAGCCGATTGCCGATGCATTTTTTGCCTGGAATCGCTTTCCAGCAGGTAAAGACTCCCTGAACCAGGCCGAAGAATCGCAATTTGTCACGGTGAAAGTGCGTGAGGAAATTGTCTGGCCCAATGTGCCTGCGGTATGGAGTGGGCGGCGCGAACTCATCATGCATTTGAAGGTGCGTTTTGTGCAGGTGGATATGGTGGAAGCCAATCGCAGTGTGGTATTTTTGCAAGATGTCTCGGAAATTGAAAATCAGGCCCAACAATTGAAACTGGCATCGATGGGGCGCTTGACGGCGAGTATTGCGCATGAAGTGCGTAACCCGCTGGCGGCGATTGGGCATGCGGCGGCGCTGTTGTCGGAAGATTTGACTGGCAAAACACAGGCACGGCTGCTCACCATTATTGGTGACAATGTGACCCGGGTCAATCGCATGATCGAAGATATCTTGCAATTGTCACGCAAAGTGCCCGCCAAAATGGAGCCGATTGATTTGCGTTTGTTTTTACAGGGCGTCATCACTGAGTTTGAAGAAACCCATTCTTTACCATCGGGCAATTTGCTCTTGCTTGAAACCAATGCGGTTCAAGTGTATTTTGACCCCTTCCATTTGCACGAAGTGGTGGTTAACTTATTGAGTAATGCGGTACGCTATGCCACTGGTTTGCCCGGTAGTATTAGTCTGCAAGTGGTTGGCGAGAGTGATAATTGCCCAGAATTGCACGTACAGGATGATGGCCCGGGCATTTCGCCGGAAGTCCGGGCGCATTTGTTTGAACCGTTTTATACCACCTCGTCCAAAGGCACGGGTTTGGGTTTATATTTGGCGCGTGAAATGTGTTTGAATAATACGGCTAACCTCGATTATGAATATCGTATCGATACCGATGACGATGGAAAAGAATTGACCAGGGGACGATTTGTGATTAGTTTTGCGGGTAAAGGATAAGCCATGACAGCACCACGGGTTTTGGTCGTCGATGACGAAGCAGATTTGCGTGAATTGCTCGAAATTACGCTCATCAAAATGGGTTTGGATGTGGATACCGCCGAGTGTTTGAAAACCGCACGCCAGTTTTTAAGCCAGCATGAATACGCTTTGGTGTTGACCGATATGCGGCTGCCGGATGGGATGGGGGTGGAATTGGTCGCGGAAGTGAGCGCCAAGTTTAAAAATACCCCGATTGCCGTGGTCACCGCCTATGGCAGTGCAGATAATGCGGTGATTGCCTTAAAAGCGGGGGCGTTTGATTATGTCTCCAAGCCGCTGGCGCTGGACCAACTCAGGCTGCTGGTGCAATCGGCCTTAAACAGTGGCGGCGCAGCCAAGCCGCCCAGCGAAGCGCAAGCGCCAGTTTCGCGTCTGGTGGGGCAATCCCGGGCCATGGTTGAGTTGCGCACCCAAATCGGGCGGCTGGCGCGTTCGATGGCCCCGATTTCGATTACCGGGGAATCGGGTGCAGGTAAAGAATTGGTGGCACGGGAAATTCACGCCCAAAGTGCGCGGGTGGGCAAGCCCTTTGTGGCCGTCAACTGTGGTGCGATTCCTGAAACCTTGATGGAGGCGGAGTTTTTTGGCTACCGCAAAGGTGCGTTTACGGGCGCGAGCGATGAGCGTGACGGGTTTTTTCAGGCCGCCAATGGTGGTACCCTGATGCTGGATGAAGTGGCCGATCTACCCCTGGCCATGCAAGTGAAGTTGTTACGTGCGATTCAAGAGCGGCGGGTGCGCAAAATTGGCGCGACCGCCGAAGAGCCGGTTGATGTGCGCATCATTAGCGCCACCCATCAAAACCTGGCGGAGTGGGTGGAAAAAGGTAAGTTTCGGCAAGATTTGTTTTATCGTTTAAATGTGATTGAATTGCGGGTGCCTGCGTTGCGCGAGCGCCTGGATGATTTGACTCTCTTGATTGACGCCTTGCTCAAACGCCTGAGCGCAGGCCATGCCGTGGCCCTGGCACCTGCTGCGCTGCTTGCGTTACAAGCCTATTCCTTTCCCGGCAATGTGCGGGAGTTGGAAAATATTCTGGAGCGCGCCCTGGCCTTTGCCAATGACGGGGTGATTGAAGTCGCCGATCTGGCACTACGCCATGCCAAAACGGCCGAAGCGGCAGAACTGGATATGCTGGCGCTGGCGATGTTGGATGCGGCCAGCCCGACAGCTCTGGTGGATGGCCCGGATACGGAACATGCCGCAGAATTGGTGGCAGAAAATCTGCCATTCGTTGATGCGATGCTTGATCCGCCGCAAAAACCGGTGCGTCTGGAGCCGCCCTTGCTGGGTGCCGACCAGCCACTACCGAGTTGCTTGCCCGATTATCTGGATGCGGTTGAACGCGACATTATTCAGCGCGCCTTGGCGCAGACACAATTTAATCGAACCCAGGCGGCAGAATTATTGGGTATCAGCTTTCGCCAATTGCGCTATCAAATGCAGCGCTTGAATATTCAAGCACCAGAATGAGCATGGCGTTGGATGCCGCAGGTTGGTGCCAGGCGGCATTGCACCATCCCTCGCCCAATTTTGACGCGCGCCCCGACGGCTGTGCCATTGAGCTATTGGTAATTCACAATATCAGCTTGCCTGCCGGGCAGTTTGGTGGGCCTTATATTGCCGATCTATTCGCCAATCAACTCGATCTGGGTGCGCACCCAAGTTTTGCCTCGCTGCAAGGCTTACGGGTATCTGCGCACTTTTTGATTCGGCGTGATGGCAGCTTGATGCAATTTGTGTCAACCGGGCAACGCGCCTGGCATGCGGGGTTGTCTACATTTGCTGGCCGTGACCGATGTAACGATTTTTCAATCGGCATCGAATTGGAAGGTTGCGATAGCCTACCGTTTGAAAAACCACAATATCAAACTTTGGTAGATTTAACCTTGTGCTTACAAGAAAAAT
>JBKJLF010000291.1:0-5733 GCA_046597185.1 Burkholderiaceae bacterium | reverse complement strand
TTCCCGTTTTCAAAGTTTAAATAATATTCAATCAAACGACCATTCTCATCCAACCTTAATTGATATTCCGCCGTACCTTCACCCGCGGCATGCAGCCGTGACAAATGGTTATCACCGGCAAACAAATCGGCAATATTGCGGATCACATCCAGGGTTTTGCTTTTACCCGATGCGTTCTTGCCGACAATTAAGGTCATTTCAGGAAATGAAAGCCATTGGCCGAACTCGCCATGGTGCGGTCGGCCTTCAATCTGCCATTCATTGGGCAAACCCTTGTTGCGGCAAAATTTGATTTCTCTCAGATACACGATTTCCCCATTAATTGTTTTAATTTTAATTTTCTTACCGATTCCCGCCCTGATCACTTCGAAATTAGTGATTTTTAACAACAACAATTTGCTCAAACACAAGCATTATATACGAACAAATGGCAAATTGGGCTTGAATTATTGCGATAAAAACATGGTCGCAATGAGGTATCATTCCAAACAAATTACACCGACTTCTATTTGAGATACGATCCTTGCGTTATTTAGACAACGCAGAAATCTAAATAGGGCACTTTTTAAAGGATGACATGCATCACCGCGCATGATGCTACATAAAAACTATATCTTTAATCGTCGAAATTTGCATGCGAAAACTGCGGTAACTGGAAAAATATCGGTGTAACGCATGCAGTACGCCGTGTACGACTCATCAATGCGGGGCAAAATGTGCAGAATGCGATGATGAATTGGCTTGGCCCTCATTTTCAGTGCCAACCAGGGTGGCCAGTTGCTGCGTCATTTGGTTTTGCAAACCCAGCAAAGTTTGCGCCAAGGCAGCAATTTCTTGCGCTTCTCCGGGTAAATCACGCGCCGGGTGCGGTTCGTGCGCACGCAGGTAGCGTGGCAAACTCAAATCATAATCGTTGGCGGCTATTTCCTCGATACTGGCGAGATGGCAGCGCTGGCCTTGGCCCTGATTTTGGCGTGCATTCACGTCAAGAATGATTTGATTGATTTGGCTGGCGTTAAGCAAGCACCGTTGCCGGTTTCTGGTGAGGCCGACACTGGCATCAATTAACAGCACATCACGCACATGCTTGCGCGCGCCGCCTGCCTCACGCGAGCGGTCGAACAGGCACACCAGCATGTCCCCGCTCGCATGCGGTAGCACGTTGGGGGGCAGCAAAATGACCGTATCCAACAGATTTTCATCAATCAAACTTTGGCGAATAGCGCCTTCCACGCCGCCACGATACAAAACACGCGCTGGCATAATCATGGCCAAGCGCCCGTTACCGGGGCGGGTCATGGCCAGGCAATGGCTGATCCAGGCAAATTCTGCCTGCGTTTTGGGTGGTACGCCACGTGTGAAACGGCCATAGCGATCTTTCATGGCGAGCGTTGGCATCCATGGTTCAGCCCTTTGCGGTGGGTTGGCCAGCACCACATCAAATTGCTGCAACTCAAATTGCTGTAACTCAAATTGCTGTAACTTCGCCTCATTTAATAACTGGGGCGCGCGCAAACTGTCCCCCCGTTTCATGGTGGCATCATCCTGTTCATGTATCAGCAAATTCATGACGGCAATGGCCCAAAGGGCGTGCGTTGCTTCTTGCCCGGCTAAAACCAATGCCACACCATGGTGGCTGCTGCCCAGCAATAAACTGGCACTCCCCGCTACCGGGTCGGCGATGTGCTCGCCGGGGCGTGGCTTGGCCAAATGGTGTAACAGGCGCACGATTTGGCGCGGGGTTTCGGGCGTACTGGCATCTTCCAGCGCAAAGCGTTCAATTAAATATAAAAACAGGGCGGGGTAAGCCGCCATGTCGGTATCCAATTCCAGGAAGGTAAGAAAGGAGAGAAAATTGCGCAAACGCGTATTGCGTTGTAGCCCACTGCCCAGTACCGCTTCGGCATCAAAACACAGGTGACGAAACACGCCACTCAATTTTGCTTGATTGTGTTTTTCCAATTCGACCATGATGCGGTCGAGCAATGCCCCAATATCGGCTTGGTCACGTCGGGTATAGAGCCTGTCAATGGTGGCCACAAAGCGGTCGATCAGAATGTCGTCCTTCGCATCAACCACATCAATTTGGGGGAAGTGAAAGCGCACCCGATCATCCGCTGCATCGCTTGTGGCAGCGCTTTGCCTGTTACCCTGCGCCAAAGCCGTGGCGCGCCTGGCTTGCTGGTTACGCCAAACATCGCTGATATATTTGAGAAAGATCAGCGCCAACGCATGGTCGCGGCTTTGGGTAAAGGGCATGTCACCACGAAAGGCTTCACAGGCTGCCCACACCTCCACTTGGAGAACGGCTTGTTTGCTCATGCCCATTCCTTAACCCGGTTGGCCTTGGCAAATTGCAACAAGGCTTGTTCAGTATAATCGTTGCGTTTTTGTGTCAGTTCGGTTTCAGCCAGGCAAATTTGTTGCTGCAATTGCGTGGTTACAATAATTTCCTTTTGGCTTGCCAGCGTGGGCACGACCAGTTCCAGACCCAGCATTGACTCGACCGATATCATGCGCACCGTGCTGCCACGGGCAAAGGTGTTGATTTGTTTTTGCGTGCTGGGCAGGTTAATAAACCATTGCAAATAGGCGGGCAAAAGCTCGTTTGGCACGGCGATGCGGATAAAGATTAACGGCGCAATGCAAATGGTACGTTCCAAAGGCTCGGTGATTAAGGCGCAAGTATTGACCAAACCGCGTGCGCGGAAGATGAGGTCGCCGGGGCCAAGCAGGTAATGCGCGGGCAATTGATCCAGTTGGGTGCGCGCAAATTGCGCGGGTTGTGCCACGCCTTCTTGTGAGGCGTCGCTCATTTGAATAATGGCGGTATTGCCTTTGGTGCTCTCTTTCAGGCTGCCACGGAAGGTATAGCCCGTGTATATTTGGGCATAATCACGTAATTTCATCATCACTCCATCGCAACTTGTCCGGTTGGTGCGGCGGCGTTCTCGGCAAGCACCCATTGGTGGCCCAAACCGGGAAGCTCTTCAGTCAATTGTGCGCTGATTGCGTCTAATTCTTGCCGCAATTGCTTGGGGTCGTGCTGCAGTGCTTCAGGTGCAGGCGCGGCGGCTGCGGCGTGCTGGCTGGCCTGGTTTGGTTGGGTTGGCTGGCTCATTACTGCCTCACTTTTATAAAAAACGTCATCTTAAAAAACAGGCCGGGGCGCGGTACTCACCCCGGCCCAAACAGGGCAGCTTGGCGCTGTACTGATGGAGACACCGATTAAGGTATCGGCAGACCTGGTGCATGAAATGGGTGTGACAATGGGTGTGGCTACGGCGGCAGCTTGGCAACCAGCGCAGAAAAAAGGTCGTCAAACTCACGCACTATGGCTTGTTGTTCCTCGTCCAGGCCCGAGCGTGTGCTCACGACATCACGCAGTGCAAGAATCGTCGCCAGTTGCTTAGCGTTGACGGGTACAACGGGGGTAAAGTTGACGCGCTTGAAGGCGTTGGGGCCAATGGCTTGCCAGTTGACCGCATCCGTCGAGGCCATGGCGGCCGCTAATACGGCGGGCATTTTGGTGGCGGGGAAGGTTTCCAGCGCCAACAGGTGGTTGCTGGCGTAATCCACGGTGGCGAGCAGATAGATTTGGGCCGGGTGGCTTTGTAGCCAAGTGGCAAAGGCGGTGGCCGTTGGCACGGTTGGGGGCGCGGTGGCGCTGCTGTCGGCGGGTAGGGGCTTATTCATGATGCAGATAATTGCTTGGGTTTTTGAACGAAATAGCGCACAACTTGTGGCGCATCAAACGCTGCCACGCCATGCTACCCAAGCTGTTTTGCACAACACTGCCTACTGCAATTGCAGCATTATTGAACATATTGGTTGAAGTTTGCATAAGACCTATGCTACTATTCACCCACTGGCCGCCGCAAGTCACTTTTTCCGCCATTGGGATCATTGCTTGTTGCCAATTATTGCCTTTATACTGGCATTTCGGTTTTGAAATAGTCATTTTGGATATTTAGCAGGGTGGTTTGCGTTGGAAGTAAATATATCGCATTTGCGTACATGCGGCAAACAATTTTTTAATTTTTATTGCTTTTATTTGCGAATTATTTGCTTGTTTTACGAAAATACATTTAAAAACAATGACTTATACAACATGGCGATTATTGCATGTATCGTATTTGCGATGGTGGGAGGTGATATGAAACCAGATTTTGAAAAATTTGATGCCAGGCTACGCGCGGCGGTTGGGGATGAGCCGCTCTACACATGGGCGGCGCGGGTTGGCATTCGCAAGAGCACATTGAATAGTGCGCTGTCCAGAAAAGCGATACCCAAAGCGGAGTTATTGATTCAAATGGCGAATGAGCTCGATTGTTCGGTCGATTTTTTGTTGGGTCGTTGCGATGCAAGCGCGGGTTGCGCGCCTGCGTTGGCCAATGCAAACCATGCTGCGCTCGCCGATGCGGTGAATGCTATTCAAATGGCTTATGGCAACGTCGAAAAGCTGGCCAGGCAAGCGGCGTTGTCGCCTCAAGAGCAGCAAATAATGGATGCCTTTCGTGCGGCGGGGCCAGTGCGGCGGCAATTGTTTTTGGATTGGGCAAGGGGTGAAAAGGGTGCCAAACATGCATGAAGGGCACCCAAAATTAGCTGCTATAATGCAAACTCCCTTACCTTTTGGAGTTATCATGTTTGACGCTATCACCCTGCCCCAGCACGCCGTTTTACCTGTTTCAATCGAGCCGCAAGACAGTGCGGTGGATTATTTTGGCATCCCAGGTTCCATCCCAAATCCACCAATCCCACCCAAATTTACAAGCAGTTTGCCGGAAAGCGGGGATCATTTTGGTGCCCCAGGCTCCACCCCATATCCACCAATCCCACCCAAATTTACAATCAGTTTGGCGGAAAGTGCGGTGGTTTATTTTGGCGACCCAGGCTCCAATCCAAATCCACCACCACCACCCAAATTTACAAACAGTTTGGCGGAAACTGCGGTGGTTTATATTAGCCCCGGCTCCACGCCATATCCCCCAATACCACCCAAATAATACTTTCCTCATTTTTAAAATAATATGAAAAATCAACCAACCACCGCCATCATGATCAAAGCAGGCATGATTGACCGCATGTGCTGTCTCATCGTTGTGCTTTGCATTCTTCTATTGGATTCAGAGAGAATGCTAAGCCATTTTCAGAACCCGGTACTTCTTGTGGCATACCGGACAGCACTTGAGCTTACTACCATAATCACAATAATCCGGTTGGTTGATGCTTCAGTTGTGCGTGACCTGATTGATATATCCATCTATTTATTGTTTTTTAGGATGACACTGTTGGGCACCGCCGTTTATCACCCGCCCTTGTATGGCATATTGAAGGAAATGCCTGTGTATTTGCTAAGCGAAACGGCCTATATACTCGCATTGCTACGCATTATCTGGCTGAAAAGAGGCGAAGGCGTTTTTTTATGGGCAGATTGGCCCCCCATTGGCCTGTGCGGCTGGACGCACCGCCACCTAAGCAATCCCGAAGCAACCACGCCGTGGCAATACGTCGTTACGTTAATAATTATTTGTGTGCAATTGGCGTTTATCGTCAAAGGGCACGATACCGATTGGGAAATTGCCGTACCCGCCTGCGCAGGCTTGCTATTGATCATGACCTATGGTTACGCCTTTAAATCCAACGTCGTAAAATCACTCACACAACAACAGCAAGATGCGCTAACGATAGAGGAACTGAGCCAAGTGATCATGAAAGCCTCAGAGACCA
>JBKJLF010000249.1:0-12591 GCA_046597185.1 Burkholderiaceae bacterium | reverse complement strand
CGCCATTCCAGCGGACTTGCACAAAAATCGCGCAAGCCGCTGAATTCTACGTTAGGACTGCAACTCTCAATGGAAAGACTCGATAAGCCACAATCCAAAGATTACGGCCCGCTCGTGATGTGGGCTGTTGATCTCGCTGAGCTATTTTCTGAACTGAAAAATTGCTCGGATATTGAACTCATTGCCGACGATGTGAAATTTGATTCCGTCGAGGAGTTCATAAAGGAAAGTCGGGGTCGCAACCCAACTACAGTAAAGATCACAGTACGTGATCCCTACCTTACAGTAGAGCTGTATCAACGTTGGGCGCGCCTATACGTTTCCTCCAGCGAGTTGGTTCCGTCAGGCTTGTTTCTCAAAATAGATTCAATTCTGAGCCGTTGCGAACGGAAACCTAAATTCTTTTATCGCTACTTGTGGGTGCTAATTAGCACGTGGATTTTTCCCAACATTTTCTATCTTCCTTCTCTGAAGCCATATGGCTACCTTGGTTATTGGGTTACGACTCTGACGTTCTCGTGGCTTCTATATGTTGGATTCATACACCTCTGGCGTTTTTCAATTGTCCGCCCAATGCATCGAGAAGATAGGCCGAGTTTTTTTCGCAGGAATATGGATGCAATCGTTATTGCAGCTATTTCAGCACTGCTTGGCGCGATAGGTGCCGCGGCGGCAACCAAGTTTGCCAACAAGATTTGGCCAAGCAGTCCTAACCCTGCGGTCGAGAGGGCCGCTCCGCAAGCGGCGCAGCCGCCTGCGCCGCGCCCCTCACCTTGAATGTTGGGCGTGCTGGCCGCCTACAAGCATACAAGCATACAAAGGACAACCACATGGCAACACCACCAAAGAAAGCACAACCCAAGGCAGCAAAGTCCATCAAAGTAAATTTGACTCTGCAAATCGTCGAAGCATACGAAGGCATCACACGAGTCTTCCGATTCGATTGCGTGACTGGCGACAAAGACCACCCTACTGATCGTGGGATATTTAGAATCCTGCGCAAAGCGCATCCGTACCGTAGTCGCACTTACAACGTGCAGATGAATTACGCCATGTTCTTTACTCATGACGGCAAGGCTCTGCATCAGTATCACGGAGTAGTGCCTTTGTCG
The DNA here is from genome assembly GCA_046597185.1 of Burkholderiaceae bacterium. Taxonomy (GTDB): domain Bacteria; phylum Pseudomonadota; class Gammaproteobacteria; order Burkholderiales; family Burkholderiaceae_D; genus CAMBDR01. The sequence continues at coordinate 11,479 of JBKJLF010000249.1, read as the reverse complement.
GTCGTGCGCACTGCCCGCAGTAGTGTCAGCGAGTGGTTTGGGTCACATGGATGCGTTCGGTTGACTGAGCCCGCCGCGAAAGCGCTCTACGATTGGGCTGCAGTAGGCACCACGGTGCAAGTGTCATGAATTCGACCATCAAGCGATATGGGATTTCTATTCTTATTTTTTTAGCAGGATTAATTTCAGGTGCAGGCTTGACTCACCTAGCCAATAAGGTGGAGGGGGCATCGCACACCAGTCTGAATATTGCCCCTGACACAGAGATCTTTAGCGTCCTTGATGAAGAAGTTATGTCATTGACCTACAAAACGGCGGCGCTAACATTGTCAGCGCAACGGTCAAAGCCAGCAGAGGCGTTTGCCGTGCAAGTCACGTTTAGCGATGGAAGAAAGCCGCAGCAATGCCTAGCATCGCCAGACTTGGCGGGGCAGTTGCTGAAGTTTTCAACGATCACCGCGAAACGAAAAGTGCTAGCGCAGCAGATCGAGAAAGAATTCCCGCATCAACTAGGCACCCTCGAAATCAGAGATCGCATGCTCGTTGAAACGGCCCCATTGATGACGTTGCACACTACAGCGGATCGGAAAGTTGTTGTCGTATCATATGACGGCCACGCCGCCGAGATCAGTACACCGATCGCTGCATTCGCCAAGCTAGAAGCTGGATGCAAAACGCTGGCGCAGCATTGATTTTCAGCATTGACGGACGGAATAGCCTACTTTGCACGCCGTTTCCTGAGATGTCCCCAACATTTCATTCCAGCGGACTTGCGCAAAAAAACGCGCAAACCGCTGAATTTAACGTTAGAGCCATAACACACGAACACTCGATGGACTTATGAACAGCATCTTTTCAGATCCCGCTTGGAACGTAGGCGCACTGCTCGCTGCAGCCTTTGGTGGTTTTCTCACGGTATGGATAGGCCGATTCTTTGGTTGGCTGCGGCGTCAATTCTCTAAAGAGAGCAGGGTCGATTGGAAACTGGCCAAAGCTCAAGTTGTGGCCAAGAGAGAGAAGGTCTTTGAGCATCTGGCAAAAAATCCAATGTTGATCGTCCTCAATACCTTGTATCTAGCGCTGATCTTCACGCTGGTCATATCGATTGCTACTTTCCTCTTTGCCGTTCCAGCCATAGCTGAAGGTGCACGATACAGCACCGAAGTCGCGAGGACTACTCTTTGCCCCGCCACATCTAAGCCGCTTGCAGCGTATTGCGTTATCAAACCCATAGATGCAGATTCGCAATTCCATGACAAGAACGTTGTGAGGTACTTCTGGATAGTTGCGCCTGCGCTCTTTTTCTTCTTGATCCTATTTTTCGCCTGGTTCTGGACACGTCTATTTCATCTCCTCAAAATATGCCGCCGGTCGTTGAATGACTACTCCATTGCCTCACTGTGGTTCTAACACTACGTTCGAGGGGACCCACCTAAGCAAATATCGCATACAAACTATTGCCAAAAAACATGCGCAAGAGTATTTGCCATGCTGGTGCCACCAACTTGCAATGACTCGTTATGCCGCCCGATAACCCCCATCCGCTGATGAAGCCATCACCTGCCAAGGGCATGTGTTGCATTTCCGCAAAAAACTATCAGATTATTTTTGTGGTTGATTGGAGCTATTCTTCTAAAGATAATTTCCACGAACTCCTATTAATTCAACATAAAATCGGTGATATTTCCCTAAAATCGCCCTTCCTGCAACTTCCAACATCTATTTTTTGTTGCTTTAAGCTAAAATCTTTCTGCCACGAGTGATCGCATTATTATGGTATTTTCCCAAGTTGCGTTATCGTAGCGCCGGGTGGCTGCCGTATCTGATACGTTTTTTTTATTAAAACCGAAAATTATGAACAAATTATTTAATTGGGTAGGGATGTGTTTGGGGTTGGCAATGGCCTTGTTGCTTGGGCTAAACAAGCGGCGCGTCAGTCTGCTGGCCGGCCTGCCGTTCCTGTTTGGTCTACTCCTGCCTTTACCCACGCTTGCGGTCGATATGCTGGTTTCCAATTTTGTGGATACGCCAGACCCTGCGGTGCGTGGCGGCTTAATCGTCTACACCGCCTCCATCACCAATAACACCACCGATACCGCCAATAATGTGACGTTGGTTTTCACGCTGGATGCGCAAACGACCTTTGTTTCGGTTTCCGACGCCGTGGCTTGCCTCTACAACGTGGGCATGCATAAGGTTACTTGTAGCTATGCCAGCTTGGCGGGCGATATCAGCGGGCCGGGCACGGCGGTGGTGAAAACGGTGGATGTCACCGTCAGGAGCCTGGCCAGCGCAGGCACCACCGTGGCTGCACGGGCTACGGTGGCCACCACCAGTGCCGACAGCAATCCGGCCAATGATATTCTGGATCAGGTTACCACCATCGATAACGGTGCCGATATGGCGCTGACTCTCACGTCCACCCCGGCCAGCCCGGCCACCGTACCCGCCAGTTCCAACGTCACGCTCACCGCAGCACTGGTGAATAACGGCCCCAACAGCGCTGGCGCGGTGACGGCCAGCATCACGCTCAGCCCCCATTTAACCTTCACTTCTGCCAGCGGCAGCGGCTGGGCTTGCGGCGCAGCGGCGCAAGTGGTAACTTGCACCCGCGCCTCTGCTGCCGTGGGCGCATTGCCCGATATTACGATTTTGACCCAGGAAACCGGCGCTTTTACCGGCACCATCACCAGCACCGGTTTGGTCTCGATCAGCGGCTCAGCTACCGATTTTGATAACACCAATGACGCCTCAACGGCCAGCGTGGATATTACTACCGGCACCGATTTGGCGGTGACCAAAACCGCCTCGGCGGGTGTTTTGGGCGGTGGCCAGCCGATGAGCTTTACCCTGGCTCCGCGTAATCTGGGGCCATTTCCGGCAAGTAATGTCACCGTGAGCGACACCTTGCCCGCCGGTTTCACCGCCATTAGCGCCGCCGGCACTGGCTGGAGCTGTGCTGTGGTGGGCCAAACCGTCACCTGTACCCGCGCTGCTTACGCCGTGGGTGCCAGTAACGACATCACCATCAACGCCACCGCGCCAGTGGTTGCCAGCATCACGCCATTTACCAATGTTGCCACCATCAGCAGCAGCACTGCGGATGGCGTGGCGGCCAATAACACGAGCAGCGTCACCGTCAGTGTGTTGGTGGACGGGGTCGATTTATCGCTCACCAAAGCCAAAACACCCAACCCGGTGGCGCAGGGCGCAAACATTACCAACACCCTGCGCGTTACCAACCATGGCCCACGCGCCGCCGCCAGTGGCGAAGTGCGGGTGGTGGATACACTGCCAGTGGGCGAGAGCTTTGTGGCCCTGGCCAGCGGGCTTAACTGGACTTGCGGCGCACAAGTGGGGCAAACCGTCACCTGTACCTATAATGCGGCGTTGGCAGTGGGGGCCGACAGTTCGGATCTGGTGCTCACCACCCGGGCCGATGCGGCTGGCACACTGACCAATACCGCGTGCACCAATTATGTCAATGTCGGCGTGGCCGACCCCACGCCAGCTAATAACTGCGCGAGCGCCAGCGTGGTGGCCACCACCAACGGCACCTCGGTGGATATGCGGATTGCCAAAACGGCCGATTTGCCCGTGCTGGCCTGGAACGTGCCCACCGTCACCTACACCATCACCCTGACCAATTTCGGGCCGGGTACGGCCACTGGCCTGGTGTTGACTGACCCGATTCCCGGCTATATCGCTGGCAGCACGGGCGTGACCGCCAGCAAAACCGGCGGCACCAGCGCGGCAACCTTTACCTGCGTCACCGGCGCAACCGTTACTTGCACCCAAAGCGGCGGCAGCATGGCCAATGGCGAAACGGCTATTTTTAGCGTCGCGGTAACGCGCCCCCTGCTCGACTCCAGCGCCCAGCCCGGCAATAACTGGATTAACACCGCCAGCGTACGTTCCAGCGATCAGGGTGATTCCAATCCGGCCAATAATAGCGCTTCTGCCCCGGTACAAGTTGATCCGGTGGCCGATGTCACCATCATCAACACCGTCACCCCCGCCACCGCGCTGGCGGGCACCCAGGCGACTTATGTTTTGACGGTAAACAACAGCGGCCCCTCAAGCGCCAATGGCGTCACGGTGGCCGATGTGTTCAGCTTTACCCAGGGCACGATGACGTTTTTAACTGCTACCCCCAGCGTGGGCACTTGCGCCGCCTTCAATGCCGGCACTAATACGCTCAATTGCAGTCTTGGCAATATGGCCAGCGGCAGCACCGCCACCATTACCGTTACCATGCGTCCCGATTATATGAGTGCGCCCGTTAATCCGCGCACCATTACCAATACCGCTACTGTGGCCACCACCACTCAGGAGAGCAATGCGGGCAATAACAGCGCTGCCTCGGTATTAACCGTGATTGCCGATGCGCTCGATTTACTGATCAATAACACCGATAACGTCGATCCGCTCGGCTTTGTGCCCAACAGCGCCGCGCCCGTGTTCCCGGATAATGTGGTTACTTACCGCAACACCATCACCAATCGCGGGCCATCGGTGGCGTCCGGTTTGGTTCTCACCTACGTCATGCGCCCACCCGCAGGTAAAACCACCACCTTTTTGGGTGACAAGTTGGCCGCAACCGGCCAAGTCTATTCCAATTACTGCAACAACCTCAACAGCACCGTCACAGGCCCGGCCACGCTGACCATTACCTGTACCTTCCCGCCCGGTCAAATTCTGGCGGCCAGCAACGCCACCACCAGCCTGTTTTTGGATTTTCATATCGATACCCAGCCCAATGCAGCGGGTGATGCCTATTCGTCCACTGCCTCAATCACGTCCAATGAAGTGGATTCGGTGCTGTCCAACAATAGCGTGAACCAAACCACCACCATCAAAATGCGGGTGGATTTGCAACTGACCAAAACCGCACGCGCCTTTATCAGCGGCAGCGATGCCAGCACGGCCATCGTGCAAAGAAGGCAACCGTTTTATTATGTGATGACGGTGACCAATGCCGGGCCGGGCGACAGCCAGGTTACCAGCGTCACCGACACCTTGCCTACCGGCATGACGCTCTACGCCGGCGGCAGTGTTGCGCCCTACAACGCGGCCCCTTATACCAGCGGCATGGTGTGGAGTACCAATAACGGCACGCCCACCAGCGGCACCTGCAGCGGCACCACCGCGCTCACTTGCAATATCGGCCTGCTGGAGAGCGGCAAAGTGGCAACCATCCGAATTCCGGTCGTCATGACGGCGTTTATCACCCCGCTGCAAAACTGCGCTTCCGCCAGCACCAGCGAAGTGGACCCCAATTCGGCCAACAACAGCAATATTTGCAACAACCTGACTGTGCAGCGCTCCAGCATCAGCGGCACGGTGTATGTGGATGGCAATAACAATGCGGCCAAAGATGGCGGCGAAGTTGGCATCAGCGGTGTCAACATGCTGCTCAACGGCACCGACATTTACGGCAATAGCGTGGTGAATACGCCCGTTAGCACCAACGGCAGTGGCAATTTTGATTTCTTCAACCTCTCGCCCGGCACCTACACCGTCACCGAAGCGCAGCCCGCAGGCTATCTGGACGGGCGGGAAAGCGCAGGCACCAGCGGCGGTACGGCCACCGGCGTCGGCGCGGATGCCATCAGTACCATTGTGCTGGCGGAAAACACCACTGCCACCGGCTATCTGTTTGGCGAATTACAGCCTGCATCCTTGGCTGGCTTTGTGTTTGTCGATCTCAACAACAACGCCCAGCGTGATATTACCGGCGTACCCGCCACCGATGAAACGCCCGGCATTACCAGTATTAGCGTAAGCCTCACGGGCACCGACGATCTGGGTGCGGTCAACACCAGCACCACCACCGCCGCAAATGGCGCATACAGCTTTGCCAATCTACGCCCCGGCACCTACCAGGTGCAGCAAGCGGTGATACCGGGTGTGACCCATACCGGCATGACCGTGGGCAGCAAGGGCGGCAATGATGCCGCCACCCCGGTTGCCGCCAACACCCCGGTGCCGGGCGCGGCCAAGCGCACGGTCAGCAATATTGTGCTGGTGCAAAACGATGTTGCCACCAATTACAACTTTGGCGAAAGTGGCCAGGGCCTCTCCGGCTTTGTGTATGTGGATTTGAATAACAACGGCGTCAAAGATCCGGGCGAACCGGGTATTGCCGGGGTTGCGGTGACCTTGTCCGGCAACACCGCCAGCGCCGTCAGCGTCTGCGTGGCGATTTCACCCAACCCCTGCACCATGACCACCGATGCCAGCGGAGCCTACAATTTTATGGGCATTCCCGCCAGCGACGGCACGGGCTATATTTTGACCGAGCAAACCCAGGCCAGCGCACCCTTGTCCAATTATGCCGACGGCATCGATAGCGTGGGCAGCGTCAACGGCACGCCGACCGGCAGCATGATCAATGATCGCTTAAGTGGCATCGTCATCGGTCTGGGCCAGCTTGGCAGCAATTACAATTTTGGCGAACTGGCTGCCAGCCTGGCGGGCAATGTGTATCTGGATCTGGACCAAAGCAGTAGTTCCAACGCGGGTGACACCCCGATTGCGGGCGTTAGCGTCACCTTGTCCGGCACCACCTTAAGCGGCGCGAATGTCTGCACCATCATCGCCTCTTGCACCAGAACCAGCGACGCCAGCGGCAACTTCAGCTTTACCGCGCTGCCCGCCAGTAACGGCACTGGCTACACCCTGACCGAAACCCAGCCGCTTGATTTTGCCGAAGCCGCCAATACGCTTGGCACGGGCGCGGCCAGCGTAGGCACAGCCAGCACGGTGGGTAGCACCAGCGTGTTTAGTGGCGTGGTACTCAATGCCGGGCAAAGCGGTATTAACTACCTGTTCGGTGAAAAAACCGGCAGCATCAGCGGCTTTGTGTATCTGGATACCAATAACAACGGCGTGAAAGATGGCGGCGAAACTGGCATTGTCGGCGTTACCGTCACCCTGACCGGCACCGCAGCCGGCGGCGGCACGCCGTGCGGCACACCAACTTGTATTGCTACCACCCTGGCCGATGGCAGTTATGTCTTCACCAATGTGCGCAATGCCAATGGCGCGGGCTACACCATTACCGAAACCCAGCCGGGTGCGTATTTGGACGGTATCACCAGAAAAGGCACGGTAGCGGCGGCAAGTTGCGCCGCCTGCGTGGATACGGTGGCCAATGTGATCAGCGCCATCCCCTTCGTGGCCACCAGCGTCCACGCCAACTTTAATTTCGGCGAACTACAGGCTGGCAGCATTGCGGGCCGGGTGTATCTGGATGCGAATAGCGATGCGCTGTATGGCGCAGGCGAAGAGCTGCTCGGTGTGACCTTAACCCTGAGCGGACGGGATGATTTAAATAATATCGTCAGCGCCACCACCACCACCGCCGCAGATGGCAGCTACAGCTTTACTGGCCTGCGCCCCAGCAATGGTGCAGGGTATACTGTCACCGAAACCCAGCCCGCCGGCGTGGGTGAATTTCCTGCCGCCAGCGGCACCCAGCCCGGCACCGTGAATACCGTAGCGACCGGTAGTGCCGCCTTGAACGTGATCAGTGGCATTGTGCTTGGTTCCAGCAATGCTGGCATTAATTACAACTTCCGTGAAAATGGGGCCAGCATCGCCGGGAATGTGTATTTTGACGCCAACCGCAACGGCAGCAAAGACGGTGGCGAAACCGGCATTGCGGCGGTAACCATCACCTTAAGCGGCGGTGCCAGCCGCAGCACGGTAAGCGATGCCAGCGGCAATTTTAGCTTCACCGGTTTGTTGGCCGGCACTTACACCGTAACCCAAACCCAGCCCGCCGGCTATATTGACGGCAGCGATTTGGCAGGCACTGCGGGCGGCACCATCAACGCGCCTAAAAATGCGATCACCACCATCGTACTCACCGCAGGCAGCGCTGCCACTGGTTATTTGTTTGGCGAAATGCCGCCGCCACCCCTGGTTGATGGCTCGCTGGCAGGCACCGTGTATGCCGATTTGAATAAAAACGGCAGCTTTGATGCGGGCGATGTGCTATTGGCAGGCGTGACCCTCACCTTAAGCGGCACCGACTTGGCAAACAACCCGGTAACTTTAACCCAGCAAACCAATGCCAGCGGCGCGTATTTATTCCCCGTGGTAGCGCCCGGCAGCTATACGCTAACCGAAACCCAGCCCGCCAATTACACCGACTTTAGCGCCGCTACCGGCAGCAAAGTGGGCACCATTGCAGGCGGCACGGCACTGTTAAACAGCGTCAGCAATATCGTCATGCCACGCAGCGGCGGCGCAGCGCTGGGCTATGATTTCCGCGAGCAGCAATTGTTTGGCTCAATCAGCGGTAGCGTGTACCTGGATGCCAACCGCAACGGCTTGAAAGAGAGCGGTGAAACGGGTATCAGCAATGTGCTCATCACCTTAAGCGGCACCGATGTCTACGGCAACAGCGTGCAGCGCACCACCCGCACTGATACCAGTGGCAATTCCAGCGGCAATTTCAGCTTTGCCGATTTACCGCAAGGCAGCTATAGCATTGTGGAAACCCAGCCCACGCTCTACCAGAACGGCAGCGACGCCGCAGGCAGCGCAGGCGGCACGGCGAACGCCCCGAAAAATACCATCAGCGGCATTACCCTGGGCGCGGGTCAGCTTGCCACCAACTACCTGTTTGGTGAACAAAGCCCCACCATCGGCGATGCCAGCATCAGCGGCAAAGTGTATGTGGATATCAATAACAACCGCAGCCAGGACCCCAAAGAAGCACTGGCTGGTGTGAGCGTGACCTTAACCGGGCAGGACGCCAACGGCAACCCGATTGCGCCGCGTACCGTGCAAACGGCGGCAGACGGCAGCTATGTGTTTGATCAATTAGTGCCGGGCACTTACCAGGTGACGCAAACCCAGCCGCCAGAGTGGCGCGATTTCGCTGGCAACAGCGGTAGCACGTTGGGTAGTGTGGGCGGCAAACTCGATGTCGGCCCGAACAAAATCAGTGATATCGTACTGGTGGCGGCTACCGTGGCCACAGGTTACGACTTCCGCGAAAAACCGGGCAGTCTGGCGGGCTTTGTGTATTTTGATAATAACAACAACGGCAGTAAAGACGAGGGCGAAGCCGGCATCGGCGGCGTGCATATCACCTTAAGCGGCACCACCACCGATGGCAGCGCACCGTGCCCGGCTGGCGCGTGCGTGACCGTGACGGCGGCCGATGGTAGCTATAGCTTTGATAATGTCATCCCTGGCCGCTACACGCTGGTGGAAACCCATACCGATCTGGCCACCGGCAAAATTGTGGACGGCAAAGAAAGCGCAGGCAAGGCCGGTGGCAACGTGTTCAACAACAGTTTTGGCAGCAGCGTGCAGGAAAACACGATCAGCAATATCAACCTTTCCAGCAGCGTGTTGGTAGCCAATAACGGCCTGGTGGACGGCTACCTGTTTGGCGAGCGGGTGCGTAGCGGCCCCACCTTGAAGCCGCCTATTGTCAGCGGTTATGTCTGGTTTGATCGCACTCACACCCGCGTGCGCCCGACCTTGACCCCGTTTGAAGGCGCGGCCGAGTGGACGGTGACCCTGAGCCAAAACGGCAAGCTGATCTGCACCGCAAAAACCGACAGCAATGGCTTCTATCAGTTTGACAACTTGCATTGCCCCGGTTACGAAGAGAGCGGTTTGCCCATCGGTAGCGGCTTTGAAATCAAGTTCACCAAAGACGGCAACAACCTGCCCAATGTCGCTACCTCCGGCGGTGGCGCAGGCTCGCCGGGCGGCGCTGCCATCCGCAATATCACACTGCGTGCGGGTGATGATATCGTCGAGCAAAACCTGCCGCTGGACCCTTCCGGCGTGGTGTATGACAGCGTCACCAGAAAACCGGTTGCTGGTGCCGTGGTCACCTTCTCCGGCCCGCCGGGTTATGACCCCGCCCGCCATCTGCTGGGCGGCTTGGACGCGGTGCAGCAAGTGACGGGTAGCGATGGCTTATACCAGTTCTTTTTGCAAAATGATTTCCCGGATGGCACCTACCATCTGGCCATTACCAGCTATCCGGCCGGCTATATTCCGCTGGAGTCGGGCAAAATTCCGGCCTGTAAAGCCGTGCTCAGTGTAGGCCCCACGCCAGACCCGGGGCTGGTGCAACATACCGACAACGCGCCGCAACTGGCGGTGCCGCTGCATAATCCGGCCGCTTGCGTGGGCATGGTGACCGGTGGTGCGCTCAGTACCCAGTATTACTTTGATTTTGTTATCACGCACAATTCGGCACCGATCTTGAACAACCATATTCCACTCGACCCGGCCATACCGGCAGGCATATCGCTGACCAAAATCGGTGACAAGCAGCAAGTGGAAATTGGCCAAACCATCCTCTACACAGTGACGGTGAAGCTCAGTTCCGGCTCGCCCGTGGCGCAAGTGACCGTGCGCGACAGCTTGCCAGCGGGCTTTAGCCTGGTGCCGGGCACCACGCAACTCAATGGGCGGGTACTGGCTGATTCGGTGGCCAACCCGCTGACCAACCCGCTGACCAACCCAAGCAAAAACCTCGGCCCGGTGCTGGCGTTTAACCTTGGCCCAATGAGCACCGCGCAGCAAGCGGTACTGACCTACCGGGTGCGAGTGGGCGTGGGTAGCCTGCAGGGCGATGGCATCAACCGCGCCATTGCTTATGCCTGCAACACGGTAGCTGGCTGCCTGACCACGGCCTTGCAACCCGGCCCGAACGCGGTGCCGTCCAACCAGGGCCAGTACAAAGTCCGGCTGATTGCCGGTGTATTTACCGATCAGGCCTGCGTGGCGGGCAAGGTGTTTGTCGATTGCAATCACAACCACATCCAGGATGCAGAAGAATTGGGCATTCCCGGTGTGCGCCTGTATCTGGAAGACGGCAGCAACTTCATCACCGATATCGAGGGTAAGTTCAGCTATTGCGGTTTAAGTCCCAAGTCGCATGTGATTAAGGCTGATAGCCTGACCTTACCGCGTGGTAGCCGCTTGACCACCACCAGCAACCGCAATTTGGGTGATGCCAACAGCCTGTTCCTGGATGTGAAAAATGGCGAATTGATTCGCGCTGATTTTGCCGAAGGTTCATGCTCGAACCATGTGCTGGAGCAAGTTAAAGCGCGGCGTAGCCAAGGCGGTGTGCGCAGCGTGGAAAGCGAAGCTGCGCCCTTGCCGGGCTTGAAATTTAACAGCAAAGACGCTGCTGCGCCAAGGCAAGCCACCGACAGAACAAATCAGGAGCTGGTAAAACCGCGCCAGAACGCCGTGCCGGAGGTGCAGCATGCGCAATAATCTCATCATCAATTCCGTGACCCGTTTGGCCAGAATGCACACCATGACCATGATTACCAATGTTGTCAATCCCGGCGAGCGCAGCCGCCTTCATTTGGCCCCCAGGCTGTCGGCGGGTTTTTCGATCAAGCCGATGGCCAGTGCGCTGGCGCGGGCAATCGCTGGTGCAGGTGCAGGCGCAGGCGCAGGCGCAGGCGCAGGCGCAGGCGCA
>JBKJLF010000236.1:0-6364 GCA_046597185.1 Burkholderiaceae bacterium | reverse complement strand
GCTGAACAATTCTTGGCTGACGGAGAACGATTTGACCTTATCATCCTTTTCCAATTCGGGCAACAAGCTGCGCGGCGCAACGCAGGTGAACAAATTAGGCGAAATTTGTGCCCGCACAGTAACACCAGCGGGCACATAGCCGCCTTGTAACACCTTGACAATCAAACCCGTCAAGGTGCTGCCATCGGTAGGGTCTGGAAATTGCGTCCGTTCCAATTTTGAAAGTATCTCAGGCATAATGATTTTTGCTTCCTATTTTTTGAGCATTGACTTATTTGGCGCAGTCTTCCCTATCTATTCTAACTGTTTGCCAACCAGTTCCGCAGCCTTTGCATTGTCTGCTGCTGCAATGTCTGCTGCTGCGCTGGCTGCTGATGCCAGCGCAATAAGTTTTTGCACCGCTGCATGCGCATCAACCCGTCCCCAACCCAGTTGTGGATGCCAGTGGTTGTCGTCAATTTGCCGGCCAGTTTGTGCCAATATATAGCGCGTCAGATCAATGCTAATATCAAAACCACGCTGCTTCGCTTCAGCATATACCAATGCCAGCATTCCCGCAACCGCAGGCGAAGCCATACTGGTGCCACTCATGCGCCGACTGCCCTTGCCACTCATGCGGCTGGGGTCTTTGCCAGAACCGGATAGTGCAGCCAATACCTCATGCCCCGGTGCGGACACCTCGGGTTTGTGCCGCCCGTCACGGGTTGGCCCTGCGCTAGAAAACCACGATAAGGGCAAGCTTGTTTTATGTGCATCGTATGATCCGACCGCAATCGTTGATTTGCCGCAAGAGACCGTGCCTATCGTGTACGACCCATCCTTGGGCGCGTCAAATTGCGAGGCAGACGAATTATCGCGCTCAATCCAAGCATGAAAATGACCTTTAACCACCTGCGTACCCTGCAATCGAATGGTATAAATGCCTGGATCAATCCCGCTGGCAAGAAACACATTGATCATATTGTCGCCATTATTCGGGTCTTTAATGCGATTGGCGACGAAAACCACCTTATGGCCAATTGCCAAGGTTTGGTTTTGTCCGGCAGGTACCGAGGCTCGCACCACGCCAGCAGGATCAATTAATTCGACCAAAAACCGATCACTGGCCGGATACCACACCTCCATTTCAATGTCGCGTTTGGGTCGTTTGCTCACCATCCAGCGAAGATCCACCGTACCGTTGGCGCTTACCGTTCCTTTCTGGTGGATGCCATCATCGAACGCGTTGCCAGCGGCCAACACAATTGCCCGGTTGGGCTTGGCTGCCAGCAAGGCATCAAAGCCTTCTTCTACCAGGGTGGTGCCGTCATGCGGCCCGCCGTTGGTACCAAGACTGATGTTGATAACGCATGGGGTATCGCCCGCTTTGTCAAAAATATAATTCGCCGCTTCCAATAAGGTCACTGAATCACCAAATGTTTTGCCGACCACCGCCGTGCCCACCGGGTCGCGCTGGTGACTCAGATTGACAAAGATCAGACTGGCTTTGGGGGCCATGCCGGGCACCAAGGTGCCGCGCCCATTTCCCGCCGCGATGTCGGTAACGTGGGTGCCATGCGCACCGGGGTCGTCCGGGTCTTCGTAGTCTGACGGATCATAGCGCAGTGTTTGGTAGGGGTTTTGGGTTTGCAAGGCATGGTTGATGGTGGCTTGGTCGTATTCTCGGCCATACCCGTGCGGACTATTTGAATCGGCAACACCATTTTGATCCCACAAAAACAGCAAACGCGAGGTGCCATTGTCGTTGCGGAAATTTTCATGGGCGAAGTCACAACCGTAATCGATCACCCCAACAATCACCCCCGCACCACCATTGGTTTTATTGCCTGAAGGCAGCAATGTTGGTTTGGCTTTGGTGTCTTCGGTGGTTTTGTCCAAGTGCGAAAACAACTCTCGCGCCGCTTTCATGCTGACCACAAAACTTTGATTGCGCACGGCAGCTATCCGGCCAACCGGAATTTTTCCGGTCACAATCATCCCGCCTTGCTGCTCACCAATGATGACTGGTGCGCGAACTTCGCTCAATTGTTCCCACTGCCGTGGATCGTTTACCTTGGCAATGACGCTTATTTCATTGTTGCTGGTCGATGCGGTTGCATAAAATACCTCACCAGCCTGATGGCGCGCCATCATCCACTGCAATCTTGGATCAAGGTCAGGCGGGATATCAGCGCCAAAGGCTTGCGCGCTGGCAAAGTTGAAGCGCTGCATTGCGATGTTGGTGTCATTTTCTGCGTTCACAGGAACTCTCCTTATTGGCAAATTTTTGAGTCGATTAAAAAACAAAAATATCCAATTGAGTATAGGTAATAAAAAACAAAATACAAGCAATTTTTTGGTAAATATTGTTTCCAATAAGTAGGTATATCCTACAAATTGGAATGCCACTTTAGCAGCCGCCATGCAATGAGTGTCCTCACAATGTGCAATTTGGTACGCAGTGCGTACCAAATTGAGCTGGACGCATTATGGCGGTTGGCAAATACAGATGCGCGTGCAAATTAAGGCAGATAGCCGTTTTGCCGCGTCGTCGGCCTCCTTGTAATGTGTCATAATCAATCCAACAATGGCTTGAATTGGTTTGGTATGATAAAGATCGTAATAAATACGCCGAAAGGTGGGGTTGGCAAGACAACGACGGCAACCAATCTGGCCTTGCTGCTGCTAGTGCAAATGGAAGTTGGCGTTGGCCCGTTTGCTTGAGGAGATTCGCTTATGAAAATCAGAACCAAAACAGAGCAGATCGGCTTGAAGTCGATGTCAGAAAGTTCGATGGGTAAGGTGGATGTCGTATTTGATCGGCAGCATATCGATCAATCCAAGTTAGCCAAATTGGGCAAATATTTCGGTTCAAAGTCGCCCAAGGCGATTGCTGAAGCCGCGTTGAGTTATTTGGCGGGCGCTTTAACCAAGCCGGAGGCAGATTTAAATGAGCTATCCAATTATGATAAATTGGGCTTGCTGCGCGAGTTGCAACATGAAAATCATGCGCACTCTGCCAATGGCAATGCCAGCATGGTTAAGGCGCGTGTTCCATTGTGGCAAATCATGATTATCGCCAGCAATTCTGAAAATGCGCTTTCCTCATCAGAAAATTTAATTGTCTACTCGCTGTCGGAAGTGTTGATGCGCTTGTCCCCCGTCTTTGATGATAGAGAATTGGTTTCATAATGGGCCGCCTTGAAGACGCGTTGGTTGGCCGCTTGCTTGAAACAACGGCTTTGCACAAGCGCAATGGCATGGAAGAAAGCATACGGCAGTTGCTTGGTGCGCAGCCATTGGGTAGGGTGACTGGTTAATGCTGTTTTGACGCGAAATTTACGTGCGCTGATCGGAAAATGAGCCAATAGGGGACTTTACAATGCTATACCAATGGGTTACAGTTTTGTTCATCGCCGCTTTTGGCGCGCTATCAGTTAGTGCATTCGCAGCCGATTCGAACCAACCAAAGAATACCGAAGCGGGAATCATTAGTGCAGACCGGGTAAATCTGCGAACAAGTCCGGCTTTTTCGGCACCAGTAAAGGCGCAGCTTCAGCTTGGGACGTGGATTTTCATAGCTGCTGATAAGGCGCAAACAAACTCCCAAGCATGGCGGCGGATTATACTTAAAGATTGCCGGAATGAAAACTGTACACTTGAAGAGCGATCTGGTTGGGTCGCCGAAGAGTACATTGCTTTGCGCTCAAGCTTTATACCTGTCAAGCGCTGGAAAAAATCCTATTTGAGCGTTGTTATTGGCGATTATGAAGGACATTTCCAATTTAATACCGATGGTACCTTTGAACATCAATATATACCTTGCTTTGATGGCAACTGTGGCGCAAACCGGGAATATGATGTTTGCCAGGCAGATGAAGTCCGTAGCGCGGCGTACTGCGTTAGTAAAGGATTTATGTTGCAAAAAGACCGGCTCGTTTTTTTGCAATTAAAGAACAAAGAATTCAGAGAATTGTTATCTGTAAGAAATGATGATCAGCTTTGTTATGTTTTGCTTGATGGGGTTGAGCTTGATAATTGTTCAACGCCAGCCCGAGAGGGCAAGAAACATATCCGCGCAAGCGGCGCACCTAGGTAGTGTGCGTGTCTTACAGCGTCTTACTTGTGGCGTTGCTATTTTTATCAATTTTTTGAGGGAGTAATTGAGGAGTAAGTCATGATTGAAACTGAAATCTTTGCCAGCGTCTGGGACGCCATTGCCGATACGCCTGAGCAAGCGGCTAACTTGCGTACCCGTGCCGAACTAATGCAAAAAATTGCGGCCATCGTTCAATCCAAAAACCGGTCGCAAGCCGAAGCCGCAGTTCAATGCGGCGTCACCCCGACGCGCATGAGCGATTTGCTGCGGGGCCGCGTGTCGTGCTTTTCGCTGGATGCGCTGGTCAATATCGCGACGGCGTTGGGACAGCGCGTGCATCTGGAATGATTTTTTCCAATGGTAGGCCAATCTTGTCCTCAATCGCCCGGTATTCTTCTTTCAAATAATCCAAAAAAATATGAAGCCGCATCTCATGTTCTTCGTACTCATGGCGATTGCTCAGGGTTTCGCTTTGCAACAACCGCTCGTTATGGACTATTGCATCACGCACGGCTGCAATAAAAAGGGGTGCCCAAGTATCGGAAATTTCCATTATGCGGCCTCTTTGATAAGATGCTGTACGGGGTGACCATAAAAATTTTGGTAGGATATAAGATAAATGCCGATGTGAAGGATTGGGCTTAAAAAAGCTATTATTGCACAATATCTTTGCTATGAGTTGTTTTTTATTAATTTTGCTGCAAACTGCACTAACACTTTTTCAAGCTAGTTAGTCACCTTAGCGGCGCGTTGGGTATAGCGAATAGGCCGTAAGTACGCTTTTGTCACGCCAATCCAATTTGGTACGCGGTGAGTACCGAATTGAGCTAGTCGCGCTAACGATCACCATGCAATGGCTGTCCTCACAACGCTAATGGCTGGCGTCGTAGCGTTAAGCAGCCCGCATTGGCGCGCAAGGCGGGCTGGCCTATTTTACTTCTTAAAACTAGAATGAAAATATCGTCGGCGTACTCCATGCACTACTGCCGAAGCTATTCACGCTTTGCACATACCAAGTATATTGACCTAGGGTCAGGGCTGCACTTTGCACGGTGCAATACCCAATGCCGCCACCACAATTGGCTGCTGCCGCAGTGTAGGTCGTGATGGTGCCGTTTAAGTTGAGGCGGTAAGCCGTTGCACCGGGCGTGGCTTTCCATGTGAAGAGCGGGGTGTTGGTGGTGATGGGGCTAATTAAAGTGGGTATGCTTGGGGCGGCACCAGATAAACCTATAACATCGACTGGGAACATAACTGACACGGTGGTATTCGCCCCTAATTGGCCATTTAATCCGTACCCCAAACACTGCACACCTTGCTGTACTAGCGCGCAACTGTGGTAATTACCAAGTGCCATAGCGCTGGCGCTTGCCGTTAAGCTTGGTAAACGAACGGGGATGATCTTATTCGTCGTGTCACCTGTACCCAATTGTCCATAGCCATTGTATCCCCAACAGTAAGTATCACCAGTTGCAAGTATCGCACAAGTACTATTCGCATGGCCCCCTACAGAAAGCGCAATGACGCCAGAACTAAGCCCAGTAACAGCAGTTGGTAACAAAGGATTGCCCGGTACCCCGTTGCCAATTTGGCCATAAGCATTATGACCCCAACACTTTACCCCGCCAGACATGGTTTTAACACAGGTATGATACACCCCGGCAACAATTGCATTAGCATCGCTAAGTCCCGGTACATTAATGCTTGTAGATGAGTTATTGGTCGTGCCGTTACCCAATTGGCCATGATAATTGTATCCCCAACATTGCACAGTGTTATTACTTACTAACGCGCATGTATGAACCTGGCCAGTAGCAACCGCAACAATATTTCGTACCCCAAGCGCTAGGGTGGGGGTTAGTCGATTAGTTGCGGTACCATCACCTATCTGGTTTTGAGCATTGTAACCCCAACATTTAACCTCGCCCGTGGCCAAAGCTGCACAGGTATGTAGCTGGCCACTGGCCAGACTTATCACCCCTGATAAATTAGCAACATCAACCGGAGTATTGCTCTTAGTAGTCGTCCCATTACCTAACTGTCCATAGGAATTTTCGCCCCAGCATTTGACATTGCCGCCCATCATAATTGCACAGGAATAGTTATTACCCAAAGCCAGCGCAGCCACGCCGCTAGTTAAGCCAACCACATTAACAGGCTGCAACGCATTAGTTACCGTGCCATCACCCAATTGCCCTTGGGCATTATAACCCCAGCACATGGCCCCGCCACTCGTCGTAATAGCACAACTATGCTGAAACCCAGCCGCCACTGCCTGCACAGGCA
>JBKJLF010000103.1:0-5953 GCA_046597185.1 Burkholderiaceae bacterium | reverse complement strand
GGATGCTTAGCATGTCACCTATTCTCACTGCACCATCTGGAAAACCAGGAAGGAACTGTTGTTTTAGCATTGCGGCCTCCTTTGTGTAAAATAGATTCAACTCTACACCAATGGCGGATTAGATTCACGGTGCTAATCCTATTTCCTAAAAATGGGGATTACGCCGCCAAGGGATCAGGAAGTCTGATGGTAGACAAAAATGCCGCACAAGGCGGCATTTTTGCCGATGAAATTTGCAGGCTCTCACCCCCGACCACGGTTTTTTTCCGTGGCGGGGTGATTTTACCGTATATTTGGCGTTGGTAACACATGATTCAAGGCGGCGAGCGGCAAAGCAAGACGTAACAACATGAAAAAGGGATCGTATGCATATTGAGCAAGGTATCTTATTACCCACGACACTTGTGCCAGTCGAGCAGGGCATCACTGGCGCGCAATATGCCATCATCAATATTGCCGGGTTAGCACAACGCTGTGTGGTCAAACAAGTCGGCCATCCAGAAATTGCCGCAGAATGCTTTTGTGCACTGCTCGGCCACTATGCGCAACTCCCCATGTTAAGCCCGGTTCTCATTATTGACCCGCGTGATCACTCGCTGTGATTTGGCGCAAGAGCGGTCGGCTACCCCAGTCTCACCACACAATTGGGTTTAACCGCGTCACCCAGCAAGGCGCAATTGACCGCACTTGCCACTATTTTATCGGGATGGTTACAAATCCATTCTGCGATATCGTTTGACGAGTTGATCGCCAATGGTGACAGAAACCCAGGCAACATCCTATGGAATGGCCTAGTTTTCACGCTGATAGACCATGAACAGGCACTTGGCAACCAAACCATGCAGCTCAATAAACTAGGATTCTTTGCAACTCAATACCTTCCTCAAAACCAAGTTGCCGCAATCGAGCAAAGCATTGTCAGTGCGGCGATGACCCAGCAGGCGCTACTGAGCACGGATAGCCACATTTGGCATAAAATAGAACTGGAATTTTCGGCATTACCTGCTATTGTCTCCCAACATTATGTGGATTTTTACCGTTTCACTCAAGCAAGAACGCCATCACTGATTCATTATGCGGCACACGCGCTTTCGCCATTATTTGCAACAGAAAGGCCATCATGACCACCTCAACCATCGCCTTTGCCACGACCAATGCTGACTATGCAGTCATTGCTTGGGAGCCGGTTGCCCATTCTGGCGAGCGGATCAACGTCGCTTCAATAACCAGATCGTTGCCAAACCCCTGATTCGAACCGATGTCTTGCGCTGCATGTATGGTGCCGCAGGCGATGGCGTTATCAACATGCTGGAGCGGGTTTTGGAGGCATTGTGCGGCATCGGCAAGCAATTCGGCTGGGATGCTGTTTTCAATTCGATCCCGTTAGCGAATTTCCAGTTATTACCCGTGCGCCACACCTATGCCATGAACGACGTTGACCTGTTCCGGCAAATCGTACTGATGCATTGTAGTCTAAGCGTTTTGGCAGACGAAATGGAAACTTCGGCCAACGACACCCCGGTACTTGAGCGCGAAGCAAACCAACAATGGGCCACAAAAATCCGCGATGCCATTCAAGTGCAGCGACCAGATTTAGGAGTCTATTTTAATCGGGAAGCCGTTTTAGTTGATCATGGCATTCCCGTGAAATTTGGCTTTTTCAATCCCAAACTGGTCGCCCACTTTGGCATGTTACGGGCCAATACGCAACCCGCCTGCATGCGCGACGCGCGCGCAAAAATGTGGGAACTGGCGTTGGCAAAGACCCGCAATACGCAAATGAAAAGCGCGCTTATTTTTGGCACACCGGGCATGGACGACATTACGCTAAGCGACAAGCAGCGTTCATTGATCATTGCAAATACGCATGAACTGACAAACGAAGCGCAATGCCATAACATTTTGTTTCAGGAAGTGCAAAGTACGGTGCAAGCAGTTAACCGGGTGATTGAGATGGCTTAGTTGGTATCCAAAAGAATGCGCCCCGTGCGAGATTGAAATCGCTGGCATTAAAGGCGAAGATGTAACCATCTTGTTTTAGGAAACTTATGAAACGCTGGGTTTTACTATTAATGATCCTATTTGCGTGTTCACCCGCATATGCTTCTCGTGGCATCAATGGGTGGGCGGGCGTCTTATTGGTATTGGCATCTATTCCCATTGCAATGATTGGGTTGCTCTGTACAGTGGTATCGGTTGCGGATAAATTATTTAAAAAGCCACGTTTTTTTTGGATCTACACAGGATTTTTTATAGCTGTGCCATTTTTGGCGATAGGTTATTTAGTGATGTTTGGCGCGCCAACCGTGTTCGATCAGGCGGCCATTGATATCATACTTGTAGCTGAGCCATTATTGCTTGTAGTAGTACTTCTTCCTGAGGTCGTGCAATATTGGCGAAGAAACCTAACAGCCGGGCCACCATCAGATCACTAAAAATAATAATGGACGACGTGTCACGGGTGGCTATCGCGATAGTAAATTGTACCGGCTGGCTGCCCGCCCGAAGGTGCCAGCGGTTAGCGCTAAGTCGCGCCGCTCTTGCTACACCATCGCTATCGGCACGATATCGTATGCTGGCGATAAGCGCCAACCGCCGTTGGTATGCAACAGCGCGTGATTACGTGGGTGATCGTCATTATTGGTTACCATGGCGTTAAATGCCATGCGCCGGAATAGTTCTCGCCGATCCTCATCATTTTTTGCCGACCAACGCCGCATTTCATCAGCCAGCAACAAATACGACCAGCGCTCTCTGCCGGTATAGCCGTCTTCGGCGTCGATAACGGTCAGCCCAGATACCAAACCGTGCTTGATATAGCGCTGCCGCTCGCCGTCCCATTCGCGATCAAAGCGCTTGAGCATCAACACGTCCCGCGTGCCGATTTTTTCGAGCCGGGTACCACACACCAAGTAAATGTGCTTGGGCAAAAGCACCACTATATCGATGCGGCCATGGTTGGTGGCGTCTTCCACCACTACGTCAAAACCCAGCGCGGCGAAGTAGCTGTAGAACACGCTGGCGTAGAAACCTTCATATTGCGCGATGGGGTTGTTGGTGTACCATTGATGCGGAATGCTGCGGTCCGGCGATCCGGCAAAGAATGCGTGAATCAGTTGCCGCAAGCCCGCCAGATCATTGCTACGCAGCAGCTTGCGCAGTTGCAAGCCGTGGCGATGATTTTTGCTGGCGTCGTTGGTGTAGAGCGCCCGCAGGCTACTGTTGAGACTAATTTCCACTTCCCGATTGGGGTAGCCCAGCGTGTAACTGACCATGCCAAGATCGGGTTCTTCCTGCCCGGTGATGGTCAAGTAAGCGGTCTGGAACAGCAAAGCTTCGGTGCCGATGTTTTCTATATCAAATGCCCAGAGCAAGGCTTCGCCAGTACACAGGCTGGTAAGGTCGGGCGTGAAAAAACCGCGCTCCGCCAGCAACTTAATCAAAAAGGTAGGCGTGGCAGTTTCAAACCACCACGAGCGGAATAATCGGTTCTCGAACAGCAGCAGCAAATCAAATGGGTTATACACTGATTCGCCCGTCCAGTTGTAACCATTATACCAACGCCGCACTTGGCTGCGGTCGAGTTCAAACAGCTCCGGCGCAAACACCGTGGCCACGTCATGATCGGTGTAGCCGCACAAGGCCGAATAATTCGGATCAAGCGTGATGTCGCGCAGGTTGTTTAGGCCCGGAAACAGGCTTACTTTGCTGAATTTAGATACCCAGTCAGCATCGCAAACCGGATGTTGGCGTCTTGGTCTTTGATGACACTGTAAATGTTTTTGAGTTCTTCTCGAATCTCACGCGCGATGGCCGGGTCTTCTACGTTGCCCGGTTTGCGCGCATAAGCGCTCAATTAAATCGATAAAACGACTGCCCAGATCAGGATAGCGGGCCGCCAAGGCAAACTGAAATTCATGTTTTTCCAGTTGCTTGTGCAACAATTGCTGTAAATCAGCACGATTCACTACCACCCCGCCGCCAAAACTGAGGCGCAGCACCGGAAAGCGGCGCGACCAGTCCCATTGGTCATGAATCGCCAAACCAGTGAACAAGGCTTGATTCTCCTCGAACAACTCCTTCAAGGTACCAAGAAACAGACTCTTGCCGAAGCGGCGCGGGCGCGACAGAAAATAGTATTTCCGCGCGCAATCAGACGCTGGGCAAAACCGGTTTTGTCAACGTAATAATGCCCTTCCAGAATGACTTCAGAGAAAGTTTGAATGCCGATGGACAATGTTTTGCGGGATAAGGCTGACATGACGGGTTCCTGCATGTTTTTGACGGGTGGCACGGTGGCATACTGTAGCATAAACCGGAAGCGCTGGATGCGCCAGCGCATTAATCCATTAATCCCGCTGGTGCAGCGAAGCCTGTACCTGTGCTTGCAGTTCTTCTTTTGACGGCAAATACAATTGGTACTTAGCCGCATAGATATTAGCATTAGCAGGCAAGGTCAATTCAACCAGCGCATCATTTTTGCGGTGGCATAGCACAATGCCAATCGTCGGCGCTTCATCGTCGGTTTTGACGAAGCGGTCAAAATAATTCACATACATCTGCATCTGCCCCAAGTCCTGATGCGTCAGCTTGTCGCGCTTGAGATCGATTAACACATAGCATTTCAGTAGGCGGTTATAAAACACCAGATCGACATAGAAATGGTCGTCATCAAAGGTAAAGCGTTTTTGTCTGGCTTCAAACAAAAAGCCCTTGCCCAATTCCAGCAAAAACTGCTCTAAGCGGTTGATGATGGCTGTTTCTAGTTCATGTTCGGAATACTCTGGCTGCGCGGGTAAATCCAAAAACTCCAGCACATACGGGTTTTTCAGCACATCTTGCGCCCGCATGACGATCTGGCCTTGGTGCGACAGCGCCTTGATTTGGTCTTTGTCACGCGACAATGCCAATCGTTCGTACAGTGATGACTCAATCTGGCGTTTCAGTTCGCGCACGCCCCAGCTATTGGCGGCAGCTTCAATCTCGTAAAAACCGCGCTCTGCTTCATTACTGAGGGTGAGTAGTTGGATATAATGCGACCAGCCCAGTTTGAACTGGTCCCGCAATGCCGTTACTTTAGGCTGCAAAGATTGGTCGGACACTGTCCGACCAATCTTTTGCCAAGCCAAATAAAACTGGCGGCACTGCTTCAAAATAGTAGGTGATACGCCTTTAATGTCGCGCGCTGATAGTTCCTGCGAAAGCAAGTTGATCAATTGTTTGCCATACAAAGCCGAACGCTCGACCGCACCTTGCTCAAATTCAACAATATACCAGCCAAACAACCAGTTGCGGACCACCAGCGCCACATCCACCGAACGCGCCGCCTGTTGTTGCAGTACGTGGTGAGTGTCGGTCAAGGCTAGCAGCAACGCGCTGAAGTCGGTGTGTTTTTGCGGAGGATTTTGCATCATTGCGCCTTCAATCAAGGGTTGGTTCTGCTGCACAGCGTACCACATCCGCCGCTACGGGTTGAAATGGCCGTTTCTTTGTGCTGCGTGGTTTCACGAAAACCATTGACTACGCCCAATCATTCTAATAATTTTAATCCAACCCGCAACCAAACCAATCATCAAACCTACCATCCAACCCGTCATGACTGAACTTGCCATTACCCAATCCCCTACATCCTCAATTTCCGAAGCCGTGTGGGCTGATTTGTTGGATTTTATTCAAGAAGGCAAGTTGGTGCCCGTCTTGGGGCCGGATTTGTTGCGCGTGGCGGTGGATGGCGTGACATTGCCGCTCTACACTTGGTTAGCGCGGCGTTTGGTGCAGGTACACGGCATTGCACTGGCTGACTTGCCGCCGGAGTTTAGCTTAAACGATGTGGTGACCTTGTGTAAATATTCGGTGAACCCAGGTCACCCGTGTTGCTTATTGTTGTCTGTTAAGTCCAATCTGTGCGCATGATCCACCGCCCATAGGGCATCATAACTGGCAATGTCTGGAT
>JBKJLF010000907.1:0-6564 GCA_046597185.1 Burkholderiaceae bacterium | reverse complement strand
CAGCAATCACCTTATTTTGGATGATACCCACGAAAAGATTCAGGCGCAGTTAAAAAGCGACCATCAAAGCAGCCAACTCTCGCTGGGGCATATAACCCGCATCGACAGCAATGCCGGACGGCAGGATTTTCGTGGTGAGGGGTGGGAATTGGTCACCAATGCGTGGGGCGTGGCGCGCGCGGCCAAGGGCATGCTCATTACCACCGAGGCGCGCATTAACGCCAGTGCGCACACCAAGGATATGGGTGAGACCGTCGCCCGGCTGGAAAATGCGCATGCCTTGCATAAACGCCAGGCTGAATCTGCGCTGGAACTGGGCGTGCAAGAAGGCAAAGAACATCAAAGCGCGGTTGCTGACGTGTTGGCGGCGCAACATAAAGCACTCAAAGGCAGTGGCGGACAATTTCCGGAATTCTCAGAGGCGCATTTGGTGTTGGCCAGCCCGACAGGGATCGCAAGCACCACGCAAAAATCAACCCATATTTCAAGCGACGAGCATACCGCCATTACCACGGGCAAAAATTTGTCCATCGCCAATGGCGAAAGCTTGTTTGCAACCATCGGCAATACCTTGCGGCTGTTGGTGCAAAGAGTGAACATGAAATTGGTTTCGGCCGAGAACGATATCGACATAGTGGCATTAAAACAAAGCATCAATATTCTGGCCAAGCTCAATATTACCCAAACTGCCAACCGGATCACCCTCAGTGCAAAAGAAGAAGTCGTCATCAATGGCGCGGGCAGTTATGTCAAGTTCAGTGCACAAGGCATTGAGCAAGGCACGACGGCGGCTTACGTTTCGCATGCGGCGCAGCATGATCTGATCGGGGCCAACAGCATGGCGGTAAATATGCCAGTCATGCCGGAGGCAAAACCTTCTGCTGCATCCGGTTCAATGGTGCAAGCGCAAACGACCACGCCGGGCACCAGTGATCCGGCAAGTTCAGTGGCTTCAGTCGTTAATCAAGCATTGTCCAAGCTTGTCGAGCCCGTGCTTGCGAAAGTAAAGGATGCAGTCGCTCATGCGCTGCCCACACTACCTGCGCTTCCCACAGTGCCAACGCTTCCTGCGCTTGCGGCGCTGACCAAG
Source organism: Burkholderiaceae bacterium (assembly GCA_046597185.1). Taxonomy (GTDB): domain Bacteria; phylum Pseudomonadota; class Gammaproteobacteria; order Burkholderiales; family Burkholderiaceae_D; genus CAMBDR01. Next base: position 5,474 of record JBKJLF010000907.1, on the reverse strand, counting down.
GCCGCTGATATTTTGCAGGTCGCCTCGGTTGCGTTGGCACCGCCAAAGCTGGTTTTTCCTGAACTCAATGTTGCCAGCCTGGTGCGTGGCGGAACATTGGCGGCCGATATCAGCGGTAAAATTTCCCTGTTCAATACCGATGTAGCGGGCGCGCTTGGCCAGTTTAAGCCTAACTTCCAGGTGCCCGACGGGCAGACTGTAGTCGGCTTTTTGCTGCCGCATCTGAAGGACGCCAGTGCCAGCAGCCTTGTCCAAGGCGCATTAAGTGGCGGCGATATCGGGGCGTTAATCAAGAACGAACTGAGCAAAGTGCTCATTGCCCAAAGCGCCGCAGGGCAATTTCTCGCACTCAAGACCAATCAGACGCCCAAAGATGTGGATATCAGTGCCATTGTCAACGAGGGTGAAGCATTGATAAAGAATGGGGTAAAAGGCGGGGCTGATCTTGCCACTGCCGCGCAGCAAGCCGCAGTCGCTTTGACGCAGAAGCTGAACATTGCTTACTACAAGGGTGAGAATGGGATATTCAAACGCATTGGTTTTTAGATCGGGATAATTAATGACAAATCCAACTGAACAAATTCGTCGTTTAATGGGCCAAAATTCACGGCGTTTGTTAAACCTGTATTTTCCGAATGGGGATGAGCCCAAAGCAGGTTTTTTGGTCAATCACATTGAAGCGCACGAGCAGGTATCGAATGATTTTACCTGGATTGTGACCGTGCTCTCGGATGACTACAACGTCGAGCTGACCGACGTGCAGGGGCGCATGGTGTGTGTTGAATTGATGCGTGAGACGGGTAAATCGCGTTATTTCAACGGCATCTGTTTTGAATTCGCCTTGCTGCGCGTTGAAAACACGATGGCCGTTTACCAAATGGTGTTGCGGCCGTGGTTGGCTTTGCTGAAGCTACAAAGCAACCACTTCCTGTTTCATCACATCAGTATTTCAAATCAAACCAAGCAGTTGTTTGATAAAACAGGCTTGTCGCGCTATGATTTTCAAATCAAGGGCTTTGACCCGGAGCGCACCTTCTCTTGCCAGTACGACGAAACCGATTACAACTATCTGCATCGGCGCTGGGAAGAAATGGGCTGGCACTACTGGTATGAGCATACGCTCAAAGGCCATACCCTCATCCTCAGCGACAACTCGATGGCCGCCAAACCGATTGATGGCAACAGCAACATCGCATGGCATCACAGTGGTGGATCGAATAAAGACGATAAAATTGCCAATTGGTCACCCAAACGCAAATTAGTGTCCGGAAAAGTGGCCCTGTCCAGCTTTGACTTTAAGCGCCCCACGCCGGAGCGGGCATTCATTTCCAGCGATAATGAGCAAGGGCCAGTACACCCGGCCGAAGTGTATCATTATCAGGATTTGTATGGCTTCAAGCAATATCGCGGAGGTGACAAAATAGCGCAGCGCCGCATGGAGCAAATTGACAGCGAAAGCGAGATCTTTCATGCCAAGGGCAACCACCGGGCGGTACAGGTTGGGCGCTGGTTTTCCTTGCAAGATGATTCTGTTGGGCAAACATTTGATGATAAAAATTTTGATGCAGATTTTTTTATCATTCAGGCCAAACATATTGTCGATAATAATTTTCTCAATTCGGCTGGTGGCGACGCGCAATATGAGAATGAATTGACTTGCGTGCCGCGCGATATGGCGTGGCGGCCCACACTGGGGTTTAACAGCCGGGAAGTTAAAATCACGGGCACCGATACTGCCCTGGTGGTCGGGCCATCGGGCGCCAATATTTATACCGACGAATTTGGTCGGGTACGGGTGCGTTTTCACTGGGACAGGGCAGGCAACGGGGCTGGCAGCTCGGCTTGGATACGGGTTGGCACACCCTGGGCCGGGGCGGAACTGGGCAGCATGTCTTTGCCGCGCATTGGTTCTGAAGTCACGGTGCAATGGTTGGGCGGCTCGCCGGATCGGCCCCTGATTGTGGGTGGCGTGTATAACGCGGCCAAAATGCCGCCTTGGGCCTTGCCCAGCCAGCAAGCCTTGATGGGTTTGCGCAGCCGGGAACTCACGCCCGGTGGCGGTAACAGCGGCAATGGGCGCAGCAATCACCTTATTTTGGATGACACCCACGAAAAAATTCAGGCGCAGTTAAAAAGCGACCATCAACACAGCCAGCTCTCCCTGGGGCATATCACCCGCATTGAGAGCAATGAGGGGCGTAAAGATTTCCGTGGTGAAGGGTGGGAGCTGGTCACCGATGCGTGGGGCGTGGCGCGCGCGGCCAAGGGTATGCTCATCACCACCGAGCCGCGCATGAATGCGGCTGCGCACGCGAAGGACATGGGCGAAACCGTTGGCCGCTTGCAGGGCGCGCATGCCTTGCACCAACGTCATGCCAAATCAGCCGAAGAATTGGGGGTGCAGGAAGCTAAAGAGCAGCAGTCTTCGGTTGCGGAAAGTCTGGCTGAGCAAAATGCCGCGATCAAAGGCGGTGGCGATAAGTGCCCCGAACTGACCGAGCCGCATTTGGTGTTGGCCAGCCCGGTCGGCATCGAAACCACCACCCCCAAATCGACCCATATTTCCAGTGACGAGCATACTGCCATCACCACCGGCAAAAGCTTGTCGATTGCCAGTGGCGACAGTTTATTTGTTACCATTCGTGAAACCTTTCGGCTGCTGGTACAAAAGGCGGGCATGAAACTGGTCGCCGCCAGCAGCGACATCGATATTCAGGCACTGCAGACCAACATCAATATTCTGGCCAAGCTCAATATTAACCACACTGCCAATCGCATTACCTTAAGCGCCAAAGAAGAGATTGTTATTAACGGTGGTGGCAGTTATGCCAAATTCACTGCAGGCGGGATCGAACACGGCACCAGCGGCAGCCATGTATTCCATGCTGCGACGCATAGTTTTGTGGGGCCGAAATCGTTGTCTCTGCCAGAAATTGAAGAGAAAAAGTGGAAAGGCTGCGCGCTAAAACTATCCGGCGCAACGGCGGCAGGGGGTGCCAGTGTTAAACGATAAATTTAGCGATACCCCAGGCAATAAGCCAAGATCCCCGGTCGGTGAAGAACTGGCGATTTTGTATCCATCCAGCATTGTGGTGCTGGATCAATCGGCGGGCAACCCCTTGTTGGACGGGCTGGAGGAACTCACGCCGCCAGCCAAAACCGTGCTGCTGGACGACCCTTTCTTTAACGGCGACCTTGGCTTGGCCCCGATGTTGCTGGAATTGTTGCATGCGCATCCCGGCCATCAGGCATTGTTGGAACAAAGCATTGATATTGGCCGACAGCAGGTGAGCGACATCCATACGCCACCCGCTATTTGCGCCTGGCTGTACAGCTACCAGCCACTGGCGGCGTTGCAGCAGGCAATGCGGTTGCGGCTGGACGCCACTTATCCAGAGGGCGAGCGCATCTTATTGCGCTATTTCGACCCGCGTGTACTGCCAAGGTTGTGCCAGTTGTTGAGTGCGCCTCGTCCTGCCAGCGCAGAAGAGCAATGCAGCTTTCAGCAATTGCTGGGGCTGGCGCAGGTGTGGTGCCATTTTGACCGCAATGGGCAATGGGTGAGGCATGACAACCCGCAGCCCGAGGTCGATCAACCGAACTGGTATCTGCGCTTTGATGCGCCGACCGCAGCGGCGATTGATCGCATCGAAGCCATCAACCTGACCGCCCGCGCCTTGGCCCAACGGGGGCTGGCTTGCCAGCAAGGTGACGACGCCATCATCGACGCACACCTGATTGTGGCGCACAGTCTGGGCCTTTCTGATGTGGACGACCAAGCCGCCTACGCCTGGCGCGCACTGCGTTATGGGACGCCATTTACTTCGCATGTCAGGTTGGGTAATTTGATAAAGCTGGCATTGGAGCAAGGCTTGCCCTTGGAAGTGGTGTTGGCCGTGTATTTAACCGAGCAAAATTTTGAGCATGGCGCGCCCAGGTCGCATCAGTATTTTTAATTGTGCGCATAGCCATGAAAAGGAAAATTTATGAAAGAAAGTAACGGTTGTAAGTTTTGCGATAAAAAAGGTCTGCTGATTTTGCCGTTGCGTTATTCTGCCGTTGCCGGGGATAAAGTGAGCAAGGCCTTGCCCGAGTTACCTGCAACATTGGGCGACAAGGTGAGCGACCTGAAATTAACGCATAGCAAATACGCGCCGCGCATGTTACGTGAAGGCTATTTGTATGTGTTAATCAAACGATCCGGCTTGCTATCCTGGGAAGGTTACCTTGTTATCGATGATGCGTATTTGTACAAGTTTCCGGTTGATTCGCCGCCGACAAGCACCCCTGTGTTTTCATGTGATCCCAGTGCCTGCGGTACGGGTGCCAGTATGATCGCTATTGACAAAGTGGAGTTTGTCGAAAAGATTTACTTTTTATTTACCATCACGCCCCTGACCAAAACCAAGCTTGCTGAATATAAAGCCAATCCTGACAGGAAAATGCAGGTGTTCGACCCCAAGGGTTGGGTCGGTGGCAGCACCAGCCAGAAACACAGCCTCAAACCTGATCAACTGACCACGCATGTGCCAGAATTCATGTTGTATAGGGAATGTGAAAAAGCCGCAAACAGTGTACTGGGCAAGGGCATGGGCATGCAATTGTTTCCGGCACTGAACGCTGCCTATGCAGGTTTACAACCACCAGGGCCGGACACGCCTGCGCCCGGTCGCTTGGGCGGCATTGCGTTTAAGATGAGAAAAGAGAAAGCGGCGGCGTTTGTGATCCATGATCATATTGGTGTGACACAAGAATTAAATAATCATAGAAATACGCCGTATGCATCGATGGATCACTTTATGCGGCAAGAAGATACGCATAAAGTTAGTAACGATCAAAAATATACGGTTTACCATGCGATTGAGGATGTCAAAGCTGGAATTGAGAAAAACTATTTTGTTGGGAATCAGAATTTTTTGGATCACATGCGTGATGTCAGTGAGGAAATTCAAAAAAATCGATTACTCAATGCAAAAGCGTTGCGCGCTTCTGGCCGTACCGCCGATGCTGACGCGATAGACAAGGATGTTGTACGTTTGCGCAAGGTGCGTGATGAAAATTACAAGAAACTGATCGAAAAATCCAAAGTGGACGCCAAAAAAATATGGGCGGATAAATATGAACTGTTGCTCAGTCCGGATCGAAGTTTGATTGATGCGCAAGTCAAAAATCAGCAAAAAATCGTGGCTGAAGAGGTCGCACGTTATGCGGATGACCACTTGCAATGGCTTAAATCGAACCGCTTGCTTGATGCTTTTGATGCCTTTGATCCAACGCATTTACAGTGTGGTTTTGTTTTTAGCTCGCACGCCCAGCTTTGTTTTTTTGGCGGGGAAGGTGCGAGCAAAACCGCCGAATTTTTAGATAAATGGATCGCTGCTTCCACTGTTGTTCGTGAAAATTTGTTCTTGCGCGCTTTTATTTATAATCAGGATCAAGCCAAAGCGCATGTTAATGAAGCCATCGCACAGGCT
>JBKJLF010000746.1:0-14597 GCA_046597185.1 Burkholderiaceae bacterium | reverse complement strand
GCCAACAGCCGCCCCTGGATTTTAAGATCATAATTATCACTCACATACTTGCAGCAGCTTAACCTTAGCCGCAAGTATGTGAGTGATAATTATGATCTTAAAATCCAGGGGCGGCTGTTGGCGCAGTTTTTGATGAACAAAGAGGTGGCCGGCGACTTGGGCAAAAAAAGCCCTCTGGGTTGGCCCAATGTGTTGATTGTTTCGGGCAAGTTGCCAGGCAAGCATATCAAGCTGTCGCGCCGTATGAATTGGATGTCGGCCTGTTTTGAAGGCTCGAACATGAAAATTAATTTTGATTTCCTGCTGCTGCGCAATGAACTGGCCGATGGTCAGGTCACATTTGAATTGAGTGAGGACGCTGCCATGCTGTTTCAGTCCAAGCTGGCAGAAATTCAATTAGGCTGGAGTGACATTGAGTTTGATGCCACCAGCCTTTGTTTGACGCAGGGACCGAATCAAAAGCAAAGGTTGTCTTTTTCTTTGCCCGAGGTCGCACCGATCCAGCAGCAAATTCTGGATCTCGACCCATTTTGGCAGCTGTATGCCAATCTGGCCATAGAATTTTTCAATCTCAATCTGGAAGTTCTGATACGCACGCTGGCCGTCATCGGCGTGACTCAAATCGAATTGGCCAGCTCCGATTTGACTGGCTGGGATGTGTATTTGGAGTCCGGTACCAATCCTTTGTGCGATTCATCCCGGCAATTGCGCCAGTTTTGGCGGCAAGTTCATGGCAATGAACGAATGGTCTCATCCCTCAGCCCAGTGGAGCAAGCATGGAACAACTGATGGAGCAGCGCATGCACAGCGTCGTCGCGCAATCTGCGAACCCCGCCGCCGCAATGGATACCACCCACCTGACAATGGCCGATTATATTCGCGCCCTGGCGCAGGCCGATTGCCTGTTTGTGGTGCCGGCCAATTTCCCGGTTCAGGCACTGGCTGCGCATTTGGCAGGGACAATCAGCTTACATCACTATCGTCATAGCGCCTGCTTGTTGGTTTCGCACTTGCGGCCGGGCGATTTGCCGCGTATCCGGGCGCATTGCCAGCATGTGCTGGTCAGGCCGCGCCTGACAGGTAATCCAGTCTGGCTGGGGAAGTTGATTGCGCCTTTGCGTGAGGCCGGGTTTGCGCTGTTTTTTGATTATGACACTGAACCGTTGGCTGAATTAGGCGTGATGCAATATGCTCGTATCGGCTTGGCCGAATTCGCCCTGAGTAGGCCTACCCGGTTAAATGCCTATCCAAAAATTCACCATGGATCGATGTTACGCCAAGTCGCGCAAAACCTCTCAGGTCTGGTGCGCACCGTCGTGATACTTGACCTGATTCAGGATTATGAAATTCTGAAACCCTTGATCTTGCGTTGTTTTGCCACGCCAGCCTGGCGTGACTTGCGCATTTCGGTCAGCCCCCGGGTCAGAAATTCCCACATCTGGCCCGAAGTCCATTTGTTCTTGCAAGCCTTGAACCTGATTTGGTTTAGTCCGCTGGCACCGATTGATACGGTCAATGCCTTGGGTTCGGGTAAATCGGTATTGTTAACCGCTTCCGAATCCAGTGCCAATGGCCATAAATTCTCGCATATGGTTTGCCGTCTGGCACCGCGTAGCGCGCTCAAATTGACGGTACAGCATGGTTATGAGTGTGTTGGCTTGCGTCACCATTTGGCGCACAATTTGACACTCCCGCAAGGCGTGCGCTTTGCCTCCGACATCGTCTTCACCTGGTCCGGGCGGGACTTGCTGGAGGATATCAATCCGATCGACACCGACAAGTGCTTTCCGGTCGGTGTGGTCAAAACCATTGCCGAAACTCTGGCCATGCAAGCCGTGTTTGAGAACCGTTTGTTGCAGCGACCTGTGCGTGAGCGCACGCCCGTGCAATGGCGTGCGCAGGCGCACACCGAATCGGAATTTTCACTCTTGATTGCAGAAAACCTGCATTCGGTGCGCTTTGGCAATGCGCAGCGTTACCAACGCTTTCTTGACTTTATCAACCAGGCCAATGCCGATGGCCGGGGCAAAACCACGATTCGTTCGCATCCGGGCAAGCGCACGCTGGAAAAAGAGCATGCCAATAATAATCTGAACTTTTTGGAAGGCTCGCTCACCGCCGCACATTTTGGTCAATATGATCTATTCGTCAGCCCGCCCTCGACCATTTTGCTCGATGCCGTGTTGGCTGGCTTGCCCTCGGTGGTGTGGTCGGATTACCGCCATTTGGGTGACTGCCAAAACTATGCGCAAATGCAGTCGGTGCGCGATTACCGTGAACTGGAACTGTGTGCCGATCCCGAGTGGCTGCGCCGCTTGCAAGAAGATAATTATGCCTGGGCCATCGACAATGTTTGCGCTTTTAACGGCGCGCCGCAAATTTGGTCGCGCATGAACGAGTTGGTGATGGGCTAAGCCATGATCTTTATCAGCTCCATGCCCAAGGCGGGCACCCATTTGCTGGCGACGGTGATGCAAGAGTTGTTTGGCGAATATCCGGTTCCGGTTAGAAAAAAAGTGCCGGGTGAGGTGATTGATTTTGCCCAATTTGCCAGTCATCCCTTGTTGATGGGGCACTTTCGGGCCGGCTCGGTTCAGCAAAACCCAGCCTTGCAGGCATTGATGCAGGGGCGCAAAATCCTGATCCTGATTCGTGATCCGCGCGATGTCTGTAATTCGATGCTGCACTATCTGTTGCAAAGCAGCCATCCCTTGCATCGCAAAGTGCAGCCCCTGCTGCAGGGCCTGGATTATTCGGAACAAATCAAGGCCGTCGCCGCCGGGTTGGATGCGTCCGACCGGAGTTTTAAAGTTGGGCGCTTACAAGCGCATTGTGGTGGTTTTATCGAGGTGGCGCAATTGCTGCCGCAGGCTTGTGTGCTGCGTTATGAAAGTTTTTTTGCCGGCCATGCCAGTGCCAGCTTGGCGACATTTCTTGAGCTGGATCAAGACCGCGTTGCCAATGCCATCGATAATGCACTTCGTTCCGGCTCGAAAACCAAACGGGCCGGTATTGCGTTTGCCTGGCGTGACAATTTTGATCCTGCGTTGCAGGCATTTTTTATCGTACACTATGGCGACATCATCCAAAAGTTAGGTTACCAATTGTAGTCCGACCGTATCTTATGAAAGTAATGCATCATGATTAAAATTTTTATTGGCTATGATCCGCGCGAAGCGGTGGCGTTCAGCGTGTTGTCGCACAGCATTCATGTGCGCTCCAGCCAACCTGTATTGATTGCCCCGCTGATGTTATCCCAGTTGAAGAGCGTGCTGACCCGGCCGCGCGAGGCCTTGCAATCGACTGACTTTTCTTTTTCCCGTTTTTTGACCCCGTATTTGTGTGATTTTGAAGGTTGGGCCTTGTTTGTGGACAGTGACATGCTGGTGTTTGATGACATCGCCCGGTTGTGGGCCATGCGCGACGAACGCTATGCCGTCATGTGTGTCAAACATGAGCACGTTGCTGCTGAAACGGTCAAGTTTCTCAATGAACCGCAAACCAAATATCAAAAAAAGAATTGGTCGAGTGTGATGTTGTTTAATTGCGCCAAATGCAAGGCGCTGACCCCTGAGTACGTCAACAGCGCCAGCGGTTTGCAGTTGCATCAGTTTAAATGGCTGGAAAGCGAAGACTTGATTGGCGAGTTGCCACTACGCTGGAATCATTTGGTCGGCGTCAATCCACCCAACGCGGATGTCTCGCTGGTACACCATACCCTGGGCGGGCCGTATTTCAATGAATTGCACGGTTGTGAATATACCGACGAATGGTATGCTGAACAAAAGGCAATGTTGCGTGTGGATCAGCGTGCGCCGGTTTGAAAAGTCGCCCGGAAGAAAACAAGGTGCAACCGGAGACGGTGGTTGCGCCTTTTTGCGCTTGATTGAATAGGATTGGATTGGACGGATATGGAAGCACAAGCGGTGTTGGCGGTGGCGCGTGAGGTGATCGAATGGGAGGCGCGGGTGTTGCAGGCGGGTGCCACGGCGCTGGACTCTGCCTTTGTGGAAGCAGTGCAACTGATTTTGCAGCGCGTGCCGCCGGGCAAGGTGGTGGTGCTGGGTGTGGGCAAATCGGGCCACATCGGACACAAAATTGCCGCCACCTTGGCCAGTACTGGCACGCCGGCATTTTTTGTCCATCCAACCGAGGCCGGGCATGGCGACCTGGGCATGATTGCGCCCGGTGACGTGGTCATTGCCATTTCCTATTCCGGCAAGAGTACCGAATTGGCCGCAGTCATGCCCTATTTTCGGCGCAACACGATTCCCGTTATCGCTATCACCGGGGTGGCCGATTCGCCCTTGGGGCAGTCGGCCGATTTGTTGCTATTGGCTAATGTCGAGCGGGAAGCCTGCCCCTTGGGTCTGGCTCCCACCGCCAGCACCACGCTGACCCTGGCAATGGGTGACGCGCTGGCCATGTGTTTGCTGCGCTGTCGCGGCTTTACCCCGGAACAGTTCGCCGCCACCCACCCGCACGGGCGGTTGGGGCGGCGCTTGCTGGTGTCGGTGCGCGACGTGATGATTTCCGGTGCGCTCTTGCCCAAGGTGACGCAAGACACGCCGATTCGCAATTGCTTGCGTGAAATGTCGCGCGGCACCATTGGCATTACCGCCGTGGTGGCTGACGACGGCGCGTTGATCGGCGTGTTTACCGACGGCGATTTGCGGCGCGTGCTGGAGCTGGAACTGGATGTGTTGAATCTGCCAGTGCAGGCGCACATGAGCCGCACGCCCAGGACTGTTTTTCACCACCAGCTTGCCGTGGATGCGGTGCAGTTGATGGAACGTTTTAAAATCAATGCCTTGCTGGTGCTGGACGATGACGGCAAGCTCATTGGCGCAGTCAATATGCGCATCATGTTGCAGGCCGGGGTGATTTAAGGCGGTTGCCAGACACGGATGAACCTCGATAAATGCTGGAAACCACTTAATCTCCCTACACCTCCTCAATCTTTTAATTTTCTTTCGTAAAGGTAATGAGCAAATGGCAAAACTACTCTCAGGATCATTTTTATCCCAAGTCGTATTAAAGCTTTCTGAATTTAATTTAAACAAGGTGTCGCAAGACGAGTTGGTTGAGCAGTTGGCTGAGCTGGCCAAATCACCCACGGCGCTGGTCGAACTGGAAGACACCCACTTTCAAAACGACTCCGTGCCGCTGAGCAAATTCCCGCAGCAGCGACTTGGCGGTATGAGTCAAAAAGTGCGTGCCACACTCAATGCATTATTGCCTTGGTCAAGTTTTAATGTGGTCAATAAAATGCCGCTGGGCAGCGCCTATTTGGGGGCCAAGCGTTCGGTGCCGCATGCCATACCGGATGTCTCCTACAAGGAAGTGGCGCAGTTTCTTGGCCCCGACAGCAGGGTATTGGAAGTGGGTTGTTTTGAAGGGCATTACGCCAGTACCCTTGCCATGTTTTGCGGCCAGGTATATGCCTTTGATTCCCGTATTGAAAACGTGCTCAAAACCCTGGTGCGCACCTGGGCGCTGGGCCTTGATCGTAAGGTGGTGTGCGATGTACTGGACATTGAAACCACCTCGGTGGCCGACTTTTATCGCCAGCGTCAGGTAGCCAGTTTTGATTTGATCTACCACCGTGGCGTGCTATATCATTTGGGTGATCCGGTAGGGCATTTGGCCGATATTGCGCCGCTGGCCAAGGTATTGTATTTGTCTACCCAATATGCGGCGGACGAACAGGCAAATGAAGTTATGGAAACCCCGCACGGCAAGTTCAATGTGTTTTCCTATCGCGAAAAGACCATTGATTTCGGCCCTTTTTCCGGCATGGTGCCCAAGGCGTATTGGTTGCGCAAAGACCAGATGCTGGCCTTGTTGACCAGTTTGGGCTTTACTGAAATCGAAGTCACCTGCGATGAGCAAGAGCGTAATGGTCGCCGCATTACGCTGATTGCAAAAAAATAAGCCCCCGGCGCGCAGCGCCATGGGGCTGCGCGTTGTCAAGCATTGGCAGGAACTTTGGCTTGGCCTTTGTTCATGATTTTGGACTTGATTTTGGCCAGCGTCGATTGTGCATCTTCGAAGTCAGGATCCAGTTCCAGCGCCCTTTGCGCCAAGGGCAATGCTTCCCTGGCTTGCCCTGCCGTCAATAGCGCGTGTGCCAGCCGCCAATTGTAGTAGGCTGTATCGGGTGCCAGGCCATAGGCCGTGCGAAACGAGGCCAGGCTTTCTTCGCGTTGCTTGAGACGTTCCAGTGCGATGCCAAGCTTATAGTGACTTCTGGGATTGTCCGGTTCCAGTCCGATCGAAATCTGGAGTTGCACTATGGCTTCTTTGGGCATTTTTGCACGCACCAGCCAGCCGCCGAAATCAAGGTGAAAATTTGCCGGCGTAATGCCGCATTGATCAGGCCCGAAATTTTCGAAGATGTTGCGCATGATGTTGCTTGCGGTTAAATAATCTTCTGTTTTGGCCAAATCACGGGCATAGGCGTACAAATTGACGGGGTTGGCGTTGCCCGGTTTAATGGGGGCAGCGGGTTTGGCTTCCGGTTCGGGTGGTTTGGCTGTTGCACTGACTCCGGGCATATAATGCCGAACCACTTGGTTCATGATGTTGGCCACCACTTCGCGGCGTACATGAATATTGTCGGCTTCGTAGTTCAAACTGCGTTCGCCCATCGTCACGGTTTCATAACTGGGGAAATAATCCACATTCTCATGCTGCCGCACAAACACTTCAGCAGCGGCGCGCAGTACCGATTTGCTGTAGCAATTGGCCACCATCGCATCGTTTTGGGTGAAGGTGGCCTTGAATGGCACGGGCGAGACCGTCAGCAGGATTTTGAAATCGGGGTGTCCATGTGTTTTCAGCAATTGGTAAATGTCCATCAGCGAGGCCATGATTTCTTCGTAGGACAGCAAATGCATTTCAAAGCGGTTGCGATAGCGTTTGAAGGCCGCACCCGGTGGCGTGCCGTTCAAATACAAACCGGTTTCTTTGTCATACCAGGCCTCGACCAGGCCCAGCGTGATAATAATGATGCGGCATTGGCGCACCGACTGGTACATGTCGATGACTTGCTTGCGCCGCTCTTTGACGCGCTCCAGCGTGGCGGGCATGATGTTGGCGGCCAGATGCGGGTCATGCCATAAATCGTCGGCTACCTGCAACAAGGCTTCGTCAGGGAACACAGAAGAAGGGTCTAGCACCCAGCGCAGCTCATTGGCCATGGCCTGGGGCACGTATTTGTTCAAAATATCGTTGGGTGAATCGCTTGCGCGTTCTTCGGGAGGGATGTAGAGATGGGCCATTGGCACCTCAAAGCCCAGTTGCAGTAGTTGCTTTTCAATTTCGCGTGCAAAACAGGAACCAATGGTAAAAATCGGTTCTTTTTCCTGGAATTGAAAGGACGGGTTGAGGCCAACCGTGGCATAAAAACCGAGACGGCCATCGGTACTGCGGCGACCGTCTGGCCAGGCGGAATTGGGGTTGCTTTTGCGATGGGCATTGGCTTGCTCGGAGCTTAAGGTAAGGATAGGCATAGGTGTTAAATTGGAAATCAGCAATGGATGAATCTGACCCGGTGTGACAGGCAGGCGTAACCCAAATGATACGCCAGATTGCCTGGAATTAAATTGGATTGTCACCGAATTCCAACAATGTCGAATTTATACGCTCTCAGGTGTTACCATAAAAGCCTTATGCCCGTGCTTTTATTGCCGTACCTTAATGTTGCCTGACCCGGCACAAACGATCATGAATCAATCCAACGCGTTTTTGTTTCCCTCTCCCAAATTATCCGTCTTACCGTTCTGGTTTTGGAACGATACCTTGGACGAAGCCGAAATCTTGCGTCAGATTGGCGACTTCGCCGCCCATGGCGTGCATGGTTTCGTGATTCATCCGCGCATTGGTTTGCCCGCCGAACTGGCTTTTATGTCGGCGCGCCTGTTGCATTTTTATCAAATCGCAATTGATGAGGCCAAACGGCGCGGCATGCAAGTGGTGTTGTATGACGAGGGTATGTATCCGTCCGGCTCGGCAGGTGGGCAGGTGGTAGCGCAAAATCCGGCGTTTGCCTGCCGCTGCCTGGATTTTCGCCTGGCAAAAAATGCGGCAACGCCCCCGCTGCTGGATGCTGATGAAAACCTGGTGGCGCTGGTGCCAAGGCAAAACGGCGCATGGATCGCCGTGATCGACCGCCCCGCAGGCAGCGTGGCCCGGGGTTTGCACTATATTGGCGAGGGGCCGGCCGAGCAGTTGGTAGCCTGTGCCGACATTCTGAACCCCGCTGCCGTGGCCTGTTTCATTGAACTGGTGCATGAGCGTTTCGCCAGTCATTTTGGCGCAGAGTTTGGCCATACCATCCGTGCCATTTTTACCGATGAGCCGAGCTTGCTGGGCAAGCATAAGTCGCCCCACATCATGCCGGGCACGACCGACATTTTTCAGCATGTGAATAAAATTCTGGGCTATGATTTTACCCCGCATTTGCCCGCGCTCTGGTTTGATGATGAAGCCGATGCCGCCCATTATCGTCAGCAATATCTGCAAGCGCTGGAGACGCGTTTGCAGCAAACCTATTATGGCCCGATCTATCAATGGTGCAAGCGCCATGGACTGGGGTTGACGGGCCACCCGTACCGCCCCAACGATTTGGCGGTGCAGCGTTTTTTTGCCATTCCGGGCCAGGATTTGGTCTGGCGGCGGGTTTTGCCCGACCATGCCAGCGCGCTTGAAGGGCCGGAATCGACCACCGTCAAATGTACCTCATCGGCCATGCAGCATTGGGAGCGACGCTTCAATAGCCTGGAATTGTTCGGTGCCTACGGCCATGAGTTGACATGGGATGAAATGTGTTGGCTCACGCTGTGGGCATTTGTGCGCGGTGTCAACCGGCTCTATCCGCACGCTTTTTATTATTCGATGCGTGGCGTGCGGCAAAATGAACGGCCACCCGATGTCGGCCCACATGCGAGCTGGTGGCCGCGTTATCCCGAATATGCGCTGGCCTGTCGTCGCCTGTCCTGGCTCAACACCGATTCAAGTCATGTTTGTGATATCGCCATTCTGGGCCATGCCAATGGCGTGCCATGGCAAGCTGCCAAGGTATGCTATCAGGCCCAGCGTGACTTTAACTATCTGGATGAAACCGAACTTTTGCAGTGCGCCGTGATTGATGCACACACCATTGTGCAGGGCAGGGGCCGTTATCAGGTTTTGATTGTGGAACAGGATTTGTCCCCTGCGCTGCAAGCGGCTCTGGCACCGTTTGGCGCGCGCGTGATTCGCTTTGATGGTGATCAACTGGCCTTACTGCAGGCGCTTGGCCACTGGCTGACACCTGCACTCACGCTGACCACACCCTGTCCGGCCTTGAGGCTAAGGCAGGTGGTCAAAGACCAGGTTCGTTATAGCCTGCTGTTCAATGAAGTGTCTGCCGCACAAAAAATCCAGGCGTCGTTTGCCCATGCGCCGCAGGTGCTGGCTGACCGGTTTTGCTTTAGCCCCTTTTCCGGTGCCATCAATGTATGGGACGGTGAAGTGGCCTTGGCGCTGCCCGGCCATGGCGCAACGGTGTTGATGTGGCAAGACCAATCCTGCTTTGCGCCACCTTTTGGGCGCAAGGTGGGCTGGCTGGCCAGTCCTCGCTTGCTGCTGCGTCTGGCTGCGGAAGATAAGCTGATGCCCATGACGGTTTGTGATTGCGCCTATTTGGATTTCGCCATTTCCCTGATTCGCAGTACGGATCTGTTTTCTCCGGGTTTGCCATTTTTATTGCACCTGATCAACCCGACGGGCAGCGATATCAGCCGCCTGCAAGCATTGGGCGCGACGCTGAAAACCACGCGGCTGGCAGTATCGTATGAAACCATCGATTTGAGCAGTCTCGATCAGGATGAAAGGCGAACCTATTTTGCCTGCGCACGTTTTCTGCGGTTGGCCGAGTTATTGCCCTTGTTGGGGCTGCCGTTATTGTGTCTGGATGCCGATTCGCTGGTCGTGGCGGCGCTCGATTTTGCCAAACTGGGCAAAGCTGGACTGGCGGTGGTGCAGCGCGATGTAACCGGTCCGATGGCGGAACAGCTTGCCGTACTCAATAGCAGCATCTGGTTGCGCCATACCACACCGGTGCAAAACCTGATTGTAGCGGTGGCAAGTGAGATCGTGCAGGCATTTGCCGACGGTTCGGCCAGCTGGTATTTGGATCAGGTGGCAATGGGACGGCAAATTGCCAAGGCTGGCGCGCAATGCGGCATCGTCAATTTGCCTGCCCGGTTTGCTGACTGGAATTTTCTCGATACCAGCAGTATTTGGGCCGCCAAAGGGACGCGTAAATACATGGACTTGCGCTTTTCCCTGTTGAGCAAAATCTGTTCGGATAAACCGTGGCATCAGCAACAGGCAGTGCGCCAGGGGAGTGAAATTTTTGCCGCCGACCTGGATCAAATGCAAGCCTTTCATGCCCGGTTCATGGCGGCCAAGGCACTATTGCCACACCGGGTTGCGCTGTTTTTGCCAAGGCTTGATTTGCCATGGAAATCGCAACCCACGTCAGGGCAGGTGCCGCAGATCGGGGGCGACACGCTGGCCTTACGGCTGCACTGGAAACAGTTTACCGCTTTGCTGGCCAATGCCCTGGAGCGTATCGGGATTGCGGTAGATGTCATCGAATTGCCAGCCTGGCAGCTTGATGCCGGGTATGTTGATGCCTGTGGCGTCGATCTGGCCTTGATTCCACATCGTTGCAAGCTTGATTTTAAGGCTGGAAATACCCCGGTGATGTTTTACATGCAGGAATTCTTCCGCTGGATTTTTGTGCTTGACCGCGATGGCTGGGGCGCTGCAGCATCAGCTTATCCGCTTCAACCCGATACCATGCCCGAGCCGACTGAAGCGGGGGCATTTGCGCGCTACCGCCAGCGCTTGCTGCATGGCGAGCTGGGCAGCAAGTTTGCCCAGCCTGCGCGGCTGAGACGGGCTGAACTGATTGCAAGCGGTCAGATTCCTGACGCGCCGTACCTGTTTTTCCCGCTGCAAATTCCGCACGATCAGGTGATCCGCTATTTTGCACCCTGCAGCGAGCAAGAGGTGGTGGAAAACCTGGCGGAATGGTGCCACGAGCGCGGGCTGGCACTGGTTTTCAAACCACATCCGGCCAATCTGAAAAGCATGGAGCCATTTAAAGCACTGGCCGCGCAGCATGGCGCGTTCTGGAGCGACGCCCATATCCATGATTTGATCGCCCACGCCACGGCAGTCTACACCATTAACAGCGGGGTTGGTTTTGAAGCCTTGCTGCACCTCAAACCCGTGGTGACGTTTGGCCGGGTGGAATACGATTGCGTCAGTTTTCAAGCCGATGCCCATACGCTCGATGCCGCCTGGGACTGGGTGCAAGCGGGTACGCCAGAGACCTTGGTGCCACGCTATGGGCGGTTTGTGGATTGGTTTTTGGCGCAGTACGCAATCGACTTGTCGGCAAGCGATGGCGGGCGGGCCAAGCTGGCTGGTGTTGCGCTTGAGATTGCTGCCTGCCTTGAGACCAGGGAAGTCCCAGGGCGCTAATACAATTGCCTACAATTTCTTAGGGTTTATTAAATTTTCTTAATGCAGCGAAGGTTGATTGATATGAGTTTGGTGATTTATGAGCAGCCCCGGCTGGTTTTTATTCACATTCCCAAATCAGGGGGGACCTCCATCACGCTTGCCTTGCGGCAGGCAGCGCTGCAACAAGGCTGGCGTGAGATTGTGCATGAATTTTATACCCATATTAGCTTGAGCAAATTATCTGCTGCCATGGCGCAAGCGCAGGATGGTGCAAGCCCACTTTCACTGGCAGCACTCAGCCCTGAGTGGCTGGAAACGGCCCGGATATTTGCCATGATCAGAAATCCATGGGCCAGAATGGTTTCCTTATATTCCTTTCGTTTGGAGCGTGCGCTGGCGCGTATCGAGCAGCGATCACTTTGCAAACAAGTCAAAAAAAGTGATCCGGTTCAGGATTTGGCGATTGTTGCTGAAATGAGGCAACTTGGTTTTAGTCGTTGGCTGCAAAGCACGCGCTTGCAAGAGGCACTATACGGTGTTCCATTAACACAAAAGTCGCAATTGAGTTGGTGTCGTGACGCGTCTGGCAATTTGGGCCGATGCAAGTTACTCAGGCTGGAATCGCCCGATACCCAATTTCTGGCCTCGGTGGGTGTTTCAATTTTGCCCCGTGTCAATCGCTCCGGCGTAAATGGCGCGTATCAGGCCTGTTATGATGGTGATGCGCAGCGGTTTGTGGCCCATCACTTTGCCGAAGATATTGAATGGGGCGGGTATGTGTTTTGACGCTGAGCAACCGGATGTCGCCCTCCAGCAAAAAGGCCGCCTCGATCAGGGCCACGACGGTTTCGCATGATAGCCCAAAAAAACTAGGCCTCACCGGGCTTGAGCAATGAGCGGCTGCCATCGGCACTCTCCCAGTATTGCTCGGCTATCGTGGGTGGGCTGCGCAAGCCCATGAGCGCAGCGTAGGCGATACGGATGTCGCCCTTCATATAATCAAGCTGTAACTCGTCAATGATTTCGGATTCGGAAATCTCGCGCGAAGCGATCAATGCGCCGATTTTTCCGATCAACTCACTCCACTGAAGGCGCGTCAATTGGTAATCGGTTCCCTTGCGCGGCAGCACCCCTTGCGGCCATTCAGAATAATAATAGACCGCCATGGATTTGCGGTACACATCAATTGGCGAGGTAAGCGGAACCGGATGGCCATGGTATGAGGTTTCGGATGTCTCGAAAATCAAAACCCGGTTGGCGATGGGCAAGGCTGAAAAAAAGGGGCGATCCAGCTTGGTGTCCCACAGTTCAATCTTGCCGCCCCACGCGTCACACCAATTTTCGTTAAGGTAGAGTAATAAATTGAGTCGGCGGTTGCGCTGGGTGATCGGGTCAAAATTGAAATCGGTGTGGACGTTCAGATAGCCGCCATGACGGATTTGATGCAAGCCGCCGCCATTAAGGTTGGGGTCAGGATAAATTGGCGTGATGCCCGTGATTTTTTCCAGGATACGCAAGAATCGATCCGAATTGATTTGTGCAAAGAACTCACGCTGGAGAGCCGACATGCGGGCTGGATCAGTGGTTCCAGACTTCCCCCGGACATTTTTGTGTTTTTTCAGGAGCGGCTTGGCGAATTTTTCGGCGATACCCGAGAATTCGGCCAGCTCGGCGCAAATGCCGGGTTCCGTCATGCCGTCAATCACCACAAAACGCGTGCTGCTGCCGTCGTTCCATTCGCGCGCCTTTTCTGCAATCGACGCTTCAAGCCATTCCCATCTGATCACGATTCGTTCCTTTTCTCATCATATCGGATATAGACATCCGGTTTTTTTCGCATTGTATGCCTGATTCAATCACAAAGAGCAGGCGAATTTTTTGATTATAATCCAGATTGAGCTGAATATCTGGCGTGTGTTGACGGTTGTAACATTGCACACGTGATTTTGTGGTAGCGTGCATGGCGTGAACTAAACACAACAACTGGAGCTTGCATGAATAAACAGGGTTTGCTGGTGGGGGGGTGTCCGCGTAGCGGCAGTACGGCACTGCTGCAACTGCTCAATTCCAATCCACAGGTCTATATTTCGTCCGAAGAAAACCTGTTGGCCAAGTGGCGCGATCTGGGCAAGTTGCTGGATACGCAAGAGCGGCGCAGCAAGTCGCTTGCGCGTGGCATGCGCGCCCTGTCGGCACGCGAAACCCTGACTGAGGCGAATATTCAAAGCCATAATTTCACCAGCCGCGCCGTTTGGCCGATGATACGCCATCTGTATCGCTGGCACCACCAACAAATGCACGCCGATGTCGGCTTGCTGCTGTGGGGCGACAAATATCCGAATTATTTCCGTGAACTCGATGCTGTGCTGCAATTGCCCCATGTGCGCTATGTGCATCTGACGCGCAACCCGCTGGACGTCATCAATTCCATGTTAAGACGTACTGAAATGGCGCGCCAGGGGCGGGATTGGTGGAAAGCCGTGACCGAGTTTGATGCCATGCTCGATACCTGGGCCGCAGCCCATGCAGCGATTCAACCCCATCTTGACAAGCCGAATGTTTTTCATTTGCATTATGAAGATTTGGTTTTTGATTTTGCAGCAACAATGGCGCGCTTAAATGCATTTATGGGGGTTAATTTAACTTATCAGAATATCCTGGTTTCCGATCAGAATCAGCATTTTGAACGGTCGTTTTTGAATCAGGAAATGCGTGTGCGCATTTTGGCTCATCATGAAGTCAGAATATATCAAAAGCATGGTTCTGCTCAGATACGGCGGAGTTTTAAGCTTGATTCCTGAAGCGGCTTCGGTGAAATAATGGTACACCGAAGCCCCGAATTTCGATTGGTAATTAAATTTGGCGGCTGGTCGTGCTTGGGTGGCGATGCCAACCAGCTCAAATCGGCACGAGCTTAATGCCAAGTGGCGGTATTTGGGTGCGGCTCAGGGTCGGCTTGGCGCAAGCCTAGCGTGTCACTTTAAAGCGCGCCACCAAATTCAGCGTGCGCCCCTTGATTTTATCGGTCACCACCGCATGCAGCTTATAGTCGCCAATCGGGTCTTTCTCGCTCA
>JBKJLF010000715.1:0-2926 GCA_046597185.1 Burkholderiaceae bacterium | reverse complement strand
TCTCGTGGCGCAACATTAGCCGCAGTGCTTGGGCGAGACCGCCAAGCCGAGTTGGCCAAATGTCAAAAAGCATTGATTTGTTTTTGGCTTTTGTGGTGCCGCTGGTGCCGCTGGTGCTGCTGGTGCTGCTGGTGCTGCTGCTGGTGCTGCTGGTGCCGCTGGTGCCGCTGGTGCCGCTTCTGGCGCTTCTGCGGGCCTTGGCTCTGCCGCTGCCGCTGCCGCTGCCTCTGGCTTCGGTCTTGGTTCTGGCTGCTATCCGCTTGCCGGGTGCCCGTGGTGGTGGCGCGCAGCGCCACCACATGCCTTTTCTGGTTTTGCCTCTCGCGTAGCGACACGATTTAATGCAAGCCGGTGCGTAACCTCTGGCGCTTGAGCTGGCTTTTCTGGCCGTTGCCGAAGCTGCCAACCGCCGCGCAACCACTGGCGACCAGGCAGGCGCCCCGCTTGCCGTGCTCACTTCACCGCCCGCACGAACTGCAAGCGGCGTGAATGCCGGGTGAGGGTTGAATAACGTATCCATTGGCCGCAAACTTGGCGCGCGCGTTGTGGTGTCAGGTTTTGCTTTTTCGCACCATGTGCCGCGATGCTTGCGTTACCACTGGCCAAAAAGCTGCCGCGCGCATCGCGCGGCCTTGTGGCAAAGCATTGGGCAAAGTATGGCGGGAAATTTGCATCTGGAAGAAATAGTGAGCGATTTTGATTTGCTGGATAAACCAATCAAATGTGGGGGGCACCCTATTATTTTCGCTTGAAATAACGTAGCCATCCCAAAAGTTTTTTTGATAATCCAATTGGTTGGCCGCTTGGTTGGTTGGACGGTGTGGGAACTGGGGCAGGGGTGGCTTTCTTATTTGAAGGTAGTAAGTCAAGACTACGGCAAAAATCCCCAAAGTTTGACGATACCAATTCCCATTTATTATTTTTTTCCGGTTCAGGATAGTACCAACGAAGCCGAATTACAGAAGGAACAGTTCCTTGGCGGTAATCAAGTGCCAGCACAGCGTCACCACCCAAACCAAAATCAGCAATAACAAGCGTGAGGGTTGGATCGATTTGTGTCGGCGCAGTTACTGGCTGTTGCCAAAAATTTTCGCCTTGAGCAATAAGATTTGAGATTGTTAAAAACGGTGGTGGATACAAAATCAAATGCCTTTGATCAGGGATTATGCGGTGTAACACATCTTCTTGAACAAGTGGATTACAGTCCTGATGCGTCATATTAGCGCCCACCCCAGGCCATACACCCGCATCAATTAATGCGATTAGTTCCGTTGGTAAGGTTAGATTGTTGCTGTTCATTAAAATAGTCTATTCAATTATTTTCTTGCCAGTCGCTGCTTGTATTGCATCGATAAGCATTGATCTGAAGTTTACTGGAATTACGTTGCCAGAAACGCGCCCGTTCAAACTCCCGGAATACCACCCAATCTTTAATGAACCATCCTGCATGAGAATAAGTGAATAGCCGAACAGTTCATTGGATGGTAAGTCGGCAAAATCTGATAATGCGATTGTGGTGTGCGTCCCATTTCGTGGCAATTGGCCGGGGTTACCAGTTGGCACTATCACTTGGCGACCAGATCGAGGATGCCAGACACCAGAAAAGCCTTGGCTGCCCGGAGTAAAACTATCAAAATCAGGAGCCCTGACGTTGGCAGGTGTCGTTATCGACCGCAACGAAAGAACAATTCCTAATACGCCTAGTGCGCCGCGAAATACTGCCTGGCCGGTGTTGCCTTGTTGGATGGAACTAAACACCCCACCTACTGATAGACCCACACCAATGACCGTTAATGCGGTTTTGAGTTTTTCTATACGGGCAAATGGCCCCAAGGCCGCACCGAGAACGAAACCACGGGCAGCGCCATACAATATGTCGCGATTAGTGCTTTCGCTGGCCAAAGCGGTATCTACTATGTCAATCACTGAACCACCAACGCCGTTAAATACGATTGCCCGAATTGTAAATGCTGCGGTGATATCACCTAGCCCAAGTCGGCCTGTTGGGTCAATTGTGTTGATTGGATTGGCATTCGCGTATATGTATTTGTTAAGGGTTGTAGGTTGCGTGCTGTTACCAAGTGCTGGATCTAACGAAACAAACCGCCCGACGTTAGGCGCGTACCAGCGAGCCCGGTTGTATTGCAGTTGGATGGTGGAATCGTGGAACTCGCCCGTGTACTGATACCTGTTTGCCGTCGTACCCGTGCGGTTTTCAATCTCACCGTAGGCGGCGTACTGGTAGCTATCAGTGATATTGCCTGCCTGGTCAGTCAGCGCCTTGGTGCTGCCCAGACCATCGGCGTGGTAGAAAGTGCCCTGACCGCCGCGAACTTGCTCAATCAGGCTTGTCCCCCACACATACCGCGTCGATTCCGTAGCCTGCCCCTGCGTGCTGGTCTCCTGCACGACTTGCGCATAAGGGAAGGTGCTGTCAGTCAGGTAGGCGGTCACCTTGTCCGGCTGGCTATTCTGGCCAGGTTCAATCTTGGCCACGCGGTTGCCGCTGGCGTCATAACGATATTTTGCGATGGTTACCGCGGTCGCCTCAGTCGCCCCTTTCTTGACTTCAATCAGCCGATTATCACTATCCCAGTAGTTGAAAGTGATTTGGCCACTAACGGCCTTGGTTTTCAGATTGCCGTTGTTATCCCATGTGTAAAGCGTAATCACCGGGGTAGGTGCGGTGCTGCTGGTCTTCGTTTCCTGCTGCAAACGATCGTTGCTGTCATAGGTGTAGAGCGTGGTGGCTGTGCCGCCTGCGGTGATTTCAGTCTTCTTGGAGCGGTTGCCAACCTTATCGAACTCGTAGTTTGTGGTGCGAATGATTGTGTTGGCGCGGTTAAGAATCTGCTCTTGCGTGAGGCGATTCACATCGTCATATTGATACTTCGCGGTGCGCAGCGGGTTGGTGGGTGGCGCGGTG
>JBKJLF010000694.1:0-8828 GCA_046597185.1 Burkholderiaceae bacterium | reverse complement strand
TCCCCAGCCATTTCATTGTATTGGATCAATTCCCGCTGACACCAAACGGCAAAATCAACCGCAAGGCATTGCCCAAGCCGGATCGGGTGCGTAGCGAAATCGAATTTGTTGCGCCGCAAGGCCCCACCGAATCTGCCATTGCTGAAATTTGGCAAGCGCTGTTAGGCGTTGACAAAGTGGGGCGTCATGATCATTTCTTTGAGCTTGGCGGCCATTCACTGATGGCATTGCAAGTGGCTGGCCGTTTGACTCAGGAACTGAAGCAGGAGGTGGTGGTACGCGATCTATTTATCAATCCGACCCTGTCTTTGTTTGCTGCGGCGGTGGATGACCGAACCGGGCATGGTCGTATCGCCAATTTGGTTCCCTGCCGCACCCAAGGCAAGATGCGACCGCTGTTTGTGATTCATGCCGCTGGCGGCGAAGTCGGTTACGCCCGCCTACTCACGACGTTTTTCAATCATGATCTACCCGTCTATGGTGTGGCAGCACAAGGGCTGGCCGATGGCAAACCAGCATTGCAAACGGTGGAGGACATGGCGGCTTTATACATCGAGTCAATTCGCAAGGTTCAGGCCCATGGCCCGTATCGGGTAGTTGGTTGGTCGGCTGGCGGCACCATTACCTTTGAAATTGCCCATCAACTGCTTGAAGCGGATGAAACCATGGAGTTCATCGGATTAATCGATGCGGGCAATTTTCATAGTCCAAACTGGCGTGCGGCGATGCGCCAGGACGCGGGTGATGAGTCCGAGGATGAAATCGAGAGCCTGTTGGAGATGTTAAGAAGGCTGCCGGATATGCCACTGGATCAGGTGAGCGGCTTTAAGGCGCTTGGCAATGTCGATGCCATACTTGAGCATTGCCAAAACCATCGCTATTTGCCAACCGGTATCACCCCGACCATCGTAAAACGCAAACTGACCGTCATTAACGGCATTCAGCGTGCTGTTGCAAAGTATGTGCCACCGTCACTACCGGCGCACAGCATGCTCACTTTATTTACGGCCGACGATGATACCAGAAACGACCCCACCCTGGGATGGGGGGAGGTGGTAGGCAAGCGGATTCAACTGCGCCATGTTGGAGGAAGTCACCGGATGATAACGGAATTGCCCCACGCTGAAAATCTGGCGCATACGATCTATGCTGCTTTGCTCGAATCTTCCGGGGGCAGAACCATGGCCGGATAGCATCGATCTGCTCGATCCATGCTTACCCAAGCGGGTGGGGGTCTGTTTGTGCTATGCTTTGCAGACCCCCAGTTCAATCATGCGAAGTTGATACCCACTTATGAGCGGCCCCACCACCGTAGCCCTGACTTTCGAACCGCTTAGCGTGACGCTGCTGGCCGTGGGAATACGCGCTGCCAACGCTATTGCTGATGCCTATGCCCAAGCCGACGTGTCGCGGCAAGAGCACCAAGCCGAAGTGGCTGTGATCAAGCAACAACACAGCCAGGCCGAATTGCAACAGGAACAAAATGCGGCAGCGGCCACGCGCGTGGCACAGGCACGTTTTGAACAATTATTGGCCCTGGCCGATAGCTTGGGCCTGACAGAGCAGGCACAGGCTTGCCGTCCGGCACAATCGGCGCAAGCTCTTCACGCCGCCGGGGCCGTGCAATACGCGGCTGCGCTGGAAGCGCTGAATGCCGAACTGGAAGCGGTGTTGCGCTATGAACTGGCGCGCCGGGTTGATGGCAGCGAAGCTTCTGATTCAAGCATGGTTGAATTTGCCGCCGCGCTGGCACAGGCCGATGCGCTGCAAGCGCACGCGAACCACGCATCCGCACCCATTTCCGCACCCATTTCCGTATCCATTTCCGTATCCACATCCACATCGGCACCTGATGAACCCGAGCCACCGGATAGCCAACGCACGGCGCAGCGCTTGCTGGCCCGCATTCAAACACTTGGCTCGGTGCCCCTCGAAATTGCCAAACTGGGCATGACCCTGAGTGCAACCCCGCCCGGTGAGCGCGCCGATTTACTGGCCATGGAATTACGCCAGCAAATTCAAAACCACATTACCGCCGTCGGCCAGCGCATGGCGCAAGAAGCGGCAGCCGTGATTGTGGAAAAAGCCTTGCAGGATTTGGGCTACCAGGTGGAAGAAATCGGCGCGACCCTGTTTGTGGAAGGTGGCGTGGTTCACTTCAAGCGCCAAAGCTGGGGCGATTACATGGTGCGCATGCGCGTCAATGCTAAAACCAGCGAAGCCAATTTCAATGTGATTCGCGCCGTGGCCGAGCAAAACAATGAAGTCAGCCTGCTCGACCATCTGGCCGAAGACCGCTGGTGTAGCGAATTTCCGGCCCTGATGCAAACCCTGGCCGCGCGCGGTGTTCATTTGAAGGTAACCCGCCGCCTGGAAGCGGGCGAACTTCCGGTGCAACAGGTGCTTGCCACGAAACTGCCTGATTTTGCCGACGAGTCAGCGCAAGAGCGCGAGCACGAGCAAAGCCGCCAGTCGATCCGCAGCCAGGCTTTACCATGAATAGGATGACCACAATAAGATGACCACCATCCATACCGTGCCAGTGAGGGTGAAAGTATGAATCAACCAGCAGCATCAGCAGAGGCATCAACCGCAGCAGCATCATCGGCAAAGCCAGTACAGGCTTCGTCGGCTGCGCCGACCATGCCGCCCGCGCCGCGCTGGTTGTTGGATATTGAGCGACTGTTGCCGATTCGCTCGCAATTTATCGTCTCCGGCAGTATTCGCGACAGTTTTTTGATATCGACTGGTTCCGGCCTGACCATGGTGCCCTTGTTGCGCGCACTGTGGGAGCGCCTCAAACCCTTGGGCTATCAATTTTTTCTGGTCTTTGATTCGGTGGATGGGGTGCGCGTCTACCCGGACGAAGCGGCCAAACGGGAATTGGCAGAAACCCTGTTTGAATTGAAATTGGCCAATGGTGCGCAAGTGATGAGTTTGGAATCGCTCAGTTTGTTGATGAAAAAAGTCAGCCAGCAACGCCAGGCGCGTGGCGCGTTGATTCTTGATTTTGCTTCCCGCATCACGCGCCAGGCAACGCACTTGGGTGAGGCCGAGCAACGCTTTTTTGTCGCAGCCGAAAAACTCTCGCTGCATGCGGCCCCGCTGGTGCCGAACCAGGAGCCAGGTGGTGCGACCCCCGTGAATACCTTGCCACTGTTTAACCCGGTGATTTGGCTGGTCAACCGCGCACAGGATTTACCCTCCTGGCTCACGCTCGACAGTGAGCGCATCGCCAGTATGATCATCGGCAAGCCCGACTTTGAAACCCGCCAGGCGGGCGCGCACCAGTTGGCACCCCTGTTTGCCGGGTATGAAGCCAACGCGGCCAGCGCGGCCAGCCCGGACCTTGAGCGTGCGCGCCAGCAATTTGTTAAAAAATTCACCGAAGGCACCGATGGCATGAGCCTGACCGCGCTGGCCGACATTACCGATTTGGCCGATCAGCAAAAGCTTGGCATCAACGAAATTGATGACGCTATCCGCTGCTACAAAGTCGGCATCCATGAAAACCCGTGGCATAAAGATTATTTACGTGAAAAAATTCGTCAGGCCCACAGTTTTATTGAAGATCGGGTCAAGGGGCAATATCCGGCGGTGGTCAAAACGCTGGATATTTTAAAGCGCTCGGCCATGGGTTTAACCGGCGCGCATGCCAGGGCAGGGGGCAACCGCCCACGCGGCGTGTTGTTTTTTGCCGGGCCAACCGGGGTCGGTAAAACCGAGCTGGCCAAAACCCTGACCGAACTGGTGTTTGGTGATGAATCAGCCTATTTGCGCTATGACATGAGTGAATTTTCCGAAGAACACACCAGCGCCCGCCTGCTCGGTGCGCCGCCCGGTTATATTGGTTTTGATGCCGGTGGCGAATTGACCAATGCGGTGCGGGAAAAGCCGTTTTCGGTGATTTTGTTTGATGAAATCGAAAAAGCCCATCCGCGTATTCTGGATAAATTCTTGCAAATTCTGGAAGATGGCCGCCTTACCGACGGCCGTGGTGATACTGCCTATTTTTCTGAATCGATTCTGGTGTTCACTTCCAACCTGGGGATTTTTGTCGAAGATGCGAATGGGCAGCGAGTGCAAAACGTGCGCCCCGGTGACGAGTATGAGGTGGTGGAACAAAGGGTGCGCGAATCGATTAACGATTATTTCAAATTTCGGCTGGCGCGCCCGGAATTATTGAACCGGATTGGCGATAACATCGTGGTGTTCAACTTTATTACGCCCGAGGTGGGCGCGCGGATTTTGGATGGCATGTTATTTAACGTGGCGCGCCGTTTGCAAGAAGAAAACAAGCTGCGTCTCTCAATGCCCGTGTCGGTTCGAAACGATATCCTGGAGCGCTGCACGCGCGACCTGGGCAATGGTGGGCGCGGGATTGGTAATCAGTTGGAATCGTGCTTCGTCAACCCCCTGGCGCGCGCTTTGTTTGAACACGATTTGACCGGCAAACAAAGCGTGACGGTGAACAGCCTGAGCGAAGAGGGTAAGGTGATTACGCTGCAGCTCATTCTCACTTGATTGCTCACTTGCTCCCTTGCTTGCTCACTTGCTTGCTCACTTGCTTGATTACCCACTTGATTCCCAATTAAATAAGCCCATGAAAATTGCCATCAATAAAGCCCATTTCCCGGTCACCGTGCTTGGCCCCGGTCGGCGCATTGGCATCTGGCTGCAAGGTTGCAGCATCGCTTGCAAGGGCTGCATCTCGCAAGACACCTGGGCAGCCGACCCTGGCCGCCTGATAGCGCTGCCGGAATTGCTTAACTGGTGCCGCAGCGTGAGTGGAGGGCAATTCGATGGCATTACCCTGTCTGGCGGTGAACCGTTTGATCAACCGCAAGCACTGGCGGCCTTGCTCAATGGTTTGCTGGCATGGCGCAAGCAGGCACAGCTTGATTTTGACATTCTTTGCTATAGCGGCTACCCTTACGCCAAATTGCAACGGCTGCATCCGCGTTTGCTGGAAAAGTTGGATGCCTTGATCCCCGAGCCGTATATGGCGCAACTGGCCAATCAAACAACAGACCCGCAAACCGGGCCGGCAGACAGTACACAGCGCTGGCGTGGTTCCAGTAACCAGCCGCTCATTTTGCTTTCCGAGCGTGCCCGGCAGCGTTACACGCCCTTACTGGCGCAAGAAGCGGGGCGAGCCAAGCGCATTCAAATCATGCAGGACGGCAATAAAATATGGTATGTTGGCATACCTGCCAAGGGTGATATGGCGGCACTGGAAGCGGCGTGTCAGGCGCAAGGCGTGGTGTTTTCTCAAGTCTCCTGGCGATCATAATGGAAAGAAATCCTCCCGATGAGTGTTGATTTGATTCGTCTTTGCCCCAGTTGCGGTACTGAAAATGCCGCGCACGTGATGCGTTGCCGTTGCGGCGCACGGCTGGCCGGGGTTGATTTGATTGCGCCCGCTGCAGCAGCAAGCACAACGCCAACCGAGGCACCGCCGCCCAAGCCCAAACTTGCCCCTGTGCGCTGCGGTTTTGACGATTGCGGCCAAGCCAACCCGCCGGAAACCACCGTTTGCCTCTATTGCAACCGCCCGATTGAAGGCGATGCGGCGGCACCGCCAGTGCAACCGTTGATCAATTTACCCGGTGCGGTAAAAAAGGCGTACCGCATTCTGCAAGCCATGCCATCGCAAGGCGGCGAAGCGGAGTTGATGTTGGTTGAACCCCTGGCGGGCGGCCCAACCAGGGTGGCAAAAATCTACCGTTTTGGTTTGGAACCGAAGGCGGTGATTCATGAACGGCTGGCCAAGGTGGATGCAAAATATCGCGTCAACATGATCGAAACTGGTTATTCGGACGGTTATTTCTACGAAATCATGGCGTACTGCGCGCTTGGTTCCTGGCGGGTGCAATTGCAGCAGGGCGCGTTGCATGAGGGCCAGATTATCGATTTCGTGGAAAAGCTGGCTCCCGCTTTGGCATCGATTCATGCGCTCGATTTGATTCATCGCGACTTAAAGCCCGACAATATTCTGGTGCAAAGCCTCAACCCCCTGCATTTGCTGCTCACCGATTTTGGCAGCGCCTCGGTATTGGATGCCACCCAGCGTTTTACCAGCGCGGCGCGCACGCTGTTTTATGCGGCACCTGAGAGTTTATCGGGCGTGCTGGATGTCAAGGCCGATTATTGGGCGCTGGGCATGATGGTATTGGAAGCGGCGCTGGGGCAACATCCGTTTGCCGGCTTGTCGGAAGCGGTGATTTTGCACCATCTGACCACGCGCAGTGTCGATTTGTCCGGGGTGCCGATGCGCGGTATCGTCAAGCTGTTGCGCGGCTTGCTGCTGCGTGACCCCAAATTACGCTGGGGCGGGGATGAGGTGCGGCGCTGGTTGGCCAATGACCCGAGTTTGCCGGACATGCTCGATACCAGCGCCAACACGCTGTTTCAAAATCCCTACCACCTGGGTAAAGAGATTTGCCATAGCTCCGAACAACTGGCCAGCGCCATGGCGCGCAACTGGAAACTGGCGCTGGTGGATTCGGAAAATGGTCAATTAATGGCTTGGTTTCGTGACGTGCAAAAAGATCAAAACACCGTGCGTTTGCTGTTGGAAATGAAATTTGATCGACCCGTGCATGTGGATTTGCGTTTGTTGAAGTTGATTTTGCATCTGGCACCGGGCATTTCTCCGGTTTGGCAAGGCGAGGCGCTGGATTTGCGCGCCGTATTAAGCCGCGCCGCCTTGGCGCTGAAGGATGATAACGACGCCATCGATTGGCTCGATTTACTGTATCGGCAAGGGGTGCTGGGCTTATATGCGGAACTGGGGCATCAGGCTTCGGCGGCATTGAAGCAGCGCTGGAGCATGGCTTATGATCAATTTGTCGATGGCTGGGACAAAATCGCGCCCTTGGTGAAAGCGCCGCCGCGTGGGCGCGATGAGTTTGTGAATTTTGATGATGTGATCGACGCAAGTAGCCTGATGGAGCGCCGCCCTTTGGCGCTGATGCATGCGCGCCTGTTGGCCAGCGCCTACGATGCGGGTTGGGTGCAACGCCTGCGCCAGCGGCTGGAGGTGGAGTTGGCTGGTTTGTTGGTCGATTGCCCGTGGCTGGCCAAACTGCCGAAGTTGGCGACGCTGGATGGCCCGGCTTTGCTGGCGCTGGAATGTTTGATACCGATGCTGAAAAAAATCCAGCAATCGTACCAGCGCGGCAAGGCGCAACAGCAAGCCATGGACAAAGCCACCTTGGAAACGCTGCAAACTGATCTGACGTTATGCCTGCAAAATTTGCAGGCCAATTCCAATGTGCGCTTTTATTCGATGGATGATTGCGACGATTTGCGCAATCAGTTGGATCGCTTGCTCAGCTATTACACCACCATTCGTGCAGCGGCCAGTACTGATCCGGGTTGGCAAAAGCTGGAGCGGGACAGTAAAATCAAGTGGAAAATCGCGCTCGACATGCGCGAACGGGCCGACGCGCTCTACCAATGGCAGGTGGTGAATAATGGCTGGTTTAACCAGTGGACCTGGGCCACGGCGGGCATGGCGATTTTGCTGGCGTGGGTTATTGCGGGGCCGGGCATGATGGCCTTGACGGCCAGTGCGGCAGCCGGGGTGGTTGCGTGGCGCTTGATGCCGACCTTTACCATGGTGGGTGAATTAAAAGAAATGGCCAGCAGGCTGATGCGTTGATTGCTTGGCAAAATCTGCCGGGATGCGTTCATCCTGCGTGAATTTGAAATAGCACGGTGGTAACTGGCACACCGCTATCTGCTAAAATCAGCACAAATTACTTAATCAATCCACCGGATTCGCTATTTATGCTTTTGACCCTGCAACAGCTTGAACGAGGCCGCAGCCTAATTGTCCAACAAGCTGTTGGACAATTGCCGTGGGGCCATAATCTGGTGTTGCTGAGTAAATTAAAAGACCCCCAAACCCGGTTGGCCTACGCCTGGCGTGCCATCACGTATGGCTGGTCACGCGCAGTATTAACCATACAGATTGAGCTGCGCAGCCTCGAACGCGAAGGCCAGGCCATTACCAATTTTGCTGATCGCCTGCCCGCGCCGGATTCTGACCTGGCCCAACAAGCCTTAAAAGACCCCTACCTGTTCGACTTTTTAGGGGTAGCCAAAGAGGCGCATGAGCGCGAAATTGAAGCGGCGTTGGTGCAGCACGTTACCCGGTTTTTGCTCGAATTGGGTGCTGGTTTTGCATTTGCCGGGCGGCAGGTGCATATTGAGGTGGGGGGCGATGACTTTTTTATTGACTTGTTGTTTTATCACCTGAAATTGCACTGCTATATGGTGATTGAACTCAAGGCCGAGAATTTTAAGCCGGAATATCTGGGCCAACTCGGGTTTTATATGACCGCAGTGGACATGCAGGTCAAATCAGAAAAAGATGCACCAACCATTGGCCTGTTACTGTGCAAAAGTAAGAACAAAGTGGTGGCGGAATACGCATTGCGTGATACGACCAAACCCATAGGCGTTGCGGAATACCAATTCCTGGCATCCTTGCCAACCATACTGCAAACCGCTTTACCCAGTATCGAACAACTTGAACAGGGTTTGGCCACCCCACCGGACAGTGCGCAAGTAGAAGGCGAACCAGCAACAATGGCGCAGCCTACCGCCCAGGGAGACAGCGATGGCACCTGAATTCGAATGTGATCAAGCATGCACAGGTGTGCCGCCGCTTGCCGTCGGTTAAGTTCAACCAAGTTTATCTTGTGCGACACGAAGTCGCTTGTTAAAGTTGTTCCGCTTAATTGAAGGAACCGCCCATGTCACTGGGCGAATCTAGGGGCCTGAATAAAGAGCGGCCCCGACAACGTAACGAAGCATCG
>JBKJLF010000382.1:0-7545 GCA_046597185.1 Burkholderiaceae bacterium | reverse complement strand
AGGCCGCCACTGCCACCGAATAAAACTAAATCAAAGTCTGAGAGTGCCATAGTGTAGAATAATTACAAAAAAGGGCTTGGCAGGCGGATTTTGCCGAAAATTCGGCCGTTTTCCGGGCTATATAAAGCAATAGGTGCAGTAGTAAAAACAGCATGTATGTAAATTTACTACAAAATCGATGGATTTGCAAGCTTATCCTGTGCTTGCAGGTATATCTTGCGCAGGGATGCATGCCGCATTGGCTATTTTACAAAATCCAGATCGGGTAGCGCGCCGTGTTCTTCCGCATATTGTTCCTTGATGCGAATGATTTCTGGCAGGGCGCTTAAAAATGCGGGCATTAGTCCGGGGTCAAAGTGTTTGCCTGCCCCTTCTTTGATCATCGCTACCGTGGCTTCCACGCTCCAGGCTTTTTTGTAAGGGCGCTCCGAAGTCAATGCATCAAACACATCGGCAATGGCGATAATGCGGCCGAAGATGGGAATCGCTTCGCCTTGCAAACCCATGGGGTAGCCGCTGCCATCCCATTTTTCGTGGTGGGTCAGGGCAATTTTACGGGCGGCCTGGAGTAAATCGTCTTTATGGTCGCCGATGATGGCCGCGCCCATGGCCGGGTGCTGGTGCATGATGTTCCATTCCGCTTCATCGAGCTTGCCGGGTTTGAGCATGATATGGTCGGGCACACCGATTTTACCCACGTCGTGCATTGGTGCTGCGTGATAAATCAATTCAACCTGGGCCTCACTCAGGCCTGCTGCCTGTGCAATCAAACGGGAATAATGGCTCATGCGGATCACGTGGTTGCCAGTTTCGTTGTCTTTGAATTCTGCCGCTCTGCCCAGGCGGCGAATAATTTGCTGGCGGGTTTTTTCAAGTTCTGCCGTGCGCAGCGCGACCATACGTTCCAGCTCGCGGGTCTGGTCGTATAGCGCCAAATGGGTGCGCACTCGCGCCAACACGATCGGGGCGCTGATGGGCTTGGTAATGTAATCGACCGCACCCAGCTCCAGGCCGCGTTGTTCATCGTCCACCTCATCCATGGCGGTAACAAAAATGACCGGTATGCCACGGGTGTCCGGGTTTTGCTTCAAGCGTTGGCAAACTTCGTGGCCACTAATGCCGGGCATCATTACATCGAGCAAAATCAAGTCAGGTTTGCTGTCGCTGGCGGCGATTTTCAAGGCCTTTTCACCATTGATGGCGGCGCGGGTCAGGTAATGCGAGCTGAGTACTTCATTCAATAAGTCGATGTTGTCCGGGATGTCATCAACAATGAGAATGGTTTGCTGTGTCTGTAAAATGGGGCTAGTCATTTTCTGCTTCCGTGGGTGAGTTTGATGTGCCAGGTGCCGATGTCAGGCTACTTATCAGGCTACTTAGTTTTTCATTGGCTGCTTCGAATTCGTATTTGCCGATCAATTTGATGAGTTGATTCCATCCCATGCTTTGGCCCAGGCTGCGCATGCTTGGGGCCATTGCTTCGGCCAGCTTGGCCGAGCGCGGGTCATCGTTGGCAAGTAAGCTCGCCAGGTGCTGCCATTGCTCGGCCAAGGCTGCATGATCAATTTGTGGTGCCGCTGTTGGCTCTGGCTCCGGCTCCGGCTCTGGCTCTGCCACGCTAGCTTCGGCTGGCAGATGCAAGACCTTGCTGATTTGCCGGGTCACAATCTCAAGTTCCTTTGCCATCGCTTCCAGGGCGGGCGCAAAGCTGCTGCCATGTTTGAAGGCGGTTTCAAGTTGGTTTGCCAGTCTTTGCAATTGGCTGGCACCAATATTGCCAGCCAGACCCTTGATGCTGTGGGCCTCCCTGGTTGCGCTGGCGAAATCGTTTTGCTCAATCGCGCTTTGAATATGCGCCATGGCCTCGTGCCGGGTTTCAGTAAATCGTTTCAGCAGCTTACGCATCAGTGTGCTGTTGCCCCCCATATTGCGTAGCGCGAGCGGCATGTTTAAGCGGGTGAGGGCGCATAAGTCGGCATCGGTTAGCCCTTGCGCAGTCGGCTCGGCCTGCTCGGCCTGCTCGACATGTACGGCAGGTTGTGCGCTTGGTTGTGCGCCTGGTTGTGCGCTTGGTTTGGCATCGTCGCCGGGGGTGGTTTGATCTCGTTTGTGGCCGGGGCTGACCCAGCGCGCCAGGGTGGCAAATAAGTGGTCAACATTGATCGGTTTGCTGACATGGTCATTCATGCCAGCGGCCAGGCAAAGCGCACGGTCGCCGCGCATGGCGTTGGCCGTCATGGCGATCACGGGAAGCGTTGCAAAGCGTTCTTCAGCCCGAATTTGTCGGGTCGCTTCATAGCCATCCATGACCGGCATTTGACAATCCATCAAGACCCCGTCATAGTCGGTTTTGTGCAACATCTCCAGTGCTTCCAGGCCATGGTTGGCGACATCAACGCAAATGCCGACATCTTGCAAAATCTCCAGTGCCAATTCCTGGTTGACCAAATTGTCTTCCACCAGCAGCAAATACGCACCTTGCAAGCTTTGCGTCGCTTCACGGTTAGCGGCTTGGCGCTGGTGTTTGCGCCCACGCGTCACCACTTCTTTGCCCAGCGCGCTCAAGATGCCATCCAGGAGCGATGAGGGGCTGATCGGTTTGATGAGTAAGCCGTCAATTTTGTGCCCATCGGCTTGTTCCAGTAATTCGTCCCGGCTATGCGCGGTAACCATCACAAAAGCGGGGGTGTTACCCAGTTCCGGATCGGCCCGGATATGTTCGATGGCCGCCAAACCATCTTGCTCCGGCATCATCCAATCCATCAATACCAAACCATAGGCTTGCCCGACCTGCTGGGCCTGGCGTAGCAAGCCAAGTGCTTCGGCCCCGCTTTTGGCCACGTCGGCGTGGAATTGTTGCACCGTCAGCATATTTTGCAAAATCTCGCGCGCGCGGGCGTTGTCGTCTACCACCAGCACGCGCAAGCCAGCCATATCCGGTTCTGGGCGCGGTTTTGCGACTTGTTGCGCTTGTAACTCAAAGCGGGCGGTGAAGTAAAAGGTACTGCCTTTGCCTGGTTCGCTGGTGACGCCGATTTCACCTTGCATCAATTCGACCAGGCGTTTGCAAATGCTCAAGCCCAGCCCGGTGCCACCATATTTGCGCGTGATGGAAACGTCGGCCTGAGAAAATGCGCTAAACAGTTTGTTACTGTGCTCCTGCGAGAGTCCCATGCCAGTGTCGCTCACCTCAAAGCGTAAGCCTACGTGGTTTGCCATGGGGGCTGGCGGGTTGTGTTCTGATCGGGCCAGTTTGATGCTGAGGGTAATTTCGCCATGTTCGGTAAACTTGATGGCATTGCTTACCAAATTCAGTAAGACCTGGCCCAGGCGCAATGGGTCGCCGATCAGGTAGAGCGGCACCTGCGGTTCGACTTCGAATAATAGCTCAAGGCCTTTGTCCTGGGCTTTGATGCTGACCACATCGGATAGATTTTCCAGCACATCGTCGAGATGGAAATCAGTGGTTTCAAAGTGTAGTTTCCCCGCCTCGATTTTGGAAAAATCCAAAATATCATTGATGATGACCAACAGATTTTGCGCCGCGCCATCGACTTTTTCGATGTAATGGCGTTGTTTCGGGTTGAGTTCGGTTTTCAGGGCCAAATGTGACATGCCGATGATGGCATTCATCGGGGTGCGGATTTCATGGCTCATATTGGCCAGGAAATTCGATTTTAAACGGGTCGCATCTTCGGCCAGCTCCTTGGCTTCGAGCATTAACTGGATCGCTTCGCGCTCCGGCGTAACATCATCAAACATCCACACGGTGCCACGGGATAAATCGCTGCAGTCAATGGCGCTACCGCTGATGCGGCACCAAAAACGGCTGCCGTCGCGTTTTTTCAATTGCTGGGTGCTGGTATGGGTTGCGCCACGCTCGATTTCGGCATACGGGTCGTCATCGTTCAGCTTGGATTCTCCCCACCAAACCGTGGGCGATTGACCGACCATTTCGCCCGGCGGACAAGCGAATAATTCTTCCAGCATGCGGTTAATGCGCACGATTTTGCCATTTTTGATGAAGGCAATGCCCAGCGTGGCCGCGTCAAAAATCGCGGTTTGTTCATCGTTGGCCTGGCGTATTGCCAAACTGGCTTTGTTGGTGTCGGTGACATCGATCATCCACCCCAGAATGCCAGCTTCGCCGTGGTAATCAATCGGCAAATAGGTTACCAGCAAGTCGCGTGGCGTGCCATGCGGGCAATACATTTGCAGCTCCATATTGTCGACCTGGTGATCGACCTTGAGTTTGGACACAATTTTGGCCCGATCCGTGTCAGCAACCAGCACACTCGATGACGGGTCGCCCACCTTCATATTCAGCAGTTGGGTTACTTTGGGGTTGGTAAAGCGTATCTTACCCTTGACACTGATGGCCACACCCACCGGGGCAGTATCGAGAATATGTTGTAGCCGTTTGGCGTTGTCGTTGAGTTTGCTGATGGAATGATTCAATTTTTTGATCAGGTCGTTGAGGGTGAGCCCAATCAAGGACGCATTGAGACAAATAAACAGCATCAGCGAGACCCAGATAAACCAGGTAAAGTGCTGCACTTTCATCGGCTGATAGTTGTCCCCACGCAATTGCAGCAAGCCCAGCACCTCATCAATAGTACGCAGAAAAAATAAGGCGCTGATGATAAACAGTGGGCCTAATAATAGCCAGCGGGTGGCGCGTGGCAAATCGGCGCTGAGGGCTTGATTGCTTTCAGAAAAGGTCAACCAACTGAGGCCGGCCGTGGCAATAAAAAAGCCAATGCCAAGTAGATTATGCATGCCCATGTGTTGGGCACCGAGCATGAAGACGGCAACCGAAAGTGTAATGAATAATAACGTCCGCATCCTGGTGCAATACAAACCATGTAACTGGCGCAGGCCTGCGCGCACGTAAAGAATGGCAATAAACTCTAGAACATCGGTTAAGCTGGCCTGTTGGAAATAGTCATACAGGGTTTGATCGCCCGGGCGCATGAAGCTCAGCAGTTTGGCGATTAGAAGGGCCAGGTTTCCTGCGCAAAAAAGCAATGTTGCACGACGTGCAATATTGAACCATATTCCCAATAGGGCCCACCCCAGGCACAACATGCTGCTTAGCACGATGATGACGTGGATCAGGACTTCGGGTTCGGTGACTGTGGCTTGCATTGTTGAACCTGTTAAAATTGACCTGGTGCATCACCGACTACCAAGAATTGGTGCCATAATGCATTGGTGGCCTCATGCACTCAGCCCAGGTCTTGACCTTGGCTTTATTTCGTTCGGAATAATTTGGCAGCATCAAGCATATAACTTTCTGCCTTGCTAGTTTATTCTAAATGTGTGCCCAATTTGCGGACTTTGCGTAATTCATCGGCATCGAGTAGTTGATTGACCGATTCTTTGCGGTTTTTTGCCAACCCAATCGAGAGAATGTCGATGACTATCAATTGCAATAGTCGCACGACCATTGGAATGTATTGCAAGTCGCCTTCTTCATGATTGATATGGAGCGCCATATCGGCCAGTTTTGAGAGTGGGGAATTGCTGGGTGAAATGGCAATGAGTTTGGCACCTGTCTGGCGCGCTGCGCGGGCGCAATCGAGCAGGGCTTCCGGTTGGCCGGAGCGTGAAATAGCCAGCGCCACATCGCCCGGGCGAAGTAATTTGACACTCATTAATTGGTTTTGCATATCCGGGAAGTAGCTGGTACGCAAACCCAGGTGCAATAGTTTTTGCAAGGCATCTTCGGCTACCAGCCGCGCCGAGCCGATGCAGAGAATTTCAATATGTGTTGCTTGCTGCAATAATTCGATGACACCATTTAAAGTTTGTGCATTGATGCTATCGCGCAACGCCATGGCCGCATAAGCACTATTGGCCAATACTTTTTCACTCACTTCCAGGGTGGAATCGCTGTATTTGATTTGCGAATGGCTGATCGCGATGGTGCCCGTCAGCCCGGCGGCCAGCTTGAGTTTGAATTCGGCCAGGCCTTGCAAATTCAGCGAGCGGCAAAAACGCATCACCGTGGGTTGGCTCACACCTGCAAGGCGTGCAATTTCGACAATTGGCGACGATAATACCGCACGTGGGTCTTGCAATACCAGGTCGGCCACACGCCGTTCCGAGGGGCTCATGCGCTGGCGTGCCACATCCACGGTTTCGAGAATGGGGGTGACGCCCGATTTGGCCTTGAGCCTGTCGTTCAAAATAGTCGAAACGCCGAGAAACACCGGGTTTTCACCCGTGATCAGGTAAGTGGGGATTTGCGCCAAATAAGGTGAAAAGCGTCCTTTGTCTTCAAACCGTTGACGAAAGGGTGAACGGTCAAAATAGTCACCAAAACGCGGGACGATGCTGCTGCCAATATAAATTCCCCCTAACGCGCCCAAGGTGAGGGC
The DNA here is from genome assembly GCA_046597185.1 of Burkholderiaceae bacterium. Lineage (GTDB taxonomy): Bacteria > Pseudomonadota > Gammaproteobacteria > Burkholderiales > Burkholderiaceae_D > CAMBDR01. The sequence goes on along the minus strand of JBKJLF010000382.1, from coordinate 1,162 downwards.
GAGATTGGCCGCCACTGTACCCAAAATGGCACAAAATGTGTCAAGTACTTCGGCGCATAAGGGGCTTTGTTGCGTCAAGGCTTGGCCGCTGATTTCCATCGCCGAAAGATCGGGACAATTCAGCCCCTGCGCTTCGGCCAGGGCGCGATACATTAATTCCAGCCCTTTGCCCGAGAGGAGCCGCTCAGCCGAAACATGCGGGTAGTGTTTTAATGCATGGCGCAAAATGGCAATTTCGCGTTCATCACGCGGCGAAAAGCTGCTATGGCCGCCTTCGCTGCCAAGAGCAATCCAGCGATCATCGGTCGGTATCATGCCCGAAACGCCCAAACCGGTGCCCGCGCCAATCAAACCAATCACGCCATCAGCGCGGGCTTGGCCACGTCCAACCTGGCGCTTTTGTTGTGCGGGTAAATGTGGCAGGGCCATGGCCAATGCGGTAAAATCATTCAGAATCAAGAGTGTGTGCCAGCCAAAGGCATCGCGCAGTGCTTCAATTGAAAACGCCCAGTCGTAATTGGTCATGCGGACCTGATCACCATCCACCGGGTTTGGCATGGCCAAGGCGGCATGGCGGATGCGTTTGCTACCCAGCGCGACGATGTCGGGATTTTGCAAATAGGCTTGAATCGCCGCTTGCAGAGTCGGGTAATCCTTACACAAAGCAATCTGCAAGCCTTGGATTTGCCCAACCCCGGTTTCCATTGCAAAACGGGCTTTGGTGCCACCAATATCGGCTAATAATCGTGGGCCATCAAAGTAGGCTGCGCTGCTTGAGTTGGGCATGGTCGGGTGAAGTAAGTGAAACGTGAATGAATAAGCGTGAATGAATAAGCGTGAATGAATAAGCGTGAACGAATTAACGCTATTGTAGCGGGTTGCCGTATTTTTGCAACGTAAATCAGTGTTGATTTTCGTAGTATTAATACGATGATGGGGATTTGTGGGAAATTGAACTCGCGAGAATGCTACTTAACATGCACAGCAAAATGAAAAACAGCCTCAAAATGAGGCTGCAATATTGTTTAAGGCTGAACGGGTTTATTTCAGATACGCAAATTCAGCCCGACCCGCGACTGAAACCGACATGCTGAGGACGCAACCCGATAGCGGATATTGCGCCAGCTCTTGCGCCGGGCGATTCTGGCTGGCGCTGGTAATA
>JBKJLF010000343.1:0-4469 GCA_046597185.1 Burkholderiaceae bacterium | reverse complement strand
TTTTAATTGTTCAAGTTATTTTTGCTCAATTCCTAAGGGCCTAACATTTAGGTTAAGGGGCGGCGGCACGCCGTCCCAGAGAGCGAAGCGAACGATTTGAACCGCTTGTTATGCCATTACACGATCACCATGGCTTGGTGGTGTTGATACAACAATAAAGACAAGGTCCTGCTCGTGCTGGTTGCTAAGTTGATGCGCTTTGTGCGCCGGAACATGCAGCCCTTGATGAGCGGATATTTGGTAGTTAACGCCGTCAAGTTCAAAGCTTGCTACGCCGGAAAGTATATAAAAAAACTGCTCTGCGCGTTCGTGGTAATGACGAATTTCAGTGCAGTTAAATGGTACACGTTCTTGAATTACACTAAGATTTTTAGACTTGGCCAGATGCCAGCCATCACATTTTTCGCCCCAAACATAATGCTCGGAATTTTCTATTGAGGTAATTGCCACAAGACTTCCTTAAGGGTATAACGTGTGAATTCAGCAGCTGGCGCGGCTTTTTGCGCAAGTCGGCTGGAATGAAAAGTTAGCTCTGGCAACGTGATAAAATAACACTCTTAAATAATTGCTTAATTTTCACCTTGCTCATACCAATCGTATGCGGCTAACGCCCATGGCGATCTTGGCAGCTCATCACTACGCCCGTTGCATCATCAATAATTATGGTCATACCACTACCAATGTTTGCAGAGCCAACTGCCCAAATCAACTTACCATCTTGACACATTAGTCGTGCCACTCCCATTATCCCAGCACAGTCAGTTCCTAAAACTGCATTCTCAGCGATGACGCAGGCTTGTTGCGCCGACAGGCATGGCTTGGGCTTAGGTGCGACTGGTTTGAAAAGCCGACGAAGGAATTTCAGCATATGAGCCTCATCTCACACTGAGCCATAAATTCATAGTCATTCCTGCCAGGGTGCCCGAAGCGATTAATGCCGCGCCTTCTGGTACGATACCGCCCCCGGTCATCAATGCGTCGAAGCCACCGCCGCGCGTGAGATACACATAGCCATTTTTAACAGGAAACCGTATTCCAACAAAAAAGCTTCTTATTCCGTTCACGCCCACTTGGCCGACTGTTTCTGCCATTGCTTCTTCAATATAACGCCAAAGCGATGAGCGGAAATACGAGCCTGCACGATTTTCGACCCTGAAGTTTCGTAACGGATAGAGTTTTGGCGCAAGGAACTGGTGAACCTTCTCATGTAGTAAAACGATTTTTTGGTCTACTGCTGAGCCGCGCGTTGAAACGGTGATCTCGCCCCAGAAACTGGTGGAGCCTTCACCTGCCGCCTTTGATTTGGTTTTGGTGATAGTAGGTTTGAAGCGAAGTCCTGGCATGCGTGGCGGAGGCGCACCGACATTTATTTTGCCACCACTTCCCGTCGCCGGGCGTCCCCGAAACAATACTGCCAATACGGCAGTTATGCCGAGAATGGCAATGGCCTTGGCAAGATGTTCGGCTGCGGCATCGAGTTCTTGTGCGCTGCTTGCCTTGTGCGTGCGCGATGCAAACTCGTAAATATGTTCCAATCCGGCAAATATGGAAAGGCCAATCGCCACAATTCCAACCACAGCCAATATGATGTCAATTGCTTCGCCCACGCCAAACGCATGCGATAGTACCCATGCTGACAAAACGACAGCGATAGTTTTAAGCGCCTCAGGCGTCATAATGGCTGCCAATGCGCCACGCGCCTCGGGGCCAAGCTTGGGCAGCGTGCGCTTAAACACTTCTTCGAGTTTGTTTTCAAATGGCATTGATGCAACTAAACTCATAACAGCCTTTCTTTGTGATATGTGGGCTAACGTGGAGCTAAGGGGCTGCGCGCTTTTGCGCAGGCCCGCTTGAGCGTAGGGTTAGGGGTCTGGGGTCGGCGGAGATTGCGTATCACGATTGATCATTTCATCAATTTTTCGAGTCCATGTGTCGTTCATAACAAACCCGTGCTCAAGTATTATGCCAATCGTTGCAAGCGCAGTTGCGGCATTTGTCTCAGATCCGAAGAAGGCGATGCGCATTATGACTAGGAATGGTGTCACTATCGCAAATGAAAGTACGAATCCGATTGCATATTGCCGCCCAAGTGGCATTGGGTCTTTTCCAGGAAGCGCTATGAAGCGCAGAAAGATTCCCAAGAAGTATGCGCCAAAGCTAACGGAGATAACCGTGAGCGACTCTATTGTAAACAGTGTACCCATAGCTCACTCCGTAATCAGTCGAACCTTACTCTGCTCGGCGCCGACTCGAATTATTCCATTGGATTTATCTGATGGAATACCTGACTTTAGGCGCTTTACCCGAACGTATTGCTGCTTACGGAAAAAGCCGCATGTCGCCGTTTCCGTGCCCAGCACCAGTAATCGTTCCTTGGCTTGCAGTTGATCAACGTCGGGTTTTGCATATTCGCAAAAGAGGCCCGTTCGAACCGTCGAGTGTAAATCCTGCACTCGAATAGTCTCGATTTCCCTATTTACCCATGTATTGTAGTTCTGGTCATCCGCAACAGCGCTAAGTGCTACGCTTCCCATTATGGCGAAAGCTACTAGTGATCGTCGCATGATATTGGACCTCCATCTGAAAATAGTCTTTGACATTGAATCGGTCATCGTGATTGCTGTGACCCCTAACGTAGAAGTAACCGGCGCTGCCCGGCTTTATCGTGCAGCGTCCGGTTGACTGCCGGGTTCGGCCCCGACGGATATTTCATTGAGCCGTTCCTCAGTGAATTTCCAAGCCGCAGGAATTCTGTCTATGGTGCCGGCGGCCTTGGCTCGATTTGTCCAAACATGTTCCTCGTACATAATTGTGTCGCCGCGCCCGGCAGCGGCTGACTTCAACCACAAAGCAATTTCAGTTGGTGTGGCGAGATACATGCGGGGAAGTGCGTCAATTGCGACTGCCCTAAATTGAACGAGACAGAAGATGGTCTTCTTCGAATGCTTCTTCAACCATGCATCTGCGGCTCCGTGGTAGTCGGCGTTGGAGATGTGTGACTGCGTAAGCCCCCACCCACCGTCTTGGCTTCCTTTCACGGATATCTTCAATATTCGTTCGCCAGCAACAGCGACTAAGTCGTACTCGGGCTGATTGGCTCCGTACTGAACGGAAACATCCCACCCGCAGCGCGCGAACTGAGCCGCTGCAAATGCCTCTGCTGCTGTAGCAACTTGCCAAGAAGTAATCATGTGGGAGTTGGGGCCGAACGTAAAGGTAACGGGCACGCCCGGTGACGGCCCAAAAAAGTGGCAAACCGTTGATGCCGCGCAAGACTAAAACGAAGTTGCGGTAGGCGTGGCCGATTGACCGTTGTGTTGGGTGAGATTGTAGCACAAGACAGCGAACCGTCGCGCATCCAACCGAAAATAATCCTACGCACGGGCGCATTCGCGCCACACCTACGCGAGGGCGCACTGGTGCGCGCGCAAACGATGGCGGTTGAATTTGGCGACGGAATTTGCATGGGGGCAATGTGATGCCGATCCGCCCAACGCAGAAGTGATGTGCGCCGCGAGTTGCAGCTAACACTAAGAATGGAAAATAGCACGGCGTCACCATCGACTGCCATGTTAAGTCTCTGCACGGCTCCGCTCCTGTTGGTATTTGACGAAATTTCGCGCAAAGTCTTTGGTGTTTTCTGAAGCTGCGGCATTGGTGATCGCTGATGCGAGAAGTAGGTGCAAAGATCGACCGTCTATTTCGCAAGTACCTGAATTAATAATCCGATTAATCATGTTTAGATTAAATTCAACTGGTGTCCTTGCTACCGATTCGATGAGCAATGGCTCATAGCCTTCACATTTCTCTAGACAATGCAAAATCGACCAAAACACACCATAACCATCGTCATCTGGAAAACGCTCAAATATTGAAAGTAACGCGCGGATTTCATTTTCACCGCACGCATGCGTTTCAATGGCATCCACCGTTTCAACTAGAAACCGCAATTGCAATTCGTCGTGCGCATCGGTGAAGCTTGCAAGATTATTGATTAACGTAGGCGGCATATTTGTGAGACTTAACGTAGAAGTGACCGGCGCCCAAGGGAAACAGAGCGCCGCGGGCGGCGCGGACGCCCTTGAGCGTCCGTGTCGACTGCCTTGTTAGGAAGCAGCGCGATCATTTCCATGCGCGTACGCCCCACGCTAGCATCAGCAGGTCCAGGGAGACTAGCACCCAGAGAATCAAAGAGGGGGCGCCCAGGCGCGACCGCTTGAACTGTGGAATGAAGGCGCTAAAGGCGGCACCGAGTTCTTGCTCCGCGCGTCTGGCGGCGTCAATGATGCATTTCTGCTGTGTGACCATGCGCGCGAAAGCGAACAGCAGCGCGGCATTGAATACCGACGCGGTGACCAAGACGCCGGGTATATCCCTAAGGTAGTTAAATAAGAGCGAGTTGGCACCGAACAGTGCCAATGGGAACTGCCAAGTCACTGCGCTGTACTTGTGCAATTGATCAATGAGTG
>JBKJLF010000835.1:0-3400 GCA_046597185.1 Burkholderiaceae bacterium | reverse complement strand
CCAGAAGGGGTGGATAGCCCACCAGAAGGGATGGATAGCCCACCAGAACAGCCCACCGCATTTTTGCCACGCAGTGAATGGGATAAATTGACGGCGAGGTTGGCGATTGAGGTGTTGTTTTTAACTGGTTTGCGCGTGGGGGAGCTGGTGAAAGTGAGCGTGGCCGACTTTGACCACAAGCTGCGCCAGGTGCGGGTGTTGGGCAAGGGCAGCCGCGAGCGGCATGTGATCTGGCCTTATAACGCAATTTTTGCCAGCACCGTCGTTTAAAGCGTGGGCAGTTTGTTCGCAGCGACGGAGTGGACTTACATGCAGGCTGCTCAAGCGATGCCCAATTAGCGCCCCTAACTGCCGTGCCAATTGCCAACCAATAGGTGTAATACACGCATAAGCTCCATCATCGCCTTCAGTGAATGGTAGGCGCACTGAATGACGCATGAGCATTACAACTGAGCGGTGATGTGGCATGCATTTGAGTGTTGCAAGTACGGACTCGGGCATCGAATATGTTGGGTAAGCACACATGGTTTCATTAAAAAAATTATTAACCATGAAATAAGTTGTTCGATGATTATTTTATGGCGATGATGAATTGAATTTGTATTGATGCCCCACCCACCCATGCTGCTGCGGCCTGGCGCTAAAACTATCCAACCTGACATAATCGCTGGCCTGATCACTGAAAAGCATCAATTTTGCCCTTGCCGCCTTGCCGCATAAAACAGCAACAGATCCATTAGCTGCGCAAATTCCAAGCCGCCTTCACTGCGCTTGGGTAAAATATCGCTCAGGTATTTGGTTGCAGGTAAACGGTTTCTCATCGGTGCAATCCTTTAAGCGATAAAAGCAGTCAGTAAACGACGGTAAGTCGGAAGACTGATTGTAGCGCAATTGCCCCACAGACTGCGGGATAATTCCCAATTTACCAACATGGCAACATTAAATGTCGCGTCCCAATCACACCAGCCAACTCCCAGGCTTGCGCTGCTTATGAAAAAATGACACCACGAGCAATTCTTCCGTGCTGGGCAGGTAGACCATCATGTAAGGGAATTTTCAGAATAGCACACGGCGATAGTCTTCCTCAATTTTAAAATGATCAAACGGGTTGGCCAATGCGGCCAACACTGCCGCGGCAGCCATATGAGCGAATTCAAGTCCCAAACCTTTGGCTTTAGACCCATACCATGCTTGTGCTACCAACAACTCTTGTTCGGCCTGCGGACGAAATAGTAATAGCATTTAAACTTGACTTGAAAAGAGCTTGGCCCGAACCTGTTCCCAAGGGGTTGCCGTGGCTGGATTGGCGCGATGTTCCGCCACGCGGCGGCCCAGTTCGGCTTTTTGCGCGGCTGATAAATCAACCGAAACAGGCTCTTCTTCAACAATGCTATTCCAAATATCCTTAACCAATTCAATTCGGTCAGCAACGGGTAGATTGATGTAATCGGTGGCGAGCGGCATAATGTGACCTTGTGACCTCAATATTTTCAAAGGTGGCCCGGTACAAAGAGCCAATAGCGGCTATTCTACCCGGCAGGCTTGGCATGTCAAGCTGGCGTGTTGATGTCAACCATTTCCACCGTATCCGCATTTGTTTTTTTACCAGATGGTACTTAACACCGGATCAAGTTTTGCGCTTCGCCAAGGAACTAAAATTTGTATGAAAATTTTCTACAACAAAATCTACAACATCGATTTTGGCATCGTCAACCGCATTCACCCGTTTGACGGCACCAAATATGCCAAAGTTTACGCGGCGATTAAAGATTTGCCGGGCATCGACATCCAGGACGTGCCCGCGCCGATCACCCTGGACGAAGCCAAGGAATTTGCCAATGATTTGTTGAAGCTGTTTTATGTCAACAAACGCTATATCCTCAATGCACTGGCCCTGCCGTATATTCCCTTACTGCCTTTTTCATTTATCGACCGCAAAATTCTGTTACCCATGCGCTGGGCGGTTGCTGGCACTATTGCTGCGGCCAAGCACGCCTTGTTGGGCAACAATAGCTGGAATCTGGGCGGCGGTTACCACCACGCCACGCGCGCCGCATGCGAAGGGTTTTGCATTTATAACGATATCGGCATTGCGGTACGCCAATTGCGGCAACAAGGCTTGCTGCTACCCGAGGCAAAAATCTTGATTATCGATGTGGATGCCCATCATGGTAATGGCAATGCCTATGTGTTCATGGACGATGCCAACGCCACCTTGTTGGATATCTACAATAAAGATATCTACCCGCAAGGTATCGAAGCTGACTTTACCAAACGGCGCGTCAACATCGCACTCCCTATCCCTACAGGCACCGACGACACGCTCTACCTGCAACGCCTGACACAAGGCCTCGCGCTGTTGCAACCGGGTTATGCGCTCGCTTTCATTGTGGCGGGCACCGATATATTGCAGGGCGACCCGCTCGGTGGCTTGTGCGTGAGCGTGGACGCCTGCGTGCAGCGTGACAGCATGATCCTTACCCGCCTGCGAGAGCTGGGTGTGCCAGCGGTATTTTTGGGCGGCGGTGGCTATTCGCCAAAAAGCGCGCTGCAGATTGCCGCCAGTTTGCGGCAAAACTATCTGGCTTAGCGCAAATTATGCCTTTCGACGTTGCCCGGCACAAAAGGCCGATTGCGATTATTGGACGTTGTTGAATCAGGTGTCAAGCAGCCTCTTTGGGCTTGCGTGGTCGCCTTGGATTGCGCGTTGCTTTGGCCTTGGCCGCGCCACTCTCGGCAATTTCCGGCTCTTTACTTGCCTGTGGCGCTGGTTCTGCTGTCACTGCCAGCGCTTGCACGGGCGTTGGTGCCCCAACGTCCACTGGCGTGGCGATGGAGGCTTCCTTCTTGCCACCGGATGCACGCGGCCTGCGCCCGAGTGGCGAGCGCGAGCGCCCTTCGCGCCCGTTTCTGGCTTGGCGCTGCTGCTTGCCTTCGCCTGCTGTTGCATTGTCCACCGCTGCCGCCGTTTCACTGGCAACGGCCGATAGCTCTGGTGTAGTATGCGCTTGCGCTTCGACCCCGGCTTCGGGCGTTGCCACTGGCGCACTCGCTTCAAGCGACGCGGGTGCCGCCACTTCTTGCGGCGCGGCGCTTGGTGCTGGCTCAGGCTGGCCTACTTGCGCCATCACAGGCCGTTGCACCGAATCGGCGGCAAGCTCAGCCACCGCATCGCTCACCGCCACCGACTCGTGCGCGCCTGCCTCCACGGGCGTGGGCGCAGGTGCCGACGCAGGCTCGCGTGCGGGCCGGGGCGTGTGCCGGGGCCTTGGTTCGCGCTCGCGCGAATGCCGGCCCGTTTGCGTACTCGCGCTCGTGGGTGCGGGTGCGCCCACAGGTGCAGCCACGGCCGCAGGCGCATCCGCCCCCACGGGTGCGAGCGCCTCCGGCACAACGTCCA
>JBKJLF010000822.1:0-3444 GCA_046597185.1 Burkholderiaceae bacterium | reverse complement strand
ATTCTGCAAGCCGGAAGGAGCTATTGTGGGCTGATCAATGAAAAGTGGGGAAGTCAGGGTGCTGATAAGGCAAAATCAAAACCAAAAAAGATAAACTGCCACTAAAATTCACTAATTACCATAATTAAAAATTACATAAAAATACTAAAATTGCATTTTTATGTGGTGCGGGACGGGGCGGCCTTTTTTGAACACGGATTCAGGATATTGTAAGCTGTGTTGTGAGTTTTAATGCCTGGCTCGAATAGGTAATATTCTTAGGTGGTTTGGAATAACTTCCCATATTTTGATAATTCAGGCTGGCGGTCGTGAGTTTGTGCCCTTGCGGGTGATTATTTAAGAAAAGTTCGATAATCGCTCAAACCGCCCCATCCACCACCACCGTCGCCCCACTCATATAACTATTTTTGTCCGACACCAAAAACGCAGCCGTCTCGGCCACTTCTTCCACCGTGCCCAACCGCCCCAGTGCGCAGTGCTTCAAATAATCCGCCTGGCGCGAAGCCGGCAAATTACCGCCCACGCCTTCATTCAACACCCCCGGTGCCAAGCAATTGACGGTAATCCCATAGCGCCCCACCTCTTTCGCCAGCGCTTCACTCATCCCCTTCAAGGCCGCTTTGGCCGCGCTGTAATGCACGGGGGCCTGCATCATCTTCACTCCCGCTAGCGAGCTGATATTTAAAATGCGCCCGTATTTCTGATGGATCATGCCGCGCAGCACCGCCTGGGTGGTTAAAAACGCGCCTTTGACGTTGATATTCATCATGCGGTCCCAGTCTTCTTCTTCCATCAAAGCCAAGGGCACCACTTGCCCCACGCCCGCATTATTGATCAAAATATCGATATTGCCCGCCTCTTGCTCCAGCGTGCGCATCATTTGCTGCAAACCGGGTTTATCCAATACCGACACCTGATACGCCCAGCCGCGCACCCCCTGCGCCTGAATATCCGCCAGCACCCCTTCCGCCTCGGCGCTGGAGCGCGCATAGTTAAACGCCACATTCGCCCCCTCGCGCGCCAGCACATGGCAGATCGCCCGCCCCAGCCCACGCGAGCCACCCGTTACCAGCGCGGTGCGCCCGCTCAATAAACCCGTTGCATTCATTCTGCTGCCTTGGGTTGATTGGTGGCCGGATTGCCGGATTGACGTGTCGGCATACCCAAACTCACCACCTTGGGTTCCGTCCACGGCTTTTTACCCCAATCCGGCAACGCCGTTTCCGGCCCTTGCGCGGCACCGCGATGGAACATATTGAAGCCGCAAGCGGGCATGATGCGGCCATCGGTTTGCGGGTAATGGTGACAACACTTGCGCAGCCGCTCCAGATCAAAATCATGCCGATCCATATAGTGGTGCAAAAAGATCGATTTGGCTTGCTGCTCGCCCAAATGCACCGCTTCCTTGGCACTCACCGGGCGGTTCGGGAACATCACGTCTATCGCACGCCGCAACGCCACCAAAATTTCATCGGCCCGCTCAATTTCATCTTGCCGTGCAAACACATCGTGTACCACATCGCTCATCGCCTCCAAAATATCCGGCGACGCGCCCAGCGTGGCCGAGGAGCGCAACAGCGTGCCATGGGTTCTAAAATCCACAAAACGCCCAAACGGAATATGGCTGCCATCATTCAAACGCAGCAAATAACTAAGCGAGACGCATTGCGGGTGCGAACACGGCAGCGGTGCAAAGTCGCTCACCTTGAGCAAGCCCTTGGTCTGTTCTTCAATCGCCTTAATGACGCCGGGAATGGTAATGCGATCCATCGGATCATGCTGTAACATGCCGCCCCCCGCACCCGTGTGCGCCACCGGCTGGAAGCTGAGCGAGAGGAAATGGTCTTCCGACAAAAACAATTCCACCACCTGGCCGATTTGGTGCTCATTCACGCCACGCGCGGCCACAAAAATAATTTGCGTCGGAATCTGCAATTCTTTCAGCATCTTCAGCGCAGCGGTTTTTTCTTTGCATAAATCGCGGCCCCGGATTTTTTCATGGGTCTCGGCGCTAAAACCATCCAACTGTAGCGCCACGTACACACCGCGCGCCTTTAAATTTTCGGCAAATTTGCGATCTTTACCCAGCCGCAAACCATTGGTAATTACCACCACCCGGCCAATTTCTTCCCGCGAGGCAATGTCGATCAATTCCAGCAAGCGCGGGTGGCTGGTGGGTTCGCCACCGGATAGCGCTACGGACTCCAGTTGGCCTTCATTGCGCACCAAAACATCAATCATTTTGCTGAAATCGGCATTGCTGATGTGATTCGCATTTTGATTGTTGACGATGCACACCGGGCATTCCAGATTGCAATGGTCGGTGATTTCGATAATCGGCAAACAGGTGTGTTGTTCATGGTCGCTACAGGTGCCACAATCGGTGGGGCAGCCTTTTTCTACCGGGGTGGCAAACACCAGCGGTTCGGTGCCAGCCCTGGCGTAAGTATAGGCATTGACATAATATTGCGCGTCTTCTGATACCAGCGCTTCCGAAGGGCCGCATTTGGCGCAATTCTTTTTGAAATAGACTTTGTTGTCACGAATAATCACCTCCGCAGGCAGCAAGGCCAAACAAGTGGGGCAGGTGGAGGTGGTGTTTTTCAGGTAACGCTCGCCATTGGCGGCGGCGGGTGCATTGGCGCGGGCGACAAAACTGGCGACATAGGCTTTGGCGTCCGGTGCCACGGGTAATTCTGAGGGGCCGCATTGATTGCAATGGATTAAGCGTACCACCGCGCCATTGCGCAGCACCACGCGCGACTCCAGCGCCCGACTGCACGACGGGCAAACCGCCATTTCATGCATGAAAAAAGTATGCGGTTTATCTTTGCGCATACTGCCAGGATCGGTATTACAACTGGTGCATTCCATTTCTGCCTTTCTGCCAAGCAAGGTGGCGAAGTAAGTTGGCGAACTAAGCCGGGGCATGTGCCGCGTGTGCTATATTAACCCGAATTCCCGTGCTTTGGGCAGCAATAATCGAAACTTGAGGTTAGACGATGCGTTATATTCTGCTGGATCGAATTACCCAACTCAAACCGCCCGAATTGGCCACCGGGGTGAAATGTGTGTCGCTCTCTGACGACATTTTCGCCGATCATTTCCCCGGCCACCCGGTCATGCCCGGGGCCTTGATTCTGGAAGCGCTGGCGCAATTGGGCGGTGTGCTGCTGGAAGCCTCGATGCGCGAGCGCGGGCGGCACGACTTGCACGCGTTGCTGGTGACGGTGGATCGGGCAAAATTTCGCCATCAGGTGCGCGCGGGCGACAAAATGGAACTCACTTGTCACGGTATTTTGGTGCATGAAGACGGTGGCCAGGTGCGTGGGCTGGTGCAAGTGGATGGGCGCAAGGTGGCGGAAGCGGAACTGGCCTTTGCCTTTGCCCGTGTGACCCATCCGAAATTGCTGGAGCGGCGACGCGAAGTGCTTAATATCTGGC
>JBKJLF010000549.1:0-2524 GCA_046597185.1 Burkholderiaceae bacterium | reverse complement strand
TATTTTGTGTTTTTTACGCCACTTGCCAGAACAGGATGCGCTTGATACGCTGGAGCAAGCCTTGCCATTTCGCGATAAAGTTATTGGGGTTGGGCTGGATTCTTCCGAGCGCGGCCATCCGCCGGAAAAATTTGCCCGCGTATTTGCCCGTTGCCGCGAGCTCGGTTTGCATTTGGTGGCGCATGCCGGAGAAGAGGGGCCGCCAGCCTATATTCAAACTGCGTTGGATTTGTTGCAAGTTGAGCGCATTGATCACGGTGTGCGTTGTCTGGAGGATGCAGCGCTGACTGAACGCCTGGCGCGCGAGAAAATCCCGCTGACCGTTTGCCCACTCTCGAATATCAAGCTTTGTGTGTTTGAGTGCATGCAGCAACATAATTTGCTGCAATTACTCGACGCAGGCCTGGTGGCAACCGTTAATTCCGATGATCCGGCCTATTTTGGCGGCTATATGAATGACAATTTTCTCGCCACTTTTGAGGCTTTGCCCTTGACCCGACACCACGCCTGGCAATTGGCGCGTAACAGTTTTCAGGCGGCTTTTTTGGATGTCGCCAAAAAAGCGGAATATATTGCCGAGGTCGATGCGTTTTTTGCGGCTGCACCAGAATAGTCGGGATCGATGTGGCCCTGACCGCTAAGAGTCTAATGTTGGAGAAACGCCATGTGCTCAAATTATGAACCCGCCCGGATTGATTCGTTGGCCAAATATTTTGGCATTGAGCAAGTTGATTTTGCCTATAAGCCTGAAACTTATCCCGGTCATATGGCCCCGATTTTGCGCCAGCGCGATGGCCGTTTGGAATGCGCCGCTGCCTGCTTTGGTTTGGTGCCACATTGGGCCGATCTCAAGCTGGCGCGCCAAACCTATAATGCGCGTAGTGAAACCGTGGCGGAAAAACCATCGTTTCGCAATGCCTGGCGGAAACAGCAATTTTGCCTGATTCCGCTGGAAGCGTTTTTTGAGCCGAATTATGAATCCGGGCGGGCCGAGCGCTGGAAAATAGCGCCGCAGGATGGGCAGGCACTGGCGGTGGCCGGAATTTGGGAGTGGCGGCCGGCCAAGCTTGATGGCGCGGGTGATTTGCTGTCGTTTTCGATGTTGACCATTAATGCCGATCAACATCCGCTGATGCAGCGTTTTCATAAGCCGGAAGATGAAAAGCGCATGCTGGTGATTGTGCCGCCCGCGCAGCAGATTGCGTGGTTGAATGCCACCATTGAACAGGCACAAGCCTTGCTGCAGCCTTATCCGGCCGATCAATTGCGCGCAGAAGTGGCTCCGCGCTTATTGGGCGGCACCCGGCAAATTGTCGGACGTCAGTCACAAATGAGTTTGGATGGGAGCTAAGTTGAAAACCCGGTTGAAAGTGAGTCAGCCATGCTAAAACTGGCGTTACGGATGTTATGGCGCGATTGGCGCTCTGGTGAGGTTGGGTTTTTATTGCTCGCTTTGCTGATTGCTGTTTCGGCGCTGTCTTCGGTGGGTTTTTTTGCCGAACGGATTCGCATTGGTTTGCAACGTGACGCACACCAGTTGCTGGCCGCTGATCTGCTGGTCGGCTCGGATCACCCCCTGCCGGATGTCTGGCGCAGTCAGGCCCAAGCCGCAGGGCTAACCCTGGCCGATACCGTGGTGTTTCAAAGCATGGCACAAAGTCCCAGCGGGGCCAGTAAGCTGGTCACGCTCAAAGCCGTGAGTTCGGCCTATCCTTTGCGCGGCACCCTGCGCTTGAGCCAACAGCCGGGAAATGAAGGCGCGCCCACCCGCGCTACGCCAGCTCCTGGCACCGTTTGGGTCGATGCCAATTTATTGAGCGCTTTAAATGTAACCTTGGGGCAGGCCATTCAACTTGGCGAGCAACGCTTCACCATTACCCAAATTATTGCCAATGAGCCGGACCGGGGCGCTTTGTTCATGAACTTTGCGCCACGGGTGATGATGGCTTTGTCCGAATTGCCGCGTACCCAATTGGTGCAACCGGGCGCGCGCATCACCTATCGGTTGTTGGCGGCTGACCAAAAGGCGAGTAATACCCGTAGCAGTGTCGCTTTGAATCAATTCCAGACCTTTATCAAAGACCAGATTGCCATCAAAGATACGCGCGGTGTGTGGTTGGAAGCGCTCGATTCGGCACGCCCGGAAATGCGCACCACTCTGGACCGGGCTGAGCGTTTTTTGGCATTGGTGAGTTTGTTATCCAGTTTATTGGCGGCTGTTGCCATCGCGCTGGCAGCGCGACGGTATATGCTACGCCATTTAAATGCCTGTGTGATGTTGCGCTTTTTGGGCCTGACGCAAAATCAAACCACGCTCATGTTCATGTTTGAATTTGTGTTTTTGGGCGTGCTGGGGTCGGGTTTGGGGGCTTTCCTTGGCTATGGTGCGCATTTTATCTTGCTTGAATGGCTGGGCAAGTTGGTTGCCACCCAATTGCCGCCGCCTACGCTTATGCCGGCAGCCAAAGCATTGGCGACTGGCATGGTGCTATTGTTTGGTTTTGCTTTGCCGCCGCTCTTGCAG
>JBKJLF010000682.1:0-3057 GCA_046597185.1 Burkholderiaceae bacterium | reverse complement strand
TGGCATCGTCTGCCTGCGTTGCTACTGGCGCTTCGCTGTCAACCAGCAAAAAAGCACGTTCACCATTTTTAAGCGCGGTACAAAAGGAATCATAGGCATTTTCCCTGCCGCCACAAGCGATAATGCGCGGCATATGGCCTTTTAACCCCGCTTTACTTAAAAAGCTGGCAAAGCCTTCACGGCAAGCTGTCCTTAACCCGTTCGCATCGCCACCGCCTTCAACGTATAAGCGCACTTGCTTTGTCTTTACATCATTTTGCTTGCCCTGCTTTACCATCTTGTACCCCCGATCTCGCCCCGCGTCCACAACTCCCCCAAGCGATATTTTTCCAACCAGGGTTGTAATTGTTTCGGATCAAGCCGGGTTAAGCTTGTGCCATCTGCCCCTTTCTCGGCAACCAGCACGACCTCGGGTCTATCGCTCATCGCATCCACCAGCACATCAGAATGAGTGGTGATAAACAACTGCGTCCGTTCAGAAGCTTCTTTTAACAGCTCGGCCAAGGTTGGCAATACATCCGGGTGCAAGCCAAGTTCCGGTTCCTCAATGCAAATGACAGGAGGCAGATTGGGATGGCACAAAATCGCTAACAAGCACAAATAACGCAAGGTGCCGTCAGACAAGCGTGTCGCCGGGATGCTGCAATTTTCTTCCTGTAAAAATACTTGTACCGTACCACCTTCAACTTGCACGTAATAATCCACAATGCCATCATACAACGCCGCCAGCGCCTTCAATAAACGCCTTTTCACAGGCAAATCACGTTGCAGCCGATTTAAAACCAAACCCAGATTTCCACCATCGGCTCTTAAAAAGTCATTCGGTAAATCGGCCTTTTGTGGGAAGCGGACATTCGTGTGCGGACCAAAACGCCATTCCCGGTACAAGCGGATTTTAGGCAGCATTTGCCCCAACCAGGTAATTTCCGGATATTGCTCCGGGTCTTTGCGCTGTGCCAGAATGGATTTATCCGGATCAATGTCTTCACGCGCCAAGGTACGTGTTACGCCATTCACATTTAAGGTGGGGCGGCCATGATTGAAATGGTAGTAAAAATAAGCGGCTGAATCATTGGGCGAATCCGGATGTTCCCGCTCTATGCGTTCATCGGTCAATTCAAAGCGTTGTTGGGCTTCGGTAAAGGAAAGGTGATAGCGTAAATTCTGTGGCCCCGGCGGATAGGCAATCAGCACGTCCAGTGAGGCGACCGACTTTTCTGTGCCCCCTTTCCATAACCAGTCACTGACACCACCGCCGTCGCTGATTGGCTTTAAAAATTGATCCGGCGCACCGCTCAATAACGCCAATGCTTCCAACAAATTGGATTTTCCCGATCCATTCGGGCCAATGATGACATTCAATGGGCCAAGTTCGATATCCTCCGATGAGGCACCGTAACTCAGAAAATTTTTCAACTGGATTGAATGAATTAATCTTGCCTGGGTCATTTCTTTCCTTTTCATTAAAAATTGGCGCAATACCAATCACAAAATCAAGAACAGTATAACCGAATAACCCCGCCTCCCCAAATGAGGGCAGCGACGGTTTTAACGATGAACCCGTTGCCACGTGCGGGCAGCGCCTACACCATATGCCACTTCCCCCATTCTTCAGCTAAATGGATTAAACAATGACACACCAGTGCCAACAAAATCTTCGGTATTACGGGTAACAACCGTTAACCCATACATTAAGGCAATGGCTGCAATTTGTTTATCGATGGGATTATGATGACTGGGCGACATCAGCCTGCCCCAAACATGGGCTGACTCATGATCAAAGTTAAGGATACGCCCTGCGAATTCGCCTTCGATCAGATCAAGCCAGGATTGAACGAGCGTCGCCTGAGGGAGGACACCGCGCCGTCTCAGGTTTTCGATACCACGCTGGATTTCACCAACGGTTTGAACCGCCAAATAAAGTGGCACCGTTTCGCACTCGGCCCAAAACATCAAAACCCCTGCATTCGCCTTTGGGCCATTGCGCAACTCGCTGATAACATTGGTATCGATCAGATACAAAGCTACCGCCTAAGTCGAGCAAGCGTGGCGGCAATCAAAGTCAGCGTCTTCACCGACGTTTGGCATGGCTGCCAACACTTCCGCTAAAGAACGGCGCTTCGGACGTTGCAAGGCTTGGCGCGAAATTTCCCGGTGTTCAGCCTCAGCACTGCGCCCATGTTCAAGTGCTTGGTGTTTGAGTGCCAGCACCAAGTCTTCATCTACGTCGCTAATAATCAGATTAGTAGTCATTTTTCCCTCCATCAACTTGCCGACAATTGTGAAAACAGTTATCGCTTATTTTCTGAGCAAAATCATAGCATGTTTTTGCCTATAGAAAGCGCCGCGCCAGCATACAGGAACTGACGTGGTGCTACGAGGCAAAAAACTGTCCGCAATATGGCAGGCACAAAGCGGCACCACTACCAGAGAAATTGGCGCAATACCAATCACAAAATCAGGGACAGTATAACCGAATAAGCACATACCAAAATGGAGGGATTATTTACAAACGGGCACAGTAGCCCAATCCCGACATTGCCAACCTGCCCTCAACACCCATAAAATGGCATAATATGTACCTGAAATCGGCTATTTTTACAACAGGAATCCATCATGCATTTTCTCAACCCCGTTAGCGACTATGCTTTCAAGAAAATTTTCGGCAGCGCTGAAAGTAGCGATATTTTATTGTCATTTTTAAATGCCGTACTCGATCTGCAAGACCAACAGCGCATTGTTGCCGTGCAAATCCAGGACCCATGGCTACCGCCCAGCATTAAAGGCATGAAAGACAGCTTTGTCGATGTGCGCGCCACCGATCAACGCGGCAAACACTATATTATCGAAATGCAAGTGCTGCCAGTCGAAAGCTTTGAACAACGCGTGCTCTATAACACCTGTAAAAAATATGCCGGACAAATTCAATCCGGCGAACTTTACCAAAAGTTAAATGACGTGATTGCACTCACGATTACTGATTTTAATATGTTTGAACACCTGGACATGATAAGCAAATATAAATTTCGCACCCAGGACGGCCACACCTATAGCAAT
>JBKJLF010000542.1:0-5126 GCA_046597185.1 Burkholderiaceae bacterium | reverse complement strand
GTCAAACATTTACGGTGCCAATAGCGCGGTATAGTATGGTTTCACCATTGCGGCCAGCAATGCGCGCCGCTTTCATATAGGCTGGCACAATGGCCCCGTCCGCTAAATACATGAAATTTCTGATTGTATTTTATGGTGACCTGATACGGCTCATGCAATACTCAGATAGGGTACGACCAATTGCTGAAGGTGGCACACATGCCACAATTTACTTATGTTTTACGGTAAAGCTTGCAAGCTACTGTTTTTTCTGCAATAATCCGGCCTGCGGTTTTCCGTGCCGGTAAGCCGTACATTCGGATACTGTTATCCCGGTGAAAGATCATTTTAATTTATATTTTGGAGAAATACATGGGTATGCAAGAATTAACACAAGTGGAAGTAGTGGAAGTCTCGGGTGGGCGGCGTAACCTGGGTTCGGAGTACGAGTACACAGGCGACCCAAAAGATCGCAATTTTAGGGAGACTGTTCGTGATATGGTTAACGGTGCCTTTGAGTACGTTTTTAGCTTTAATTGGCTTGAGAAATAGTTTTATTTGAAACCATTTCAAATGTCAACATCCTTCAATAGCCTGTAGCCATACTGCAGGCATTGGAAGATATGAAATTCCCCCTTCTTGGCAAAGCAGCCTGCCTCATCCTACCAAAGCGCCTTTCAATAATGAACGCAAAAAAACGAGCCTTGCTTTTGTTTGTATTCTTGCCGAGTATACCGCTGTTTCTTATTATTACTTTGGCATTAATGAAGGTCACGCACGTACAACGAACCTCTTCTTCCAGCACTGCGGCTATGGCGTTTGCCATCTTGCTGAGTTTTTTTTCCTATTTATGGCTGAGGCGTAAATTGGGGGCAAATCCCGCACAGCCATTGTTGCCACGCCACGGCTGGGCTATTGCTGGCTGGACGGTGGTTGCGTTGTTGTTGTCACTGTTCCCTTATCTGCTGGCAAACGGCTGGCAGCAAATCCATTGGGAAAATCTGCGGTTTGGGCTTTTATCCGCAGCAATCGTATTTGCCTTAGCGCCAGCATTTATCGAAGAAGTCCTGCTTAGAGATATGCTGCTCAGGTGGATGCTTGGGCGCTTCAGTGTAGGGGCATCAATCGTTGTGCAGGTCATTGTTTTTTCAGCATTGCATTTTTTTAGCCAGCGATTCAGTGGGGGTGCAGTATTAACCTATTCGATTGGCGCGATTTTGTGTTCCTTGCTTTGGTTGCTAACGGAGGACTTTATCGCACCGATGGCGGCGCACTTTGTATGGGACTTTACGGTGATGATTTTTGACGGCTTATATAGACCATACGTCGTGCGTGCCGGGTTGTTGCATGGCGAAACACCGCTAAGTCTGATATACGGGCATCTGGCGCTTGAAGTGCTCGCCATTTTGGTGGTTTGGTGGGCTTGGCACAGGCAATGCCAGCAAAAAAAGCGAATTCAATTGCCGTAATTGAGCAGGCAAGCCGCCGCGCCATTCAAACTGATAAGGCTCAAGCCCACAGTGCGCATTAATTTATGATCGTGTGCAAACCATTTATAAAATTCCAGTGGTGCCAGATAATGCAAGATATCGCACTAACATGCTTAAAGGCAAGATTAATTAATCAATAGCATGTTGTTTCCATACAAAGCAATGCTTGCGTCACTGCGGGTTATGCTAGAATTCCTAAAATTCATAAAATAATTCGGAGACTCGCTATGCTTTTTTCAGATTTTGCCGCCGCGGGTGGGGTGTTGGGTGTTGCGCTGATTGATTTAGTACACCCGCTACTTGGGCCAGACTTACCACAGCCAACTCCAAGCAAGTTGGTGGGGAACCCATTTAATACTATGCCAAGTGCGATGGGGCCAGATTTCCCGCAACCCCCGCCAACTCAGTTTACGGCACTTTTGTTGAGTGGCAGCTCAAATAACCTTATACCACCTGATCCCCCACAACCGCTACCGCCCAAATTAATGACAATACAAGGGAATATTATTGCAAATTTCATATTGCCAGATTTTCCACAGCCACCACAAAAATGAATTAATGGCGGTTGCAAATGCCAAACCGCAATGTAATGGGAAAGGATAAGAATAATGATACGAATGAAAATGCCAGCACGCCCGAATTTCGGGCCAGTGACAGATGAGCAAGTCTTGCCACTTGCAGCAAAGGTGGTTTGGCGGGCTTGGCGCAGGCAATGCCAGCAAAAAAAGCGAATTTAATTGCCGTAATTGAGCAGGCAAGCCGCCGCGCCATTCAAACTGATAAGGCTCAAGCCCACAGTGCGCATTAATTTATGATCGTGTGCAAACCATTTATAAAAATTCCAGTGGTGCCAGATAATGCAAGATATCGCACTAACATGCTTAAAGGCAAGACTAATTAATCAATTGCATGTTGTTTTCATACAAAGCAATGCTTGCGTCACCGTGGGTTATGCTAGAATTCCTAAAATTCATAAAATAATACGGAGACTCGCTATGCTTTTTTCAGATTTTGCCGCCTCGGGTGGGGTGTTGGGTGTTGCGCTGGTTGACGCAGTTCACCCGCTAATTGGGCCAGATTTACCACAGCCCGCGCAAACCAAACCACCAAGTACCAACATTATGATTCCAGACCTGCCGCAACCAACACAACCACAACTGGGCACGAGTCAACTGGCTGGCGTCGTTAATTTTGGTTCGCCTGATCCCCCACAACCGACCCAGCCCCGATTGGGAACGAGCCAGTTAGATGGCGTCGTTAATTTTATTGCGCCTGCCCCCCCACAACCGACACCACCAACCAAATTAACCACGCCCCCATTCGTCATAATGCCAAGTGCGATGGGGCCGGATTTGCCTCAGCCACCGCCAAACAAATAAGCGAGCCGTTGGTGCAGATAACGATGTTTAATGTGATTTAAAAAGGAGTTGAATAATGCTACGTTTGAAAATACCTGTGTTACCCAGTTTTGGCGAAGTGACCCACGCCCAAGTGATGCCGTTGGCTACAAAAATAATTTTGGGTTGCTTAATATGTGTAATCGAAGGTCTATTTACCAACGCCTTATTCAAACTACCAAAAGACGTGGGTTTCTACTATGGCTACTTGGGGATCAGCGTTGCAGTCTGGTTAGCAATGATGCGCTTTCGCGGCACGAAGCTCGGCGCAGATATTTGCGAGCTTTGTGTATATGACATTATGGTTGCAGCACTGGCTTTAATATACTACCAGCTAGGGAAAAGTACTGAAGTGTTTTGGTATCTTTTTACTGCGATTGCCTTCCTGAAAGTTATTCGTGTTTATGCCCACTTCGGCACAACGACATGCGATCATGGCTGGGGTGTTTTTGGTTTTATGACGTATTTCCACCATAAAAAAGATCCCACTGGTGAAGACGCGGCTACCCGGCAAAAAATGGCCATTGCCTTGGTTATGGCGATTGGTTTAGGTATATTAGCCACCCTTAAATACAAAGGTTTGAATGACGAACAACGTAAAATAGTGCCTTGGGCATTAGCCGTCACTTATGTCATATTCAATGGCCCGATTCTTTTGCAAGCAATCGCCAACCTCATCACCGCATTTTTTGCCAGTAAAAAGAAAGAAGACGAACTCACCGCCACCGTCGCCAAATTAGAAACCGAACTAGCCAACCACGAGCATCCCCAAACTGACCCCGATGGCGTCACGGCTACCTTGCTTACAAATTATTACGCCATGAACCCGGCGAAACGAGCGCACTTTTTGGCGACAGGCGACAAATTTGTAGAACTGTGGCCAGCCGTGCCACCCAAAGAAGATTAAGTACTTTACCGAAGGTTGTTGCCCCCCAATAGCCTGCTTACCTACGGTTTGATTGCGCTTGGTGCCAACACACTCTCGGCGGTAAATTCCACAAACTTACGCCCCGCTTCATCCATCTTAAAAAACTGGCCAAAGAGCCGAACGCTACGCCATAATGTGGCCGCACTCTCCAACGACCCCGCGCTTGCCGTTTGTTGAAACATCGTTAGTATCGAAAAACTGATTGCGCGGTGTGCATCCGGCATTTGCATCAGCAACACAATCAATTCATCAATTTCTTTCTTCACCATTTCCGGGCGGTAGGTGCCAAAAATAACGTAATGAATATCCACCCCTTCCGTAGCCAGCTTCATCAGGTATTCCAGGGTTGGCGAACTGTATCCTTTCTCATCCGGCTCCTTCTCGTAGTTGCCTTCAGTATTTTTGGTCATGCCACCCATGAGGCTAAACTGCTCAAGGGTCTTTTTCTTGCGATTACGTTCCGCTTTAAGTCGTTGCCCAACACTCGTCATTATTTCACCCAAATCTAATCGTTACCGAACCAAAATCCCCCAAGCCGTCATTCTAACAGCACCACATCAACGCCCTTGAATAAGTCCTCGTCATGGTTCAATTTCTGCCGCGTGCTCGACAAGTTGCTTGCCCTTGTTGCTCATGCGTAAAAATTTTTGAAACAAGCGCGCAGCACGCCAAATTTCATCAGCTTGCACCAACGCTGCTTGCCCTGTTTTGGGGCCAACCAAAAACAGGTTCAGCATGGCAAATGCCATTGCCTGCTGGGTTGGCGGCAATTGGTTTAACACGGTCAACAATTCAGCCACCTGTTTTGAAACGCCTGTATTGACATATTCACCATAAAACAAGAAATGAATGTCGATGCCACGTTCCGCCACCGCAGCCAAATACTTGGCGGTAGGTGAGTTTTCATCGCCCTCATAGGCAATCTGCGTATTTTTTGAAACAGCACCGATTTCTGCAAGTTCAATTTGCGTCAACCCTAACCGCTGCCGCTCAATCTTTAATTTGGTTCCAAAGCTTGTCATGATATCCGTTTTAATCGTTAAAAAAGTCCTGCTGTTGCATTCGCTTGGTATGTGGCAGTCATTCACATGCATATCGCGGCGCACGCGGCATATTGGCTTGCATGGCGGTGTGCTCGCACGCAAAAAGTCAGAAATTTGGACTAAAAAATTTACAAGTCCATTTTTCTGTGCTATTCTGGCTATTATGCTGGTGCTTGGGTCATCAAATCTAACGGCATAACAGTATCACACCAGATCTGGTGATTTGGTTGTTTTCACACGCCTATGCAGTAGAAAAAATTAACACCGCTCGATCAGTATTGCCGGGTTG
>JBKJLF010000521.1:0-6128 GCA_046597185.1 Burkholderiaceae bacterium | reverse complement strand
GACGATGATCAGGGTTTGCCCAAACATCGTGATCGGTGCCAAGCTCACTTCAACCGGGAATTGCGTACCATCTTTACGTTGTGCGTGAATTTGGCGATAGGCGGCCATCTTTTTGTGGTCGGGTGAGGCAAAATATTGGGTGCGCAGTTGTTTGTGTCTGGCGCGCAGATCGGCGGGAATGAGTAAATCGATATTCATGCCGAAAAGCTCTTGTGTACTGTAGCCAAACAGTTCGCCCGCAGGGGGATTGGCATAATGAATGATGCCTGACTGAAAGGCCAGTAGCATGATGTCGGGTGACGCATTGAGCAAGGTGCGCATTTGCAGTTGCTCGGTATTTTTTTGCGCAGTGATGTCGGATAAGGTGCCTGTCATGCGCAGGGGCTTGCCGTCGCTATTGCGTTTGATGACGGTGCCGCGAGAAACAAACCATTTCCAGGTGCCGTCTTTGCAGCGCATGCGGTATTCACTCAGGTAAATCGGGTCCTCGCCTGGGCTACCGATGGGGCGAATACAAGCAAAGTAGCGTTTGATGCCGGCCACCACCTCGGCGGTGTCGTCAGGATGAACCAATTCGCGCCATGAATTGACATCATTGGGAAACTCGCGTTCATCCAAATAACCCAGCAAGGCGCGATACCGATCATCATATAAAACCTGCCCGGTGCTGTGATCCCAATCCCAGACCCCGTCTCCTGAGCCTTTGAGCGCAAATTGGAGTAATTGCTCGCTATGACGCAATTGACGGATGGTATCTTGATCCTGATGTCGCTGTCTTTGTAAAATTTCGAGTGCGGATTGATCTTGTCGATGGCTGTTTTGCAGTTCGAGCTGGGTATGACGTTGATGCAAAAACAGCCAGGCAAACAAGCAGGTTGGTAAAATCAGAATTGCCAGCAGTAACATGGTGCCAAGCCAACCAGTTGAAAAGGGGTTGAGATCGATCATGTTGCCTGCCCAGCTTGTTGTACTTCCGGGTTTTCCAGTTTGCTGACGATGATCTCAAGCGCCTTGCGAAAATTGATCGCCAATTTGTGGTCTTTAATCAGTAAGAAGTCGGTTGGGCATGGCGATTGACTAACGCTAGCATTTGAACTTAATAATATGCTGGGGGTATGGCTATTGATGCTGCTTGATAGTTTCAGCGCTGTCATAAAGGCATTACCATTGAGTTGTTTTACTTCGACCGCAGAAATAATTAAATCGAACGGTTCAATCAAGCTGCGCCCCAAGGCCAAATAACCATCGTCTTCAATGGCGACGCGAAAATTAAAGGGTGCCAGAGTTTGGCGCAAAATTTTGATGACCACGGCGGAATTTTCCACTAATAAGGCCGAATAGCGCGGGGCGAAGGCGCGCTGACTTAAACGGGTGAGAATGTCTTCAATATCAGTAAAGACGGCGTGTTTGGATTGCAGGCGTTTGCCAATTTCACGTAATAAATCGATATAGGACAAGACGATATTGCCAAAGCCAATTTGGCGTAAATTTGATTTTGGCGTGATCGTATTGAGGTAATCTTCCAGCGGATGGCAGACAGAGCCAATAATTTGCAAGCCATAGGTGCCGCCGCTGCCCTTCAAGCTATGCACCAGTCGATAGAATTCATTGTAGCGGTCAAGCGTAAAACCTTCATTTTCAATTTGCAATGCAATCGCCTCCATTTGATCGAAACGATCAGGCAGTTCAGCAATATAGTTCTGCTTGATTTGGGAGAGCAGTGCTTGTATCGCGTCCATGGGCAAAGTTCCGACGATAAAGGGTGTTGATTACACTGGGGTATTAAACAATGAGTATCGCATGAATGCCTTGCAAAAAGGCTTCTGATGCCAAAAAAGAATGGATTTGCATCAGTGGCTCGTATCCGTTGCTCGTATCAGTGGCGCGTTATGGTGGGGGATTATCGTTTGTCAGATGGCAAGGTGACTTGCCGCATCCAGACATCACCATTATTGACGTTGAAAATAATTTCCCGATGTCCATCGCCGTATAAATCTTCTGACATAATGGGAATGCCATGAGAACGTAGCAAAAGACACGCGGTTTCACCATTTTTTTTGCCAATCAGTAATTGGTCGTCTTGCCGCCTTTGTGGAAACATATTCGCGCCGCCAAAAATTTTCCCCTGACATTGCTCAATGGGCACGCCTTCTGCGCGTAGTTGTTGTATCATTAGTAGCAATACTTCGTCGGCATAACGGCCATCCAACTCTTGCCCGCGTTTGCGCCGATCCGGCACGACGGCTGTGGTTTGGGGACGGGTTGAGAGTAAAAAATGACACATTGCACCGAATTTGAGTTGTGGATGCCACAGGGTGATTGAGACGCAGGAACCCAGCAGGGTGCGTACCACAAAGCTGTTGTCGCCAACAAAATATTCCCCTGGTTCGAGAAAAATCTCGATGGCAAAGTCATCAATATCCGGTGCCGATCGTTCATAGGCACCATGGTCATCATAAATTAGCGGCATAATGCAAAGTCCGTATATTGATGTAATGTGTTGATGTAGTGGGTTGAAGGTGTTTAATTGCAGTAAAATTATTGTCTATAACTTTAGATTGGGATCGTAACAAACCACGCGGTTGCGGCCATCGCCTTTGGCTTGATACAAAGCCTGATCCGCATGTCCAATCAAGTCTTTCACTTCCATATCTGCTTCGCCGTCGAAAGTGGCCAGCCCAATACTCACTGAGACATGGGCGGCGACGGTAGAACTGCGGTGTTCGATTAAGCGATCAGCGATTTTGAGGCGTATCGTTTCCATGATTTTGCTGGCACTGACGGTATTGGTTTCCGGTAAAATCACCGCAAATTCTTCACCGCCATAGCGTGCCACAAAATCGGCCGGTCGGCGCATGGATACCGATAATTCGGCTGCCACCTGAATCAAACAATCATCCCCTTGCTGGTGCCCGTAATAGTCGTTATAGGCTTTAAAGTAATCAATATCGATTAAAGCCAGTGACATCGGCAAATGGGTACGCTTGGCACGACGCATCTCTTTTTCGATGGTGAGATCGAAATGGCGTCGATTGGCGATGCAGGTTAAACCATCGAGCAAGGTTTGTGAACGCAGTACCAAAGTTTGATCGAGCAATAATTTCTCGCGACCGACGGCAGCACTCACATCGGTGATTTGAACCAGGCAATGGCGTGGCATATCGGCCAGCTTAAGCGGAATAATTTCGACCGCCTGTTGCATGCGTTCATGGTGTGCCGTTTCTTCGATCGGGAAATGGCTATACAACGGGAAGGGTGCTTTGTTTAACTTTTGTGAGACTACGGAAGGAAAGCTATTTTTTTGCAAGGCTTGTTGTACTGCTGACAGAATTCGGCCGTGGTTTAATTCGGGGAATAACTCAAACAGATTTTTGCCCAGCACGGAACTGGCGATAAAGCCGGAATGCTTTTCCATCCATTGATTCCAAAGGATGATTTGTTGCGAAGTGTTCAGCACGATTGCGCCGATCTTGAGTGTGCTCATTACACTGTTCAAGAGGATGCATTCGCTGTTGATGGCTTCTGGACTGATCATCCTACCATCCTGCGTAAATATTCATCGACCTGGAAGCGCAGATCGTGCAATGCGCTCACATCCAGGATAAAGGCGACATAGCCATGAATCTGATGTGACTCAATCACGAAATTAATGTGTAGCATTAAAACGACGGCGTCCACTGAAGTGCTGCCGGAAGCGGCCAAAATATCTTCACTGGTGCCAATATGATAAATTGGTAGCGTCCCTTCCAATTCTTGTTCGAACACATTGGCCAGCGTGCCGACACAAGAATTGAGAATAATGTTGCCAATTTCACTCATCGCCTCTTGTTCCATTTCGGTCAGTTCCTGCATGGGAATCAATTCGCCGACCATCAGACGCACGATTTCGAGGCTTTTTTCTTCCGGGAACATGAGGATGGCTTCGGTGCTGAACGCG
Source organism: Burkholderiaceae bacterium (assembly GCA_046597185.1). GTDB lineage: Bacteria > Pseudomonadota > Gammaproteobacteria > Burkholderiales > Burkholderiaceae_D > CAMBDR01. Next base: position 2,191 of record JBKJLF010000521.1, on the reverse strand, counting down.
CCATGGTAATGTTGGCTAACCCCACAAATGCGGCGCGTTTCGCTGTCAACCAACATCAATGCGGCATCTGCCCGATTGACGAAACTGATCGACGGCACCGACATGGTCACTTCTTCATTGACGATGCCGCTCATGGCTGCTGCTGCCTGCCCGACCCCAATGTTGAAGATTTCGACCAGGGCATCATGCTGGAGTTCGTTCAAATTGAACATGATTAATGTCCCAGCGAGGCAAGCAATTGATGGATACGGGTTTCAGTGATGGGCTTTTCGAGGAAACCAACGCCCAGTGAGCTGGCACGTTTGCGGATAGCATCCTGGACATTGGCGGTCAGCATGGAGATATTGCTGGCAGGGTAGAGCTGGCGTAATTGTTCGGCTGCCGCCATACCCCCCATGCCGGGCATATTGACATCCATTAAGATTAAAAAAGGATCAAGCCCTTGGGCGAGTTGAATGGCTTCCTCGCCATTGGCGGCTTCGTGGATTTCCCATTGAGGTTGGCGGCTTAAAATAAACTGGCGTGACATCATGCGCGAAACGCGACTATCATCCACCACGAGTACCGTTTTTACATTGTCCATGTGTGTCATTCCTGATTTTGAATGTTGAGGTGGTGCGGTGCGATCATCCGGCTAAAAATGATTTTATCCCATTTCCGGCACGATCAGCTAGAATAAGTCAATTTTCCACACAGAGTGATGTCATGACACAAGATGAGTTAAAACAAGCGGTTGCCCGAGCGGCGCTCGAATACGTGGTTGCCGATGAAATTATTGGAGTTGGGACGGGGTCAACTGCCAACTTCTTTATTGATGAGTTGGCCAGGATTAAAGATCAGATTCGGGGTGCGGTCGCATCCTCGGACGCCACTGCCCAGCGTTTGCGCGCGCATCAGATTGAAGTTTTCGATTTGAACGACGTGACTTCACTGGCCGTGTATATCGATGGTGCAGATGAAATCACCCATCAGGGGGCGATGATTAAAGGCGGCGGCGCAGCCTTGACCCGGGAAAAAATCGTGACATCGGTGGCAAAACGCTTTGTGTGCATTGCTGACGGCTCCAAACTGGTCAAGCAATTGGGGCAATTCCCCTTGCCGGTGGAAGTGATTCCCATGGCGCATGCTGTGGTGAGCCGTCAATTGAGCGCTTTGGGTGGCGTGCCGAAATTGCGTTGCAAAGATGGGAAGCCGTTTCTGACCGATAATGGTTGTATGATTCTTGATGTGAGCGGTTTAGCCATTGCTGATCCGGTAGCATTGGAGCAACAGATTAATGGCATCGTGGGCGTCGTAACCTCTGGCTTGTTTGCCTGTCGCGGGGCCGATATTTGTTTGTTAGGTATGGCGGACGGGGTCAAAACCTTACGCTTTGATCGGAATTGATTCCGCTATGAGGATATGATGAAATCGACTTTACTTTCACTATTGCTGCTGTTGTCGCTAAGCGGCTGTTCTTCTACCAAACCTGTGGCCAAAGCCGCACCCGCACCTGCGCCTGCGTCTGGCCCGACGGTTGCGAGTAGCGGCGGTGCTTTCCCTGAAACCGTGGTGTTAAGTCCCTCCCAGCTCGCGCCACCTGCTCAGTCATCGGCGGTGTCCAAGGCACCCAGTACCGCGTCAGTCGCCAAACCAATGGCGGCTGAAGAACCGGTGCAACAAGTGCCATTCCAGATCAGTGTTTCGTCGGTCACGGTAGAAAAAATGGCGGCACAACAAGGCTGTAAGGGCGGCAAAGGCGCAAGCCTGGTGACCTTAAAAGGCCCGATTGAAGTGTATAAAATGGTGTGCGACAGCGGAAAAGTGTTTTTGGCGAAATGTGAATTACGACAATGCAAATCGTATAATGGGGAATAATCATTCCCCTGTGTCGTAAAAAAGCCGCATTCAGTGCGGCTTTTTTAATGGATTTTTTTTGGGAAACAGAGTTGATATTCGGATGAATTATTTTTATAAATATCAAATGATTAAATTTTTTATCGATGAATTTATTTAAAATTTGCCTTGTTGTTTAGAGCTGTTGCTCTATTTTATGTGATTGTGGCTGTCATCAAATATCGGGTTTAATGCGGGTTCTGTACGAATTGAATTAAAAAGAACAAGTAAGTCCACATTACTTTACGCCCGAGAGAACCTGATGAAACCTGTTTTACCCTTGGCGTTTGTCGCCATGGTTTGGACTGTTGTCACC
>JBKJLF010000288.1:0-3074 GCA_046597185.1 Burkholderiaceae bacterium | reverse complement strand
CAGGAAGGCGTCCAGTGTCTCGGGCAGCGCACCTTCCAGCGTCATATTGGGCATGTCAAAAAAGCCGCAGACCTGAAGCTGCGCCGGCCAATCCGCCTGGCGCTGGCACAACTGTGGGCTGACACCGAGCAAGGTCAATTGCTGCGACATCCAAACTTCGGTCATCACGTCTTTTACCGCAGGCAAGCCCAGTTGTTGCCGCAACCTGTTTGGATATGGTTTGACCTGCCAGTTGATCAGCTTTTTGGCCAGCCACCAAAGCAGGCGGTTGCCGATTTGCCCCAGCGCAGGCGCGCCCGGTGGGCGGGTGAATTTGCTCGGCACCACGCTGTGCGCGAGCAACACGCTCGCATACGGGCGGCCCGCTTTTTCGGCCATAATTTGCAGTGGATAGACAAAGAAATGGCCGATGAGCAAATCATTCTCGCGACACAGCATTTCAGCCGCTTCCAGCATCGCCGCTTCGGCTGGCAGGAAGCCGTCGCGTACCACCATGCCCAGTTGTTTCATGGGATTGGATTCGTTGAATAGCATCAAGCCAAATTCTTCCGCTCGCTCCAGGCTTACCACAGGTGATGCGACCATGATAATCTTGACCCCGTGCGTGGATTGAATATGTTGATATTCGTCGCTGTTAAAGCAAGTAATAACCAATGTGACTTCATGCCCCGCCGCCTGCAGGCCTTCCGCCAAGGCCAACATTGGGCGGATGTCGCCATGACTGCCCCAGGTTTGCATGCCTATTTTCATATTCAGTCACCTTATCGATATGGTGTGCCGATTATAGCGCTGAAATGCATGCCTTTTGTGTTCTTTTTGGCCTGCCATGTCATGGTTAATTGGTATTTGGTTGGTATTATTCCGGTATTGTGTTACACTGCGCAGGGTATTGGACCGGGATGGTAAATTCCTTCGTATCGAATCAGGTCAAAAAGGTAAAAATATGCATCAGGAATTGAGAAAAAAAATGGGGCAGTTGTTCATGGTCGGCTTTCATGGGCAAGAAGTGGATGAACACATTACGCGCATGATTGTGCAGCACCACGTGGGCGGGGTGATTTTATTTCGGCGCAATATCGCCTCGCCCGAGCAGGTTTCCGTGCTCTGCCATCGCTTGCAGGAAATTAACGCTGAGGTTAGCGATACACCTTTGCTGATTGCGCTGGATCAGGAAGGCGGCATGGTCATGCGCATCGAACAAGGCATGACGCCGATGCCGTCGGCGATGGCATGTCAGGCGGCGGGTTCAGAAAGCCATTGCGAGCAACTGGCGCGTATCAGCGCGGATGAAATCGGCCAGATTGGCGTGAATATGTTTTTGGCTCCGGTGCTGGACGTGAATAATAACCGACTCAATCCGGTGATCGGGGTGCGCGCCTATGGTGAAACCGTAGCGCAAGTAGTGCAATACGGTTTGGCGGCGATGCGTGGCATCCGTGCTATGGGTATGATTGCCACGGCCAAGCATTTTCCCGGCCATGGTGATACTTCCATCGATACCCACTACGCCAGCGCCGTGGTCGCGCATGGCAGGGCGCGGCTGGATGCGGTGGAACTGGCTCCTTTCAAGGCGGCCATTGCGCAAGGGGTGGATGCGATTATGACCGCGCATGTGATGTTTCCGGCGATTGAGCCGGATGCCAGTGTGCCCGCTACCATGTCCAGGGCGGTATTGACTGATTTGCTGCGCGGCGAAATGGGTTTTGACGGCGTGGTAATTACCGATTGCCTGGAAATGGCGGCCATTGCCGACGGTATTGGCTTTGCCAAGGGTACGGTGGCCAGTTTGCAGGCGGGGGCGGACATTATTTTGATTTCGCATGTCGAGCAACACCAGTTGCAGGGGCTGGAGGCAGCCATTGAGGCGGCTTTGAGTGGTGCGATTGAGATGGCGCAAATCGAGCAAGCCTGCCAACGCGTGGCGCAATTGAAGCGCGCCAAGGCGGTGGGTGCGTGGCGCGAACGCAATCTGACACCGCAAGGTTTAATGCGCCCTGAAGCGTTGGCCCTGGCGCAAAAGGTACAAAAGGCGGCCTTGCTGGTGCAGGGGGAATTCCGCCCGCTCGATGCGCGCAAAAGCGTCGCACTGATTACGCTGGAAGTGCGCGCGCATACCGAAATCGACGAAGTGGCACTGGGCCGCAACAAGGAAGCGCGCAGCACCATGTTACCCGCATTGTTGGCTGCCGGCCTTGACGTGCGCGAATACGCGCTGGCGGCGCAAGCCCCCGCGCAGGATGTCGATGAAGCGATTGTCTTTGCCAAAGGCGCGCAGCAAATCGTGTTGCAAACCTATAACGCCATGCTGGTGCCGGGGCAGCAACGCCTGATCGCAGCCTTGCCGCAGGAAAAACTGTGGCTGGTGGCGGGGCGCTTGCCTTATGACCTGGATTTGGCCCCCGGGGCGCAAGGGCGCTTGGCCAGCTATGGCTGCCGCCCGGCTGCTTTGCAGCCTGTGGTGGAAAAATTGTTGGGTGGCGCGGATTAAATAAGGTGATTAAGCAAGACCGGCCTGGCTTACTTTTTCGCAAGTGCGATGAGTACTTTTTATTTTGCGCTAGTACTTTTGTTGAGAATGGCCTGGATGTTATTTTGGGAGATGGCAATAGCACGTTTATCTCCGATTTTTTCAAACACGGCTAGTACTTCCTGGCAGATGCGTAGTGCTTCCGCATACTCGCCACGTGCTTGTAAAATGTTGGCGATGTTGCCTAATGCTACTGCGTGTGCACGCACATCGCCCAATTTTTCAAATATTGGCAATGCTTGTCGAAATGCAAGTAGGGCTGCGGCGAGCTCCCCACGTTCTTGCAAGATATTGGCGCTGTTGCTTAACGCGGCAGCGCGATTGCGGACATCTCCAATTTTTTCAAAGAGGGGTATGGCTTCATTACGATAAATATGCAATGCATCGGCAAATTCGCCACGCACTGAATGAATGCTGGCAATTTTGCACAGAGCGCTTGCGTAAGCACGGTTATCGCCAGCATGTTTGAAAATTGGCAGTACTTTTTCTCGAAGGATGGTTAGTGCGGTACTGTACTCATTGTGGGCTTCCATAATTTCAGCTATTT
>JBKJLF010000235.1:0-2842 GCA_046597185.1 Burkholderiaceae bacterium | reverse complement strand
GCTTCGAAGTTGATGAATTTGCAAATAATTGTGATGTAACTACTTTGCGTATTTTATAGGTGTTGTTTTAGTTCTGCGGAATCGAGTTTCAGTTGATAGTCCAAATCCGCATGTAAGATAATCATTGTTGCATACTGAGGTGCATTTTTACCAAAGCCCGAGGTGGTAGGCCAGCCGCAGCGCCGTACCAAATCATCCAGTTCGGCTTGGAGCACTTTATCATTCGCTTGCACACGAGCGCGAATTTCCTCAAGTTTGGCTTCATCGATGCTTTTACCCTTGGCCGCTTTGTACAGCATACCCACTTCTTCTCTGCCAGCTTGATCAGGCTCAAACCAAGTATTCGTGCGCTTTACTTCGGCATACCAATTACAGGGCGTCGCCTTCTTGGCTAGTAAATCTGCTACAACCTTTTGCGTTTCCACAACCTCTGAAGCGGGTTGGGCCAAACATGGTGAGAGGCATAAAAATGCGTAACTGATAAAAAATGATAATTTTTTGTGCATATGAATTCCTAATTTGCAATATTTCAACATAGTTTTTAAGAAAAATATATGAATCACCGCAACTTGACAAAACCAAGCGGCGGAGATTTTTATTGGTAGGATTAATTAATCCATTTTAACCCGATGCAACCACCAGCCGCTGATGCGCACCAAGTCTTAAACCAGGTGGGCAAGGTTAAATGGGTAGTGGCGCAGTTTGAAATATATTAGTCGCCAGAAAGAAAACGGGCGCATCCTTTCGCTGGGCTGTACCCGTTGTGGCGGTTATTTCTTTGGCGGTGCGCTCTTTGGTGGTTCAGTTTCATATACATCTTTGCATGCCGGGTCTGGCCACGAATCACGCCTACTACCCAGTTGGTCATAACACTTCGCCAGCCTTTCCAAGCTCACTTCAGCCTTTGGCTTCGCGCCGTTTTTCCCGTCAGCATAACCAGACGCATACCCGAACAGAAATTTCTTTTGCCCTTCGCCCTGAATCATAAAAATGCCAATAAAAAAGCCAAAGACGAGCACCGCACCCGCAAGCCTGAGAATTTCGTTCTGGTCTTTGATGTGGGCTTGCGCATACGCCAATTCTTTTGCAGCGGCGCTCTCTTGGTTCTTTGTCGCAATTTCGGCAATGGGTTGCACGGCTTTTTCTGGCGCGGTGAACTCTTCCACGGCGATACGCTGAATCATGCGGCGTGCATCGCTTGTGCGCTCGTTATATGCCTTGCAAAGCGCAACCGTTTCATCGTTGAGCAATGCTTCGGCTTGCGTTGTCTTGCGGCTGGCAACGATGTGCTTGACGTAGCCATAAATGAGAATGAAGGCCGTGGTCAGTACGGTGTAGAGCGAGGTGGTTTGATCGTGTGTTCTCGCGGTGATAACCCATAGCGGTATGACGGTGGCAAGGGTAATGATGATGCGCACGGCAAAGAATACGCGTTGTTTGGTGAGGGTGTTAGCGGCCTTTTCGATAAAGTAGCCTGCCCACGCCAGCGCATCAAACTTTGCCCAACCAGTAAATTCGCCATCGGCGCGGCGTTCGCCGAAATACAGTAGGCGCACCAGATAGAAAATGTTCATCCCGTTAATGGCATTATTGTGCCAGTCGGATTGCACCCCATACAGAAAAAGCGGTATTGCAATCAGGTGAAGTAGAAACGAATAGAAATTCAGTTCGTTTGCATCCTGTACCAATGGCGTATTGCCAAAAAGGCCGACCATCGCCTAAATGATGAACAGTTCCAACAATGCTGCCAAGCTAAAAAAAAGAATGCCATCCTTTACCGGGGCAAGAATCGTGTTGCATAACAGTAGGCAGATCCCACAAAAGATGGCGATCAGCACCCGGTCTAATACTTCTTCCGGTATGCCTTTGGGGCTTGTGGCGATATGTGACATTTCTCTTCCTTTCAAAATAACCGCCACAAACAAATTTACTTTGATGGCGGTTGCGGTGGATTTGGTGCATTGCTACCTATCATATCTGCAATATCCGCCAACTTCGGCGGTGGGTTTGGCATTTGACTTCCTGACACCTCAACTTCCGCCAACTTCGGCGGTGGGTTGGGCGCTTGGGTGCCGCTTAAATTAACAACATCCGGTTGCGCTTCCGGTATAGGCAATACTGCTGGCTGCATTTGCTGCGGTAACAGGTCAAACATGGTGGTCTCCAATCATTTGAGGGGTAAGGAATGCCGATTACACCCCGCTATATTGCCAGTTAGCCACCCCATTACCGTTGCAATGGTTTGTAGTCTAACATTGCGTATTGGCGGTTGTCGTGGCAACCTGCACCTATTTGTATGATTGTGTGTTTATTGCCACACAAAGTTGTTGCAGACTTGCTCATCCATTTCCTTATGGAACTATTATGCTGACAAGCTAAAAGCGCAGCGAATTTGGGTAGCGTGCTATTGCATAATAATGCCAAGCGCCAACTGTAATGAACATTCGCCCGAATTCCAAAGCCAGATAGTATAAAGTCAGGCGCATTCATCTACCCCAAACAACCGTAGCAAGTTTTATAAAACTCGTTGGGATGGTTAGCATTATTTGCCTCGGTAGGCTAAAAATTAGAAACCACTACTTTTGTGGTGGTGGTGGTGGTGGTGGAAGATTATCGAATGGAAGTCTATCACTTGCGCTTGTAACTGTCTGGGGTTTACCCGTGTAAGTACCACATTTTTACGTGAATGTCGTTTTTTGCGCGAAAAGCAAGGGAATGTGACGATTGTTGCATGTTGCTATACGGAATTAATGGGGCTGATCATTGAGTTTGTAAAGTAGCTATTGTCGAAAATCATGCTGCGCGTGGCGCATCACCTGTTGCTCTCGCACGGTTTGGCGCG
>JBKJLF010000192.1:0-13642 GCA_046597185.1 Burkholderiaceae bacterium | reverse complement strand
GGATCGGTCAGGTGCGACAGCGCTTGCGCCAACTCGGCATATTGTAAATTTGGCCGCCAAATTTGCGGCAAAGCCAGCACCACTTCCAGTATCACCGCCCGATCTTTTAAAGCGTGTTTAAAGATGCTATCACGATATGAAAAGCAACATTCTCTATTTGATAGTGTCACCGCCTCTTGCGTCCACCAATCAAAATAAGTGACGCTATGCAATACCTGTTGCAATTCCACCCCATATGCACCAATATTTTGAATCGGTGCCGCACCGACCGTGCCGGGGATTAAAGACAGGTTTTCCAGCCCACCCAAGCCTTGCGCCAAACTCCATTCCACCAAACCGTGCCAACTCTCGCCCGCACTGGCGCGCACCAGTACTGACCCACCCGCATTCACACCCGCAATCGCACCCGCATTCGCACCCGCATTCACACCCTCATGCGCACCTTCCAGCTTACCTTCCAGCGCAATCCCACGGGAACACATCTGTAGAACCAAACCGGGGAAATCCTGGGTCAACACCAGATTGCTGCCCCCACCCAAAACCAAACGCGGCCAATTTTTTAGTTCAGGATCAGTGCATAACTGTTGCAAATCGGTTAAACTTTGCACTTGATAACCCGCGCGTGCCTGAGCTGTCAAGCCAAGGGTATTGAGCGTGGTTAATGGAAATGGGGTAAGCAGTGGGAGTAGTATCGTCATGGGACGCTATTATCTCTCAATTCTGATTCAATTTCCCTTAAAATATTCGAAAATTGGGCTAGCTTTTTTCAAACTGATCCGTTACAATGTTGCCCATGGAAAAGTTTGAGGCGCAATGCACCATCCAATCTGTTCTATACAAGGAAAATTATGCCGTCGTTTGACACCGTATCCGAAGCAAATATGGTCGAAGTCAAAAATGCTTGCGACCAAGCCAACAAAGAAATGACCACCCGTTTCGATTTTAAAGGCAGCGATGCCCACATTGAACAAAAAGAGCACGATCTTACCGCGTTTGCCGATTCAGAATTTCAATTAAGTCAAGTCCGTGACGTATTAACCAATAAACTGGTGAAACGAAATGTGGATGTGCGTTTTTTGGATAATGGCAAAATTGAAAAGATTGGTGGTAATAAAGTCAAGCAAGTCATTAAAGTTCGCAACGGCATCGAAACAGAAGCCGCAAAAAAGATTGTGCGCATCATCAAAGACAGTAAAATGAAGGTCCAAGCCAGCATACAAGGCGACGCGGTCCGGATTACCGGAGCCAAACGCGATGACTTGCAAGCAGCCATGGCCTTGTTGCGTAAGGAAGTGGCTGATTTACCGCTGGAATTTAACAATTTCCGTGATTAATCAAACAGATGGGGTTTTACCATGGCTCGTTATTCTTTTCCGGCCCCCAAGCCCAGCCCTAAGGATACGCAATCAGGCAACAGACCGGGTGCAGGTGATCCTTACCCGTCAATACTGGAAATACAGTTTCCGCGCATCCTGGATAAAATTACCATGATGTGGGGTTTTCAAGAATTAAACGGCTATTTTGCTTCATTATTGCTCGATGATTCCGGGGCTGGCAGGCAAGGTTTCCCCCCGGAAGCATGGGAAGAGATTCATGTTTTATCCAGCTTACATTTGTTAATTGTTCCATCCAATAACCCATTTTAAGGAAAATTTACTTTATGCGTCTATTCCAAGTGTGCTTGTTCTCCCTCATCACCATCGTTTCCACCATTAGCAACAATGTATCAGCCAGCCATGTCGGTGTCGTCGGTTTGTTTCAAGGAAAAGCATTACTTGTCGTAGATAGCGCAGCACCTAAAACGTATTCCGTGGGTGACAATATCGGTGGCATCAAATTAATCGCGGTCGATAGTAATGGAGCCGTTCTCGAAGTGGATGGCAAACGCCGTCTGGTTCCCGTTGGCAGCCATAGCAGCCAGGCCAGTGCGGGTTCCTCCGGCACAAGGCAATACAGCAATAAAGTCACCCTGAATGCTGACAACGACGGCCACTACAATACGCAGGTCAGCATTAACGGCACCAGTATGGCGATGTTACTCGATACTGGTGCCACCATGATCGCCTTGCCCGCCAAAGATGCGACGCGCATGGGCATCAACTACAAAAATGGTACGCCCATTCGTGTCAATACCGCCAACGGTATCGCTGCAGCTTACAAAGTCACGCTTGACAAAGTGCGCGTAGGCGACCTCGAAGTGCATCAGGTTGAAGCCGTTATCCAGGAAACTGGCCTGGATGTCGGTTTGCTTGGCATGTCATTTTTAAAGCGTACCGACATGCGTAATGATGGCCAACAAATGGTGCTCACCAAGCGTTTTTGAACACTTGCTTGCGGGTACATAGGCATGGCCTGAATTGGCCTCCCACCGCGTTTTTCCCCTGTTCGCAAAAAGGTTGTTCGTGTCAAAACACCAAATTAAAACACGAACAATCCGGCATTAGGGTAAAATGCACGCGGCCCAAATTTTTAATCATTCCATTTATCGGCAAGGGCTAACAAGATAGCCAATAAATGATGTCACATGGCCTGGGAGTGCAATGAAACGAGTTGACGATTTTCGCTTGGCGTTCGGCAAACAAGAATTCGTACCCATCATGATTGGTGGTATGGGGGTTGATATTTCAACTGCGGAGTTAGCGCTGGAAGGCGCGCGCTTGGGAGGTATCGGACATATTTCCGACGCCATGGTGCCCGATGTCGCGGATCGCCGCTTTGACACCCACTTTGTCAAAGATAAAACCCATCTGTATAAATTTAATATTCTCAATCCCAATAAGGCGATTGTTCAATTTGATCTGGGGCAATTGGAAGAAGCGACGCGTCTGCACGTAGGCCGCACCATGGAAGCCAAACGCGGCTCGGGCATGATATTTGTCAACTGTATGGAGAAGCTCAGCATGAACGCGCCGCGTGAAACCTTGCGCGTGCGGCTGGCTTCGGCACTGGATGTCGGAGTTGACGGCATCACCTTATCGGCAGGTTTGCATTTGGGTTCGTTTGGCCTGATCGCCGACCATCCGCGTTTTCGTGATGCCAAGTTGGGCATTATTGTTTCTTCAGTACGTGCCTTGCAATTATTTTTGCGTAAAAATGCCAAACTCAAGCGCAATCCCGATTACGTCATCGTCGAAGGCCCCTTGGCGGGTGGTCATTTGGGCTTTGGTATGGATTGGACTGACTACGATTTGCATACAATCGTTGCAGAAATACTACAATTTCTTAAAACAGAAGATTTACCGATTCCGGTGATTGCAGCAGGTGGCGTATTTACGGGTACCGATGCCGTTCACTTTTTGGAAATGGGTGCAGCCGCGGTGCAAGTGGCGACCCGTTTTACCATCACCCATGAATGCGGCTTACCCGAAAAGGTCAAGCAAGAATATGTCAAAGCCAGCGAAAGCGATATTATCGTCAATGGCATTTCACCTACGGGCTACCCGATGCGGATGTTAAAATCCTCACCGGCGATTGGCTCGGGGATACGCCCAGGTTGTGAGTCTTACGGCTACCTGCTCGACGCCACCGGATGCTGCGCTTACATTACTGCTTACAATCACGAAGTGGATACCCATCCGAATGAAAAACACATTGTAGTCATGGACAAGACTTGCTTGTGTACTCATATGCGCAACTTTAATTGCTGGACCTGTGGCCACACCACCTATCGTTTGAAAGATACCACGCACCAATTACCCGATGGCAGCTATCAATTACTCAGTGCAGAGCATGTGTTCCGTGATTATCAATTCTCGGTAAACAATCAAATCGTCCTGCCCGAACCTTTGTCTGCCCCCTTGTCTGCCCCCTTGTCTGCCCCCTTGTCTGCTCGGTTGTCTACGCCCTCACCGGAGCCTGTACCGGCATAAGCCCATAAGCCCGCTGCGCCCACAAGGCGCAGTTTTTTATCTCCTTTGAAACCCACACTTTAGAGAAGAGCACAGTAGCCCATGACCACCTCCCCCTTTATCCGCCGCACACTATTGCAAGCCTTCATCGCAGCCAGCCTGACCAGTAGCAGCCTGATTGGCGTGGCCGCCAACATCGAACCCAACGAGCATTTAACCGCTTCCGGGATTCCACCGATTGCCAAGGAAATTGCTGAGCGCGCGATTCAATACAATGATTTTCGGCCGCGCACCCTGCTCGATTGGCATCCCAAACAACGCTGGATGTTGATTTCTACCCGCACCAAAGGCGCGACCGCGCAATTGCATTTACTGCGCAAAGCCAAAGGCGAGCTGGAACAACTGACCGATTTTCCCGATACGGTGAAACTGGCCCATTTTGAGCCAAAAAATGGCGCGTACATCGTCTTTGAAAAAGATGATGGCGGCAATGAAGCCAATCAACTGTATCGACTCGATTTGGCCGGGGCCAAACCCGGTAGCAAGCCCGCTAGCAAACCCGTCATTACACCATTAACCGACGCCAGCGAAAAACACGCGTCCGGCCCCTGGAACCATTCTGGCGATCGCCTCATCGTTGGCTCCATCGCCCTGGATAAAACCGCTGCCGGTGGCAAACGCAATGAAATTCATACCGATCTCAGCTTGCTCGACCCAAAGCAGCCGCAAGCCAAGCGCAAATTGGCATCGATGCCCGGCGGTGGCTGGATTCAATTTGAATGGTCGCATGATGATAAAACCATCGTCGCCATCAATGAGAAATCGATTAATGAGTCCGAAGTTTGGCTGATTGATGTTGCCAGCGGCAAGGCGCGCCAAATTTTACCTGCGCCAGACCAGCCCAAGGGTAACGTGGTCCGTTATGCCCATGCGCGTTTTGCCAGCGACGACAAAAGCTTGCTGATGACTTCCGATAGTGCCGGTGAATTCCAGCAACTGGTGAAACTCGATTTGGCGAGCTTGCAAAGCAGCGTGTGGAGCGAGCCTATTCATTGGGATGTGACTCAATTGGAACTGGGCGGCAAAGGGCGGCAATTGGCAACCACAGTCAATCGCGAAGGCTTGTCCGAGCTACATTTATTTGATGCCAAAAGCGGCCGGGAATTGAAAACGCCCGACTTGCCAACGGGTGCAGTAACGCGCCTGACTTGGCATGCCAATGCCAGCGAACTGGGTTTTACGCTCAATAATGCGCAAAGCCCGGGGGAAGTGTATGCGTTGAACATCAAAACCGGCAAGGTTGAACAATGGACCACGACGCACTCAACCGGCATCGACACCAGCAAGTTCCCTGCGGCTGAAATCATCCGCTGGAACAGTTTTGATCAACGCAGCATCAGCGGCTTGATTGCACGCCCTCCCAAGGATAAATTCACAGGCCCGCGCCCGGTCTTGATTTTGATTCACGGCGGCCCGGAAGCGCAAGCCAAGATTGACTTTTTAACCCGTTACAACTACCTGTTGGGTGAATTGGGTATCACCTTGATCCAACCGAATGTACGCGGCTCCGATGGCTTTGGCAAATCATTTTTGAAACTCGACGATGGCCTGCTGCGCGAAGATTCGGTCAAGGATATTGGTGCCCTGCTCGACTGGATTGCCACCCAACCCGATTTGGATGCCAAACACGTGATGGTGGCGGGCGGCAGTTATGGCGGTTATATGAGCTTGGCAGTGTCCACCACCTATGCTGACCGGATTGTGGGCGCGATTGATAGCGTTGGCATTTCTCACTTCGTCACCTTTTTGGAGCGCACCGAAAGCTATCGGCGCGATTTACGCCGGGTCGAATATGGCGATGAACGGATTCCCGAAATGCGCGCCTTCATGGAAAAAATTGCCCCACTGAATAACGCGCAAAAAATCACCAAACCCTTATTTGTAATCCAAGGCAAAAATGATCCGCGCGTACCGGTCAATGAAGCGGAACAAATCGTGGCCAAAGTGAAGCAAAACAAAACCCCGGTTTGGTATCTGGTGGCCGATGACGAAGGCCATGGCTTCCAGAAAAAGGCCAATGCCGACTTTAGCTTTTTTGCCCAAATCAAGTTTATGCAAGAGTATTTATTGAAGTAAGCTAAGTTGGCAGCCTAAGTTGGCAGCCTAAGTTGGCAACGTATACAGGATATTGGTTTTTTCCTTGCCCCGAATCGCAAATTCACCCAGCAACTGTAATTGATGGCGACGGCACTGTGCGGCAGTGCCCTGACCAATAATCACATCATGCGGCAAATCACGCGCCATGGTTTCCAGGCGCGAGGCCAGATTCACGCTATCGCCCACCGCCGTATAGATGCTGCGAAACTCGGTGCCAAAATCGCCCGCCATGGCGGTGCCACTCTCGATACCGATGCGCACCCGCAAGGCCGAAAAGCCCAGCACCTGACGTTGCAAGCTAAAGGCGCGCACCGCCTCCAGCATTTCTTGCGCCGCCTCCAGCGCTAAATCGGCATGGTCTGCCACCGGCAAGGGTGCGCCCCAAAAGGCCACCAAACCGTCACCGGTATATTTATCCAGGGTGCCACCGCGCCGTATCACCGGGCCAGTTAAACAGGCTAAAAAATCACGCGTCAATTGCGCCGCCTGTTCCACCGAGAGCGATTCCACTTGCCCGGTATAGCCTTCCATATCGGCGATGAGAGTGGTCACTTCACAGCGGCTGGGGGCGAGCGGGTCTTGCAAATCGCGGCGCAATAATTCATCCACCACCGCTTGCGCCACGTATTGGCGCAAGGTGCCCAGCAAGCGGCGTGATTTGCTTTGGCTCAGTTGCCAATCGAAGGGTACGGCCACCGCCAACAGAAATAAATTCGCCATCAGCGGCCCGGTGGTGAGCAGTTGGGCATCGTGCGCACTGATCCAATAAGCCAGCGGCAGCCAAAGCAAGGAGAGCAAAACCAATACCAATAAATTCAACAGCGCCGATAAACGCGATAAAGCCAACCAAACCAAGAGCGCCACCAGCGCAGAATACAGGCAGGCCCACCAACGCGCCGGCCAAGGGTTGGGGGCCTGCCCGGCTTGCTGATCCAACAGCGAAGTAAGCGCGGCGGCATGGACCATCATGCCGCTAATATTGGGCGAGAGCGGGGTCGCCACCCGGTCTGACAAACCCAGTGCAGAGGAACCCACCAACACGCGCTTGCCCTGCAAACCATCAAGCGGGAAGCGTTGGCGCAAAATATCGGCGGCGGGAATCACAGTGTACGCATTCCACTGGCGGGTATAGGGCACACGCCAAAAACCATCTGCTGCCAGGCTTAGCCCAAGCGCAGGCTCAGGCTGTCTCGGCTGACAGCAGCCCAGCAACACCAGCGACAGGCTGCGATAGCTGCGTCCTTCAAACCGGGTAAGCATCGGCAAGCGCCGCAACATGCCATCTTTATCGGGCACAAAACCAATATTGCCGGCATGCGCGGCCAGGCGCAAGCCCTCATGATTGGCTACAAAGCCGCTGGCGGGCACGTTGCCCACAGCCAACCCCGCAGCCAGCTTCACACCACCGCTGATATGCCCCACGCGCAAGGGCCGCGAGCCTTGATAATCAAACGCTTGCGCCATCACCACTGGCCCATGCTGCGCCAGCATGGCCAGACGCATATCACCCGCTTCATCGGCGCGCTCAGAAAAAAACAAATCTAGCGCCACGGCCGACGCAGCATAGGGGCCGATTAATTGCTCCACCAATTCAGCCACACGCTGGCGCGACCACGGCCACGGCCCCAATTCGGTTAAACTCGCTTCATCAATATCGACCAACACAAAGCGCTGCTCAGGGCTGGGATCGGCACGCCAGACAATAAAGCGGTCACGCAACCATTCATCGGCAAAACGGCTACCGCCCGGCAGCGGTAGCCATTGCAGCGATAAACTGATCAATAAACCTACCAGCAAAATGGCGGCGCGCATGCGTGCAGCCAGACTGGCGCGCAAGGCAGAGAGGGAATAGGGGCGATTGGCTATCATTACGCTATCTTGCCATACTGTTGCATGCACCTCAAGTCAAAGCGGATAATAAAAATAGTGCTGAATTAACACATCTGTTACTGGAAAACCCATATCTAAAGCTAGAAATTAATCCCACTATGTTATGATTCTTCATCAACTACACTATAACAGACACAAAATATCGGGGAACCATCATGAATAAACGTACTTTTCTTCAATATTTAGCATTCAATAGCCTGGCATTGAGTGGCGCCCATACCTTGGCACAACCAGCGTCCGCGCCTGCAGCCGCGCCAAAAAACCCGATTCACCATACCCTGATTGGTCAGGATAGCGATGGCAAACCCCTGTCCCTCGATAGCTTTGCCGGACAAGCCTGTTTAGTGACCTTTTTCACCGCAGATTGCAATTTATGCACCAAAGAGTTGAAATTAATGCGGGAATTTTACACAAGAAACCACAAACGCCATTTCACTTTAATCGGCGTCAATCTGGATGAAAAACAAAGCGACTTTACCGAATACATGAAACTGATTGCCCTCTCGGTTCCTGCCGCGTCCCGCTTTCCCATTGTATGGCGTAACGCACCCAACCACCGTGACAGTTTTGGCCCCATCAACCGCAAACCCACCCATTTTATGCTGGACAAAGCGCACAACCAACTGCTCAAACGCGAAGGCTCTTTCCAACCCGCTGATTGGGATGATTTATGGTCCATGCTGGCCTGATTTGGCCTGGGTTGGCTAGTTCCAAACTGTTTCGATTTTCACACCAAGCGCAATATAGATTAAAATTGCTGTCTTTGTCATTGCCGACACCTTATCGCAAGCGTCCGGCGCGCGATTGCGGCATGCCAACTCTTTTTTACTATTTTGCCCTTTGGAAAGAATTACAATGAAATCTTTGCATCGTTTAAGCCTGGTTGGCAGCGCCATCAGCGTCGCCGCCTTATTTGCCGCACCTTTGTTTGCCACCCCCTTGTATGCCGCCGATTTTTCTGCCGCCATCGTGTATGACACCGGAGGGAAATTCGATAAAAGCTTTAACGAAAGCGCCTACAATGGCATCGTCAAATTCAAAAAAGCCAGCGGCGTCGATGTCAAGGAAGCCATCGTCAACAATGAAGTGCAACGCGAACAAGTGTTGCGCAATATGGCAAAAAAAGGTAGCGATATCGTGATTGCGAATGGTTTTAGCTTTACTCAATCGATGCAAAAAGTCGCCGCAGAATTTCCCAAAACCAAGTTTGTCTTGATCGATGCCGAAGTCAAGGCCGATAATGTGTTAAGTGTGGTATTCAAGGAACAAGAGGGTTCGTTTTTGGTGGGCATGGCCGCCGCCCTTTCCAGCAAGAGTAAAAAAGTCGGCTACATCAATGCCATGAATATGCCGCTACTCAATGCCTTTGAATGCGGCTATGTGCAAGGCGTCAAATATATCGACCCGAAAATTGAAGTGCTGAGCAATGTGATCGGCTCCACCCCCAGCAGTTTTAATGATCCGGGGCGCGGTGGTGAAATTGCCAAGAGCCAATTTGATCGCGGTGCCGATGTGGTGTTCCCGGTAGCCGGGCCAACCGGTTTGGGCGTATTTCAAGCGGCCAAGGATGCCAAAAAACTGGCCATCGGGGTTGACTCCAATCAAAATTATATTCAACCCGGCGTTATTTTAACCTCCATGATCAAGCGCATCGACCAAGCGGTGTTTGATACCCTGACCCTAGCCCGGGCCAACACCTGGAAACCCGGCTTACTCAAAATGGGTTTGAAAGAAGGCGGCGTAGACTGGGCTTTGGATCAACACAACCGCGCCCTGATTTCAGCGGAGATGGAAAAGAAAATCAGCCAGGCGCGCCAGCAAATTATGGATGGCAAGCTGGATGTGGTGGATTTCCGCACGAAAAACACTTGCCCGGTGCATTAATGACTGCGTCGTCCAACATTGACCCAAACCATGCCAACGCTGCGCTGCCCTTGCACGCTGCGCTGAGCTTGCGCGGCGTCGATAAATCGTTTGGCACGGTGCATGCCAATCAAGACGTGTCACTCACGGTGACGCGCGGCACCATCCATGGCATTGTCGGTGAAAATGGTGCCGGCAAATCGACGCTGATGAATATTCTGTACGGTTATTATCAGGCAGATCGCGGCCAAATTTGGGTCAATGGGCAAGAAGTGCATTTGAAAAACAGCCAACAGGCCATTGCGCTGGGCATCGGCATGGTACATCAGCATTTTATGTTGGTGGAAGATTTTACGGTGCTCGAAAACATCATTCTCGGTTCGGAAAAACAATTCAAACTGGCGGCCAATTTAAGCGGGGCGCGCAGCCATGTGGCTGACATGGCGCAGCAATATGATTTGGGCGTCGATCCGGATCGCCTGATCAGCCAATTGGGGGTTGGCCAGCAGCAGCGGGTGGAACTGTTAAAGGCGCTGTATCGCGGCGCGCAGATTTTAATTCTGGATGAACCCACGGCGGTACTGACGCCGGATGAAACCGATCATTTATTTCGCATTTTGCTGGCCTTAAAGATGCAAGGCAAAACGGTGATTTTGATTACCCATAAATTGCGTGAGATTCTGGAATTTACCGATGTCGTAACCGTTATGCGCGGCGGTAAAATTGTCGATACCGTGGCCACCAGCAGCACCGACGCGGCGCGCCTGGCGGAAATGATGGTGGGGCGTAGCGTGGCGCAACCTAAGCGCGCGCAGGCCAATCACACCCCGTCCGTAGCCACCGCGCCACTGCTGGAAGTTCAGCAGCTCGGTTTGCTCGGTAGCCGGGGCGAGGTGCTGCTGTCCAACCTCAATTTTGCCGTCTATCCGGGCGAGATTGTGGGTATTGCGGGGGTGGCGGGCAATGGCCAATCCGAATTACTCGATATTTTATCCGGCATCAGCCAAGCCAGCAGCGGCAATTTGCGTTTGCGCGGGCAGGCACTCAAACCTGCCAAACAGGCCGCTGCGGCACAATTTCGCGCCATGGGAATTGCCCATGTGCCGGAAGACCGCCTGAAAAACGGCGTGGTAAAAAACTTTTCCTGTGCTGAAAATGCCATTTTGGGTAGCCAGCGCCAGCCGGGTTTGCGCGCCAGTGGCAACTTGCTGGCACGCATTGGCGGCGCATTGGGCACCTTGTCGCGCCCGACCATTACGCGCCGCATTAGCGACTATATTACGCGCTTTGATATTCGCCCCCCGGCACCTGAAATGAAAATGAGTTTGCTCTCCGGCGGCAACCAGCAAAAACTGGTGTTGGCGCGCGAAATTGAGCGCAATGCCGATTTATATTTAATTGGCCAACCCACGCGCGGGGTCGATATTGGTGCGATTGAAATGATTCATCAAACCCTGCTCGATTTACGTCAGGCGGGCAAGGCAATTATTTTGGTCTCGGTGGAACTGGATGAAATTATGGCGCTGTCAGATCGCATCATCGTCATGTGTGGCGGCAAAATTACCGGCTGCGTCAATGCGCAAGAGGCGAACCGTTGCTCACTGGGCCAAATGATGGGAGGAAAAGCCGCATGAGTGTGCAAATCTCACTCGACGCCTTACCGCGTTGGGCCAGTATTGTGGTGCTGCCACTGCTTAATTTACTGGCCGCTTTCACGGTGGCCGCGCTGGTTTTGCTGGCGGTGGGTGAATCGCCTGCGGCTTGTTTAAAAATCGTCATCGATAGCGCCCTGCTCTCTGGCAATGGCTTGCAATTTACCTTGTTTTACGCCACCGGTTTTATCTTTACCGGGCTGGCCGTGGCGCTGGCAATTCATGCCGGCTTGTTTAATATTGGCGGCGAAGGGCAAGTGTATCTGGCGGGTTTGGGGGTCACACTGGCGTCATTCCTGGCCCCCAGTTGGCCGGCTTGGCTGGCACTGCCGTTTATTGTATTGATGGCGATGCTGTTTGGTGCCGCCTGGGCGTTTTTGCCGGGCTATTTTCAAGCCGTGCGCGGTAGCCATATTGTGGTCACCACCATCATGTTTAACTTCATCGCCAATAGCGTGATGAATTATTTACTCACCAATCATTTGATGCAAGCGGGTTCGCAAAATGTCTCGACCGTGGATTTTAGCGCCAACACCTGGATGCCCGGTTTTAGCCAAATCCTCGGCTGGTTTGGCATGAAGGTGGCCCCCTCGCCGCTCAACGCCAGCTTGCTGTTGGCTCTGCTGTGCGCCACCCTGTTTTACTGGCTGGTGTGGCGCACCCGGTTTGGCTATGAATTGCGCACCCTGGGCAGCAACCCGGACGCCGCCGTGTATGCCGGCATACTGGTCTCCCGGATGGTGATTGTGGTGGTGTGTGCCTCGGGCGGCTTGGCCGGTTTAGCGGCGGTGAATGATATTTCCGGCAGCGCCCATCATATGAGTCTGGGCTTTCCCAACGGGGTGGGCTTTATCGGCATTGCGGTCGCGTTAATGGGGCGCAACCACCCGGTCGGGATTTGTCTGTCTTCCCTTTTGTTCGGGGTCTTGATTCAAGGTGGGCTGGAGCTGTCTTTATCCAATTCCAACATCACCAATCATTTGGTATTTTTGATTCAGGGTTTGATTATCCTGTTTTGTGGTGCGCTGACGTATTTGTTTGTACCGCTGTTGGCGCGCTTGAATTTATTAAGCAATAAAGGCTAAGAAAACCATGGATAGCCTCATCAGCATACTCGAAACCACCTTGCGCACCGCCACCCCGCTGGTGCTGGCGGCCCTGGCGGGGTGTTTTGTGGAACGTAGCGGCATTATTGAACTTAGCCTCGAAGGCAAGATGTTGTTGGCCTCGTTTTTTGCCGCAGCGGTAGCGCATTGGAGCGGTTCACCCTGGCTGGGTATGTTGGCGGCACTGGGCGTGACGCTGGCCTTGGCGCTCATCCATGGTTTGGTGGTGATTACCTTTAGCGGCAATCAATTAATTTGCGGAGTCGCCATCAACTTTATCGTGGCGGGTTTAACGCCCGTGCTGGCCTTGGCCTGGTTTCAGGCCGAAAACGCCACGCCCAGGCTGGAAGACACCACCCGCTTGCGCGGTTTGGTGTGGCCGTGGGCGCAAGAGCTGGCATCCGTGCCCGTGCTCGGGCCGCTGTATGCGCGAGTTATTTCGGGCCATAGCATCATCACCTACTTCATGCTGGCGCTGGTGCCCTTGGTCATTTGGGTGATTTTTAAAACCCGTTTTGGCTTACGCCTGCGCGCAGCCGGGGCCAACCCGCATGCGCTGGATACGGCTGGCGTTTCAGTCGCGCTGACCCGTTATTTGGCCTTGCTGGCGGGCGCGCTGCTGTGCGGCTTGGCGGGCGCGTATATTTCGCTTTCCAGCAATAGCGGCTGGGTACAAAATATGACGGCGGGCAAAGGCTTTTTGGCCTTGGCGGCACTGGTGTTTGGTAAATGGTTGCCGGGGCCAACCGTGTTGGTGTGCCTGCTGTTTGCCGTCACCGATGCGATGCAAGTGCGCATTCAAAACGTGGCACTACCCGTGGTAGGGGTGATACCGAGTGATTTTATTCAAATGCTACCCTATGTGCTGACCGTATTGCTGCTGGCAGGTTGGGTCGGGCGCGCCCATGCACCGAAAGCGATAGGCGTGCCGTTTGAAAAATCACGTTAGGTTTTGATGGCGGGTTTGACCGGGAACTCAACAAAAAAGGTACTGCCCTGGCCGACTTGCGAGTGATAACCGATCTCGCCGCCCATGCGCAATACCATTTCGCGCGCAATCGCCAAACCCAGGCCAGTGCCGCCCCGCAGGCGCGCATCGGAGGAATCGGCCTGGGCAAACTTTTGA
>JBKJLF010000161.1:0-7053 GCA_046597185.1 Burkholderiaceae bacterium | reverse complement strand
CAGCCGCCATGGTCTTGCAAGGCTTGCGGCAAATCCCAATGGTTGAGTGTGAGGTACGCTTTCATACTGCGCGCCGCCACACCATCCAATAATCGTTGATAAAACGCCAACCCCGCCGGATTCCATTCACCACGCCCAAGCGGCTGCACGCGCGACCAGGAAATCGAAAAACGATACGCATCCACGCCCAAGGAGGCCATCAAATCCAGATCGGCTTCGAGTCGATGATAATGGTCACAGGCGATGTTCCCACTACTTTGGTCGGAGATAACACCCTGTTGACGACAGAAGCTATCCCAAATGGAGTCGGCGCGCCCCTCTTCCTGCGCTGCGCCTTCGATTTGATAGGCACTGGTTGCGACGCCCCAGACAAAATTGTCCGGGAAAGCGGGGTAGTTCGATTTTTGTAACATGAGTTCTCCCTTGGCAGGTCAAAACGGTGTGATTGGATAAAGTTGCAGTGTATCAATAAGTGATTTGCTTTGCTATTCGTGAAAGCGCTTTCATCGAAGACCAAATTATAACGACTCTATTTCGTTTGTCAATCGCTTTTGATAAATCCTATAAAAGGACGGAAGAATGGCCCCAATTTGCCATCATATCCATGATGGTTGCCTTAAAAAGACTTTGAAAACGATTTCACACCCCATTTTTTTGTGCTGGCATACCAACTTCGATGATGTCTCAAATAAACAACGCCGATTTTGGTGTTATACGATTTCAAGATATCTGATATTTTTTTGTTGCTTTTCGGCGATTAATTCATTAAAATGAAAGCGCTTTCACGTATTTAGAAGTGTTTCGATGTTTGAAAGCGACCAAACCCGGTTGATGCCAGTAAATTTCAATCGTTTATTGGTGTAATGTTTCAGGATGTCGGTGGGGCGAAACAAATTAGATTTTCTGTAGTTGTGCGTTAACCCATTGGCGTCAAAGGTGGCTGTTGTAAAACGGGTGGGCAGTGGAACTACTTTTTATGGTGTGCAAAAAACCAATACGTTTGTCAGGCTCGATTGTCAGGCTCGATAACGCGTATTGATCATGAAAATGAACGAACGGGAGGAAGTAATGTTGCAACAAACTGGAGGGGTGATGGTTTTTCCAAAAACCAAACAAAGATTGATGAGCATGGCGGTAGCAAGCGCCTGTATGGCGCTGATCACATCAAGTTATGCGCAAGAAGCAGCGCCGGCAACAACAACAGCAGCGGCAGCACCGGCAGAAGGTGAAGTTCAAAAAGTTACTGTAACGGGGCTGCGTAACAGTCTGAGTACCTCACTCAACCTCAAGCGTAAATCCGACGGTATCGTGGACGGCATCGTCGCGGCCGATATCGGTAAGTTTCCGGATACCAACCTGGCGGAATCGCTGCAACGCATTACCGGTGTGTCGATTGATCGCAGCATCGGCGAAGGCTCCCAAATTACGGTACGCGGTGTCGGGCCAGACTTTAATATGGTGTTGTTAAATGGTCGCCAAATGCCTACTTCCAACCTGGGCGATCTCAGTGGCCGGGCGTTTGACTTTGCCAATATCGCATCCGAAGGTATTTCCCGTATTGATGTCTACAAAACCAGCCGCGCCGAAACGCCCACCGGTGGTATTGGTGCCACGCTCAACGTGATGACGGCGCGTCCGTTTGATAACCCCGGCTTGAACGCCAGCGTGGGCATTAAATTACTCAACGACACCTCCAACAACAATTTGCCACGCGATGTTAAGGCCAGCTCGTCCACCACGCCTGAATTTTCTGGCCTCTACAGCAATACCTTTGCTGAAGGCAAGTTTGGTCTGGCTTTAAGCGGCAGCTATCAGGAGCGTAACCTTGGCTTTAACCAAGCCTCGGTGCCCAATGGCTGGCGTTCTTTCCAGGGCAATGATGATAATTCCTGGGGTCATGTTCCCCTGCCAGGCCAGGCGGGTTCGGAAAACATTACCAACCGCCCCGGTCCGAACGATGTGTATTCGGTGCCGCAAAATTTGGTTTACCGTATGAGCGGCGTCAAGCGTCAGCGCACCAACGGCCAAATCACCTTGCAGTTCAAGCCCAATAAAGACTTGATCACCACGCTTGATTACACTTACGCTGAAAACAAGATTCAAACCAAGCGCGCCGAATTGTCCGCCTGGTTCAACTTTGGCCCATCAAAGAGCACCTTCTCCAATGGCCCGGTTGCGGGACCACTGCTGTATACCGAATTTCTCGACGGCAAACAGGATATTTCGCAAGCGGGTGCCGATTTTGCGACCAAAACGCAAAACAAATCACTGGGCTTTAATGCGGCATGGAAAGTGTCACCCGGCATCAAGCTGGAGTTTGATGCGCACCATTCCACTGCCGAATCCCAGGCCGATAGCCCGTTTGGTTCCAGTAACGTGATCAGCACGGCCAGCTTCAGCCGTGGCAATACCACGGGCGACTTTACCCAAGCCTTACCCGTGCTGAGCATTGTCGGTGCTGACTTTAACGCCGCGCCGCAGAAGTTGACAGGTTCCGTTTTCCAGAATGGCTACAAAAAAGCGACTGTTGATCAAGCGCAAATCAAAGGCCGCGTAAACGT
The DNA here is from genome assembly GCA_046597185.1 of Burkholderiaceae bacterium. Classification (GTDB taxonomy): domain Bacteria; phylum Pseudomonadota; class Gammaproteobacteria; order Burkholderiales; family Burkholderiaceae_D; genus CAMBDR01. The sequence goes on along the minus strand of JBKJLF010000161.1, from coordinate 4,492 downwards.
CTCCGATGCGTCCGTCGTTAATTTTGGCCTGTCCCTGATCGATCAAGAAAATCGTTCCACCTTCTCGAATGTGCAGCGCGATAGTTGGGGTGGGGTAGACAACACCGGCGGCTATCCTTCGACCCTGTTCCACGCAGAGACCCTGCGCAAATATTTTAATAAGATCAATGGCAGTAGCAACCCGGCCTTGTTCAATAACTTTAACACCTTCAATTTTGCCGAACTCCGGGCAATCGCGGCCGCCGCCGGCACCCCTGCCAACCCGGCACAGCCACAGTTGTATTTGCCGAACTTTGCCAGCCCGGACACTGACGGCCGCGTCAAAGAAAAATCGACCTCCGCATTCTTGCAATTGAACACCGCATGGGATCTGAAATACCCCGTACACACTGCAATTGGCGTGCGCTTTGAAAAGACCGATGTCACCTCCGCTTCGCTGGTGCCCACTGCGGTTGGCATTAACTGGGTGGCCCAAAACGAGTTGCCCGTGCAATTTAGCGGCCGCAATTTTGAAACCAAAAAAGGTAGTTACAATAACGTGTTACCCAGCTTCGATTTTGATATTGAACTGCATCCCGACACCAAGCTGCGTGCCAGCTATGGTGAAACCATTGGTCGCCCACGCTATGATCAAATTCAGGGCGGTACCACCATTGACACAGGATACCGGGTCGGCGGCGGTACGGGCAAAGAGGGTAACCCCAGTCTGAAACCGGTTAAATCGAAGAATTTGGATCTGTCATTCGAGTGGTACTACACCAAGCAAAACTATGTTTCGGTTGGCCTGTTCCATAAAGATCTGGAAAACTATGTCGGTCAGAGTTCCAGAGACGTGCAAAGTACCACCTTACACACCCCGGTTGGTGGGGCATACTGGAATGCAGCCCAGGCCTCGGGTTGCGCTAACGACACCACTTGCATCCGTAACTTTATTTTCCGCAACTTCAGAAATTCGCCTGGTGTGACCAGCACGGGCCTGGATGGTGGGGGCAATGAGACTGGCACTATTTCCGGCCTACCCACCGATCCGCTGGCGACCTTCCGGATTGATTCGTATGAAAACAAACGCAAGGCCAGCTTAAAAGGCGTGGAATTTAACATCCAGCACCTGTTCAAGAACGGCTTTGGTTTCATCGCCAACTACACCGTTGTCCGTTCCAACCTGAGGTACGATAACGCCAAACTCAATGACCAGTTTGCGCTGATCGGTTTGAGTGATTCGGCCAACCTGGTGGGTATTTACGAAGATAAAAAATGGACGGTTCGTGCCGCTTACAACTGGCGTGACGAGTTCCTGGCTGGGACCAATGACGGTAGTGGTAACAATCCGGTCTACACCGAGCCATACGGCCAGCTCGATCTGAGCGTGGGTTATGCGTATAATGACAAATTGAGCTTTCAGTTTGAAGCCATTAACCTGACGGATCGCATCCAGCGCCTCCACGGTCGCACCAAATCCGAGGTGTTGTACGTGACACAAGCTGGCCCGCGTTATAGTATTGCAGCACGCTATAAGTTCTAAGCATCACCAGGGTAAAGCCTGCAAAGGGGGCGACTCACGGGTCGCCCCTTTGCACAGCGAGAACCTTGTTTAACAGAGCATAAGAGAAACCGGGGGCCTACTTCATGAAGGATGGATTGATCAAACATATCGTCATTGTCGGCGGTGGCTCCGCTGGCTGGTTAAGCGCTGCGGTGATCGCGGCGGAACACCAATCCGGTTTGGCTTCTGGCTCCGGCTTACAGATCACCTTGATCGAATCACCGAATATCCCCCCCATCGGCGTGGGTGAAGGCACTTGGCCTACCATGCGCGATACACTGGCCAAAATTGGCGTATCCGAAACGGATTTCTTCCGCGAATGCGATGCCTCGTTCAAGCAAGGCTCACGCTTTAACTGCTGGCGCAATAATCCGGTGAGTGGCGGCCGCAGCCGCAGCGACAACAACGACGCCAACGCCGACTCCGACTATTATTTCCACCCCTTCGTCTTGCCGCAAGGCTATACCGAAACCAATTTGGCCGCCGCCTGGCAACAACAGCACCCGAATGTGCCCTTTGCCGATCTGGTCAGCTTTCAGCCGCACCTGTGCGTCCACGGCAAGGCCCCCAAGCAAGTTACCACCCCCGAATTCGCCGGCGTGGCCAACTATGGTTACCATTTGGATGCGGGCAAGTTCGGCCTGTTTCTGCGCCGCCACTGTATCGAGCGGCTTGGCGTCAAATATGTGGCGGACGATGTACTGGCCGTCAACTCGCATCCCAATGGCGATATTGCTTCACTGCAAACCAGGGCGCATGGTGACATCGCCGGCGATTTGTTTATTGATTGCACCGGCATGCAATCATTACTACTGGGCAAGCACTATGGCGTACCCGTGGTTTCGCAACAACACGTGCTGTTTAACGATACCGCGCTGGCAGTGCAAGTGCCCTACCCCGATGAAAATAGCCCGATCGCTTCACAAACCACCTCCACCGCGCAAAGCAATGGCTGGATTTGGGATATTGGCTTGCCCACCCGGCGCGGCATCGGCCATGTGTATTCCAGCGCGCACAGCAGCGACGCCGCCGCCGAACAGGCCTTGCGCGCCTATGTGCGGCAAACCCAACCTAGCCTGGCTGTCACGGCCATCCCGACGCCACGCAAGATTGCCTTCCAACCCGGCTATCGGCAAAAATTTTGGCACCACAACTGCGTGGCCATTGGCCTCTCAGCCGGGTTTATTGAACCGCTGGAAGCCTCGGCGCTGGCGCTGGTGGAATTATCGGCCAGCATGGTCAGCGACGACATGCCCGCCACCCGTGCCGCCATGGAGATTGTGGCGCAGCGCTTCAATGATGCATTTACTTACCGCTGGGAGCGCGTCATCGATTTTTTAAAATTGCACTATGTCCTGAGCCAACGCACCGACTCGGCCTATTGGATTGAGAATCGCGCCAGCGCATCGATTCCGCCGCGCCTCTCCGAATTACTCACGCTGTGGCAGCACAAACCGCCTTCGCGCTACGACTTTGTGCGCATCGAAGAGATTTTTCCCTCCGCCAGCTACCAATATGTATTGTATGGCATGGGCTTTCGCACCCAAGCTGGCCATGCACCACGCCGCTCCGACCACCTTGAGCTAGCCGAAGGCTATTTCCACGAAGCCGCTGCCCTGACCAGGAAAGTGTTGGGGGCGCTACCCGACAATCGCGAACTGATTCGGCATATCTGCAGGTATGGATTGCAAAAGATTTGATAAAATCAAAATAACAAGCTGAGTCTGACATAGAAATTCAAAACAATCCATTTAACCTTGCCCAAGAGACCCATTATGTCCAATCATGCTTTACTCAATAACATCGATCACAAGGACATGCGCATCCTTGCCGGCCACAGCGCAGCCTTGGGCGACAGTGTCATGTTCACGCTTGCGCTGCCATCCGAGTTTCGCGATGTGCAAGCGCACTATCCGATTGTGTTTCGCAAGAGTGACGACGGGCGCTCCTTTGAATCAGTCGCGCTGTTTGGCTTTCAGGAAGGAGAAAACCTGTTTTTGACCGACAAGGGTTGGGACGCCACCTATATCCCGCTCACCATGGCACGCCAGCCTTTCCTGATCGGCATTACCGGCCCGGAGTTAATGGTGCATGTCGATCTGGACCACCCAAGAGTGAACACGACCGAAGGCGAAGCGGTGTTTTTACCGCATGGCGGCACCACCGAATATATCGAAGGCATGAATGCGATGTTGGTCAACATCCATCAAGGCTTACAAAGTATGCCGCCCTTTATTGATACGCTGCTGCAATTGGAATTGCTCGAATCGTTTGTGCTGGATGTTGAACTCAATGACGGCTCGCAACATCGCCTGATTGGTTTTTACACCATCAACGAAGAAAAAGTCAACGCCCTGAGTGGTGCGGTACTGGAAGACTTGATCAAGCGCGGTTATTTGCAGGCAATTTTTATGGCGCTGGCCTCGTTATCGCATTTGCGCGACCTGATCGAAAGAAAGAACCGCGCCCATGTTGGCTAATCTGACCCCGGTGCGCGAGATCGACGGCATCAGCCCGGCGGATTTGAGCGACGAGATTTTGAAATCGACCCAACCGCTGATCTTGCGCGGTTTGGTCAAGGCTTGGCCCATGGTACAAGCCGGGCTGGAGTCCGCTGCCAAGGGCCAGGACTATCTGCGCCGCTTTTACTGCGGCATGCCGGTGGTCGCAATGCTGGGTGGGCCGGAAAATGACGGGCGTTATTTTTACAATGACGATTTAAGCAATGTCAATTATTGCCCGATACGCGTCACGCTCGATAAAGTGTTGGCCGAACTGGAAGACCATCACAACGATGAAAACCCGCCCGCCATTTATGTCGGCTCGACCACGGTAGAGAGTTATTTACCGGGTTTTCGTGCGGAAAATGATATCGACCTGGGTAGCCGCGATGCGCTGATGAGCATTTGGATCGGCAACCATTCGCGCATTGCCGCGCACTACGATTTG
>JBKJLF010000060.1:0-4906 GCA_046597185.1 Burkholderiaceae bacterium | reverse complement strand
GCGGGTTAAGACGTTTAACCCGCTAGCTGCCATTTAATGCGATTTAATGCGCAAAACCTTGAAATACATCGTCCAATGTTTGCGCATCCATGCCGCGATCAAACCATGCGTCGATTTGCTCGATAGTGGCTTGTGTGAGTAGTGCCTGTGTAGCTGGTGGTAAAACACCAAAACGGCGGGTCAGCAGGCGCGACAGCAGTTCGGTTTTGCCACCTTGCTCACCTTCTTGCTTACCTTCACGAAATTTTTGTTCTGATCTGACCCGTTCAATTGAGCTAACGTATTCCATGCCTTGTTCCCCTTCCAGTTCGCTAATAAATGTTGATAACTTCACAGCCAATTCCGGCGGCAAGGCCATCATCCAGTCGATTACCAGAAAAAACTGGTGAATCAGTTTGTCGTCCCACTTGTGTGCATGTAGCAAACGTACCAGCTTGCATTTTACTTCATAGCGGTGGTTCATGTCATTAGCCGTGGCGCGGTTTTTTAAATACGCCAGGGTTAGCAAGGCAAACGGATTGGGGTTGGCCTCCAAGTCGGCTTCTTGTTCAGTATAGTGCAATAATTTTACGACGGGGAAACGAAATTCTAATTCGCATTCCATCACCGCGTGACTATAGCGCTGTGGTAACCAGTTGGGCGCATCATCGCCCAAAACGGCCATGCTGAGCGCGGGTTTGTTGTAGCGGTCAAAGATTCGGTAATGATAGACAAACATCCGCTTGGCAAATTCGCTCTGGCGCGAGACTTGTACTTCCAGATGGATGTACAGCCAGTCTTCCTCGCCTGAGAGCAGGCGCAGCTTGACCAGTTTATCCACGTGGCGCGTACCAACCAGGGCATCTTTGGAGATGGCTTGTAGTTCTTTGTCGAGAAATGTGTGTGGGGATGACCAATCGATTTGGGCATGGGCGGCGGGGAAATAAAAGGCCATGAAGGCTTGAAAATACTGTTCGAGGGCGATTTTCCACGGGGTGTCATATTCGGGGGGGCGGGTGTTGGGGCGATGATTTCGGCAGCGGGTTGCGGGGTATTTTCCATGGGTGGCTCGCGCAATGATTTGGGAATCGGGGTGTTGATAAACTGTATTCTTGAACAGTATCATTTGCAAGTGTTTTGAAAGGGTTGTTGCGGAAAAACAGCGTGGGGTGGGCACGATTTTGTACCTACGTGGTGTCAGATCGCGCCCAGCACCTGTTCCACCGCCGCCACAAACGGCATGCGGCGCAGGTAGCCGTGTTTTTCGATCAGGCGGCGCGCTTCGCTCAGGTCAAAGGCGGCAGATTGCCATGGGTAGGGCTTAATGTGGTGGAACAAGCCGGCGCGGTGGAGGTGGATGTCGGCCATTAACAGCGGCATGGGGCCACGCTCGGCGATTTCCCAAGCTTCGTCCAGATCGGTTTGGGCGCTGCCTTGGCCGGTGTGGCGGTGGGTGTGGGCGAGCTGCCAGGCGCGGGTGAGTAGGGCATAGGGTATTCGTGTAAGGTCATTTGCGAGATACAAGCTGGTCACCGCTTGTTGAATTAATCCTTGGCACTCGCTGAAGGACGTATTTCCCAGAATTGCCGTGAAAAGTGCTGCGCGGCCTAATGTTAGGCGGCCAAGAGCGATATCAAGCCGCAGGTTGTGTTGCTCTGCTAATTTAATAGCTTGTGAAGCACGTTGCATGACGCTGAGAGCGGCATTTATTTGCTGTGACGCGTTGCAATGAGGTGGGCTGTTACCTTGTGTGGCCGTTTCCAGCCACGATGGCACCGAAGACATCGTCACATCGGCATGAATATCAAACGAATTTGCGATACGTTGCAAATCGTAAGCCCAAGCGGCGCACTCAGCCTCCCCCAACAATATGTCGCAATACCAGAAACCTGGGCAAGCGCAAAGCAACGGTATGTTGGTGCGTTTGTCAGCTATCATTGCTTCTGCCTCACAAAATAGAACCAGCGCTTCATCACGTCGCCCAGTTTGATGCAGTGCATTTGCAAGGGTCGTGCGCTTGCCGCACCGGTGATGCAGTTGGCCACTCAGATCAGCGTATTCCACCGCATGTTTTGCCGAAAGTACTGCAGCCGTTAATTTGCCTTTGGCGAGTTCCAGTTCGCTCAAATAGCTTGCTGCTCTTGCTGCATCTTTCCAGTTCGCTTGATTGATGAATAAGCCGAGTGCTTTACGGCCTGATTGTTCAGCTTCACGCAGTCTGCCCAACGCACGCAGCCGGAATGCAGCCAGGTTAAGCAGTAAAGCTTGCGTTGCTTCTTCTAAATCTAACGAGACATGCTCCCATGGTTGATCGAAGAAGCAAGCAATAGCGCCCAAGTCGGGGGAAATCGCACCTATATTGGCCGTGCTGTAAAATTGTTCACCACGACTGATTCGGGCATAGTACACATCATCACACGCCTGCTGCACCAGCCCCGCCAAACATCCATGCGCCACAGCCTGGTACAGCGGCTGCAAATCATCCAGCGTTGGTTCGGGCTTATCCTGGGTATGTTCACACAAATACGTGTACAGCCGCTGATGCGCCGCCTGCCACACGGGCACCTGCTGCTGTTTCAGCGTTTTCGCAAAATATTCCCGCAGCAGCGGGTGCGCGTCCAGCGCCAGCAAGTTGCCGCCGCCGTCACGCTGCACGGTCAATAAACCGGCATCCTGCAAGCGGGTATAGCCAATATTGCGCGCCGCCTCGTCCAGCCCTATCAAATCTTCCGTCAAACCGCCAATGGCGGGCGCTTGCAGCAACGCGCCGATGCATTCGCTGCTGGCCGGGCGGTCAAATAGCCCCAGCAATTTTAATATGGCCAAGGCGCGCCTGCCCGCCACGCCACCATCCTTGCCACCATCATCCGCCAGCCACGCCACATACGCATCCATCACACGCCACGCGTGCCCGCCTTGCTCCTGCGCATCCGCCTCGCGCAACTGCACGCGGTCGCGCTTGCGGATGTCGCCCGCGTGCGCGTCGCGCAGGTAAGCGCCAAACAAATGAATGCTGAGCGCATGGCCCTGCACCGCTGCCACCAGTGCCGCGCATTCGCTGCGCGCGCCCTTCACGCCCAACTTACCCAGCAGCGCCACGCCTGCCGTTTCGGAAAGGCGTAGCAGCTTGTGTTCCGGCGCGCTACTGTGCCAAAACGCTTTCAAATCTGGTATGGAATAGCGCGTCGTCAGCACGCACAGTCCCCGGTTTTGGCCGGCCAGGCTGCGCAGCAATTGCGCCAGCGCGCCATCCTTGAGTGCACCGCGCATCGGCGACGTGGGCGCGTATTGCAAGGGTTCCAGCCCATCCAATATCAACAACACCCGCCGCTGTGCCACCACTTGCGCCAGCCGCCGCGCCTTGTCCACCGCGCTTTGGCCCGATTCTGCCAGTGCCGTTTCGCCAAAAAACTTCAGCGCTTCATGGATAAACAAATCTGACGAAGCCGCCGATTTTTGTTCGCTGCCCTGGCTATAAAACGACCAGGCAAACGCCGCATCGCACCCCGGCCAGTTTTGTGCCGCCAGTTGCGCCACCCAGTTTGCCACCAGCGCGGTTTTGCCTTCGCCGCCCAGCGCCACAAAGCTGATAATATGCGCCCGGCCAGCGCTGCCATGCTCAGGGGCGGTGGCTTGCTGCCAAGCCGCAGTCAACAAAGCGGTTTCCTTCTCGCGCCCGAGCAAATATTCCGGCGCATATTTGATGATGCGGTCGATGTCGATTTGTGGTGAGGGCGATGGTGGCGGCGTTTTGGGTGGTGATGGTGGCGATGGTGGTGCTGCCGCTGCATCCAGCGCCATGCACACCTCCTTGCATGCTTGCCGCAGCGTTTGGTAAGCCTGTTCCTTATCGTCGTGATCGCCGCGCCAATCCACATATTTAAATTGCGCGAGCGATTCCGGTATCGCCGAATCATCGACAGCAAAGGAATAAGCCGTCGTTTTTTATTGAGCGGATCACGAAAGCGAAAGGTGTAACTCTCCAATCGTGCCCAATCGGATTCAAACGCCCGCGCCGACATGCATAACACCAGCACAATCGAATGTTTCAACCCTTCTTCGATTTGCCAGGGAATCGAATCACCAACCCGAATCGCCCAATCATCAAACCAAACTTTCAGCCCGTCGCCCTGCAAGCGCTGCGCCAAGGCGCGCACGGTGGCCTTGTCGTGGTCGCAGTGACTCAGAAAGACATCGAATTGATTCGCATGCTGCATTGACCACTCCTTCGCCGGAATGACGGAGCAGGGGTGTTATAAAAATCTGCAAAAAACCATAAAAAATCCCCCACACCCAACGCCGCTTCCTGTACAATAACCCAGTCGCAAGACAAAAAAGCGCGGGTTGCAGGTGTTCTCAGCACCCACAACCCGCTAACCACAAACAACTTAAACCTATCGGAGTTGATCATGGCTAAGCCAAATGATACACGCATTACGCACGCCCCTGCAAACGCAGCCTCAAGCAGCACCCCAAGCACCACCCCAAGCACCACCTCAAGCAGCACCCCCGACCTAACTCTCCTGCTGCAAGCCTTAATCACCCAACTTGCCGCCAGCAAAGCCGCCCCCAAACCGCCCAAATCAAACCGCCCACCCCACATCAAACCCCGCCGCCGCGCCACCGTTCGCGCTTACCCCGGCTCCGCAGCCGATGCCAGCACCCCATGGATACGCCTGTGCGGCCACTGGCTGGAGCCAGCCGGATTCACCCTGAACAAACGCGTCAACGTCCATGTAGCCAAAGGCTTTGTGCTGTTGATACCGGAGGATGACAGCTGATCCACCCACCCTGTGGGCGGCGGCGCGCTGCACCTGCTTGCCGCCCGCTTGCCGCCCGCATCCCGCCCGCATATGCCGCCCTGTCAAATCTCGTCCCGGCCCCACTCATACTTTGGTACGATTGCCATGGAAAAGTAATTTCAGCA
>JBKJLF010000867.1:0-21730 GCA_046597185.1 Burkholderiaceae bacterium | reverse complement strand
TTGATGCCACGCTGGCAGCAAACAACTGCGCATAAGCGGTTTGTGCGCTCAAGCTCAAGTCAGTGTAAGCAGGCATGGTTATTTCAGGATTGGAAAAATCCCAGTATAACTTGATTTGGTGCGAGTTATACTAAGCCATTCAAAAAATTAGTATAACTCTCTCTTCCAGTGCAGAAAAAGAATCGTGCCACCCATGTTGTCTTCAGAATTTCAGCGGATCAAACCATAATTTTGCATCATTAAGCGGCGTATAACCGATGCCCTGGCCTACGAAGCGCTTCTTTGCAGTGACCCACTCTCGCGCCAGCGCTGCAAAAATTCCTTATGTCATGCATTATTTCTGTTTTGCTTCGTGGTCTTGCTGATACCATAAAAATGGCAGCGTGTCGTAAGCTGGCAACGCCACCCAATGAGCAGCCAGGGTGTGACAAGGCAGTTTGGCCGGCCGGCCGCTCATGCACCAAGAAAGCGAGATTTATTTCTTTGCACCAATTAAACTCAAAATTTGCACCAAGCAAGTGCGTTGCCATAATTTGGCGCACGATGCACCACACTCGTGCCCCGGTTGTGCCCCATTTTAATCTGGCATCCATTTTGCTTATACGCTGTCACCACATTTGAAAGGCAACGGCAATGAAGAAAATGAAATTGGTGATGGTTGGCAATGGCATGGCAGGCGTGCGTACCTTGGAAGAGTTGCGCAAAATAGCCCCGGATCTGTATGAGATTACAGTATTTGGTGCTGAGCCGTATGCCAATTACAATCGCATTTTATTGTCCCCCGTGCTGGCGGGTGAGCAAACCATTCAGGACATCATGTTGAACGATGTTAATTGGTATGCAGAAAATGATATCACCCTGCACCTGGGTAAAAAAATCGTCAAAATTGATCGCGTCAAGCGCATCGTGGTGGCCGAAGACGGCACCACCGCCGAATATGACCGCTTACTGCTGGCAACCGGTTCGCTGCCGTTTATGTTGCCGGTGCCGGGTAAAGATTTACAGGGCGTCATCGCCTATCGCGACATTTACGACACCAATACCATGATTGAAGCCGCCGCCAAATATACCGACGCCGTGGTGATTGGTGGCGGTTTGCTGGGTCTGGAAGCGGCCAATGGCTTGAAATTGCGCGGCATGAATGTCAGCGTGGTGCATTTGCCGGGTTGGCTGATGGAGCGCCAGCTTGATCCGGTTGCCGGCAAAATGCTGCAAAAATCGCTGGAAGAACGCGGCCTGAATTTTCTGCTGGAGAAAAATACCAAAGAAATCGTCGGCGATGAACATGGCCACGTCAAAGCCTTGCGCTTTACCGATGGCGTGGAAGTGCCGGCCCAACTGGTGGTGATGGCGGTGGGGATTCGCCCCAATACCGCGCTGGCCGAATCCTGCGGCCTGTACTGTAATCGCGGGATTGTGGTTAGCGACACCATGCAAACCTATGACCCGCGCATTTACTCCGTGGGCGAATGCGTCAACCATCGCGGCACCGTGTATGGCCTGGTGGCACCTTTGTTTGAAATGGCCAAGGTGTGCGCCAACCATTTGGCCAATTATGGCATTGGGCGCTATCAGGGTTCAGTCACTTCGACCAAATTAAAAGTCACCGGCATTGATTTATTCTCGGCGGGCGAATTCATGGGCGGCGAGGGCACCGAAGAAATCGTGCTGTCTGACCCAAAAGGGGGCATTTACAAGCGGCTGGTGCTGAAAGACGATAAATTGGTCGGGGCCTGCCTGTATGGCGATACCGTCGATGGCACCTGGTATTTTCAAATGCTGCGCGAAGGCAAATCGATTAATGAAATTCGCGAAAACCTGATCTTTGGCGAATCCAATACTCGCCGCCCCGGCGACGTGGGGCACGAAGGCTTTACCAAGGCCGCCAGCATGCCGGATACGGCTGAAGTGTGCGGCTGTAACGGCGTGTGCAAAGGCACCATCGTCAAGGCGATTAAAGAAAAAGGCTTATTCACGCTGGAAGACGTGCGCAAGCATACCAAGGCTTCGGCCTCGTGCGGCTCCTGTACCGGTTTGGTGGAACAGATTTTGATGTTCACCGCCGGCGGCGATTATTCGGTATCGACCAAAGCCAAGCCAATGTGCGCCTGTACCGAGCATACGCACCAGGAAGTGCGCGATGCGATTCGGGCCGAAAAACTGTATAGCATCAGCACGATTATGGCCCTGCTGGCCTGGAAAACCCCGAACGGTTGTTCCAGTTGCCGCCCCGCGCTGAATTATTATTTGATTTCAACTTGGCCGCACCAATCCAAGGATGATCCGCAATCGCGCTACATCAATGAACGCTCGCATGCCAACATCCAAAAAGATGGCACTTATTCGGTGATTCCGCGTATGTTTGCCGGGCAAACCAGCGCCAGCGAACTGCGCCGCATTGCGGATGTGGTGGAAAAGTACGATATCCCGAGCGTCAAGGTCACGGGTGGCCAGCGTATCGATTTGCTGGGCGTGAAAAAAGAAGATTTACCGGGCGTGTGGAAAGATTTGGGCATGCCGACTGGCCTCGCTTACGCCAAGGGTTTGCGCACCGTAAAAACCTGTGTGGGCAGCGAATGGTGCCGCTTTGGTACCCAGGATTCAACCCTGATGGGGCAACAGTTGGAACGCGAATTGTGCCTGATGTATGCACCGCACAAGGTCAAGATCGCGGTTTCGGGTTGCCCACGTAACTGCGCCGAATCCGGGATTAAAGATGTGGGTGTGATCGGGGTCGATTCCGGGTGGGAAATTTACGTCGGCGGCAATGGCGGCATCAAAACCGAAATTGCACACTTTTTGGTGAAGCTGAAAACGCATGAGGAAGTGAAAGAATATGCGGGCGCATTTTTGGAATTGTATCGGCAAGAAGGCTGGTATTTGGAACGTACCGTGCACTACTTGGCGCGGGTGGGGCTGGATCATGTGAAAAAGCATATTCTGGAAGACCACGCAGGCCGTAAAGCCTTGTATGCGCAGTTGCTGGATGCGTTGAAAGGCTTGCCCGACCCATGGCACCAGCCCGAGCCGGCCCAGGTTGATACGCGCCAATTTACCATGTTGTCGGTGCCCGCTGCGCGTTCGGCCTCGGCCGAAGCCGCAGTTGTTGGCTAAATTGGCGGACTAATTTGCTAGCTAATTTGACAGCTAATTTGCCAGCAGCACTGAATTTGAATTTGAAAGGACGGTCATGACTCAAGAATGGAAACCAATTTGCTTCGTCGAAGATATCCCGGTCTTGGGCGCACGCGTGGTCAAGCGTGGCACGGGCAGCGCGCCACTGCCCAGTGTCGCGATTTTTCGCAATAGCGCCGATAAGGTGTTTGCCCTGCTCGACCGTTGCCCGCACAAGGGTGGGCCGCTCTCGCAAGGGATTGTGTTTGGTGAGCGGGTGGCTTGCCCCTTGCACAACTGGAGTATTGAACTGCCCTCCGGTTGTGCGGTGACGCCTGACGAAGGCTGTACCCAAAAATTTTGCGTGAAAGTGGAAGCGGGCACCGTGTATCTGGATGCGCATGAACTTGATACCCTGGCGTTAGGCCCGTTTTTGCCAGCGGCTGAACCTGCAACTGAGTCAGCAACTGAGTCAGCAACTGAGTCAGCAACCGAGCCAGCGGCTGAGGTGGTTTGAGGCCAGGGTCCATTACTGTTTGATGTCAAAGAGGATGAATTATGTTATTCGGTCGAAAAAATCGCAAGCCCATTTCCATCCCGGTCAAAACGGTCGCGCAATGGAAGTATTCCACCTGCAACTATTGCTCCACCGGTTGCGCCATTGAAATTGGCTTGAACGAAGAGGGTAAGGTCATCACCAGTCGCGGTCATGCCGGGGCGGATGTGAACCGGGGCAAATTGTGCATCAAAGGCTTGCTGGAAACCGAGTTATTCAATTCACCCGGACGCGGCACCCAACCCCTGATGCGCGAAAAAGCCCATTTGCCGTTTCAGGAAACCAGCTGGGATGCGGCGCTCGATAAAACCGCCGCCAAAATCAAAGAAATTCAAGCCAAATATGGGCGTGATTCGTTTGCCGTGGTATCCACTGGCCAGTTGTTAACTGAAGAATTTTACACCCTGGGCAAATTGGTGCGCGGCCAAATCGGCACCAATAATTATGATGGCAATACCACGCTGTGCATGGCCTCGGCGGTGTCGGGTTATAAGCGCTCGTTTGGCTCGGACGGCCCGCCCGGCTGCTATGGCGACTTTGAACATACCCACTGCCTGATGGCGTTTGGCTCGAATTTGCCGGAACAGCATCCGGTAATTTACTGGCGTTTAAAGGAAGCGCTGGAAAAACGTAAATTCCCGCTGATCGTGGTCGATCCGCGCGTCACCATGTTTGCCCAGTTTGCCGACATTCATCTGGCGATTACGCCCGGCACCGATACCGTGCTCATCAATGCCATGATGCATGTGATTTTCAAGGAAGGGCTGGAAGATAAGGACTACATCGCCCAGCATACCAACGGCATCGACGAATTGCGCGCCCTGTTGGCCGATTATGACCCCAAAGTAGCACAGCATATTTGCGGCATTGATGAAGACCGCATCCGCACCGTGGCGCGGCTGTATGCCAAAGCACCCGCCGCCATGAGTATCTGGACCATGGGTATCAACCAATCCACCCACGGCTCGGACGGCGTGGTGGACATCAATAATCTGAATTTGGTGACGGGCAATATCGGCATTCCCGGCGGCACCAGCTTATCCATCACCGGCCAGTGCAATGCCATGGGCACGCGTGAATGGTCGTCTTGCTCGGGTTTGCCTGGCTATCGCTTATTGGAAAAGGAAAAAGACCGCAAACAGATCGCCGAATTTTGGGGCATTGATGAAAGCTTTTTCCCGCCCAAGCGTGGTATGGCGCAAACCGATATTTTCCCGGCGATAGAAACCGGTGAAATCAAGGGTTTATGGTTAGTCGCCACCAACCCGATGACCTCGATGCCGAATCAACCGCGCATTCGCAAAGCCTTTGAAAACCTGGAGTTTTTGGTGGTGCAGGATGTGTATTCGGACGTGGAAACCAATCAATATTCGCATGTGTATTTGCCGGCCTCGGTGTGGGCGGAAAAAGAAGGTTGCCACACCAATACCGAGCGGCGGGTTAATCTGACGCGCAACGCTTTGCCAACCTATGCCAATAGCAAGCCGGACTTTTGGATATTCAACCAAATGGCCAAGCGTTTTGAGGAGCGCAATAAAATCCACTTTCCTGAAACCCCGGAAGGTGCGTTTAATGAAATGCGTGCTTTGTCGGTAGGGGAGGGCCGCACGCTCGATATTTCCGGCATGAGTTATGACCGCATCGAAGCGGCGCGCGGCATTCAATGGCCGTATAGCGAAGCGCAAGCCGTGCTGGATGAAGCGCGGGTCGGCAAGGCCGAGGCCTTTGATATGGCCACCCGGCAAGACTTTTTGGGCAACCCGCGTTTGTACACCGATGGGGTATTTCAAACCCCGAGCGGGCGCGCCAACTTGATACCGATACGTTTTGTCAACAACAATGAATGCCCGGACCCGGAATACCCGTTTTGGCTCAATTCTGGCCGCGTGGTGGAGCATTTTCATACCCGCACCCGTACCGGCAAGATTGGCAATTGCAATAAATTCAGCCCCACGCCGTATATGGAAATGAACCCGGATGCGGCGGAAGAATTGGGGGTTAAACATCAAAGCTATGTGCGTTTGGTGAGTCGGCGCGGGGATGCGGTGGTAATGGTGCAACTGACGCACCGGGTGGGGCGCGATATGTTGTTTGTGCCGTTCCACTTTCATGATTGTGTGAATCGTTTGACCCTGGGTTTGCTGGACCCGTATTCACGCCAACCCGCGTTTAAGCAAAATGCGGTGCGGGTTGAACCGATTGATCAGCAAGAAGCGGCGCGCTTGAATCTTGAGCGACGTGCGTTTTGATTGAAAACACTTGCGCGTGGGCACAGGTGCCTACCCTACAAAACTGCCCATAGACCGGAGCCACCATGTTACTCGATGAAAATGAAGATACGCTGACCGCTGACCAGAACAGCGCACCCAAGGCCGAGGCTGGCAGTTGCGGCAAGTGCGGCTCGGGCGGCGGTTGCGGCAGCAAGGCCAAACAAGAAAGCGCTTCGGACAAGTCAATTTGGGAAATCCGCACCGAAGAGCAGCCTTACGCCTTCCTGAACGACAAAGTGACATTAGACGCTAACCGCTACGGCAAGCGTATTGACTTGGTGGCGCTGGCGGAAAATAAACTGCCGGCCGGGCGCTCAATGTTCATCAACGAAAATCCGGCCGTGGGTAGTAACCCCAATCGCAACAAGCAGCACGGTTTTTTCTTCACCGCCGACAACTGCATCGGCTGCCATGCCTGTGAAGCGGCGTGCAGCGAAAAGAATAATAACCCTGCGCATCTGGCATTCCGCTCGGTTGGTTATGTGGAAGGCGGCAGCTTCCCGGATTACAAGCGCATGAATATTTCCATGGCCTGTAACCATTGCGATGACCCGGTTTGCCTGAAAGGTTGCCCCACCCGCGCCTACACCAAACATGTGGAATACGGCGCGGTGCTGCAAGACCCGGAAACCTGTTTCGGTTGCGGCTACTGCACCTGGGTGTGCCCGTACAATGCGCCGCAGCTTGATCCGGTCAAGGGCCAGGTTTCAAAATGCAATATGTGTGTGGACAGGCTTGAAGTTGGGTTGAAACCAGCTTGCGTTTCGGCTTGTCTGGGCAATGCGTTGGATTTTGGCGTGATCGAAAACATTCCGAATAACCGGGAACAGGCGCGGGTAGAAATCCCCGGCTTTCCTTCTCCGGAAATCACCCAGCCGAATATCCGCTTCCAGCAGATCAAGGGCTTGCCGGATGAAATGAAGCGCACCGACTCCATGCCGGTGAAATATCACAAAAACGAAGACGGGCGCTACCGTACTGCCATCGATCAAAAAAATGGCCAGGCCAAACACTGGAATCTGGCGCGCTTAAGCTCGCGCGAGAACCCGCTGGTATTGTTCACGCTCAGCGCACAAGCGGCGGCGGGCGCGTTTGCCTTGCCGTTTTTGGCGGCGCAAGCCAAGTTGCCGGGCTTTGTCGAATTTGCCCAATCCGCCCTGTATGCGCCGCTGGCCATACTGTGCTTTTTGATGGTGGCGTTTGGCTTGTTCATGTCCACCATGCATCTTGGCAAACCGCATCGTTTTTATCGCGGCTTTAACAATCTGCGCCATTCGCCCGTATCACGCGAGGGTTTGGGGATTGCGGTGTTTATGGCGGGTATGGGCATGCATATTTTGTTTAGCCTGCCGGGCAATAGCGTGGTGCAGGGCTTGGCGCAAGGCGTGTTGGGGCTGGATTTGGCGGCAATTAATCCGCCTTTGGTGGCGGGTTTGGCCAGCGCGGCGGGGTATGTGGCGATTGCGGCCAGCCTGGTGGGTTTGTATTATATGAACCGCTGCTACCGGATTAAAGCGCGCCCGTTCTGGAACCATTGGCAAGTGGCTACCGCGTTTTATGGCAGCATGTTGTCGCTGGGCGGTTTGGTGGCGGGTGTGGTCATCATCAGCACGCTGGCGGTGATGGGTGAAGCGGTTTCCGGCGCGCTGTGGCTGTGCGCCAGCGTGTTAAGCTTGGGTTTGCTGCTGGAAGGCGTGGGCCACATTGCGCATGCCCGTGCCATGGGGCGCGCCGAGCATGAGGGCGGGGTGTCGTACTATATTCAAAACACCACCTTTGGCAAAACCTTTTTACTGCGCAATGGCATGTTGGCGGCCAATGCAGCGCTGGCGGCAGGTTTGCTGGCCAGCATGGCGGCAAGCGGTGGCGAGTTTGGCTTGGTAACATTCCTGGCCTGGGCCGTGGTCGGGGTGATTTTGCTGGCCAGCAGTGTGATTAGCCGCGCCTTGTTTTATGTGTTGGTGATACCGACTACCATGCCGGGGGCATTCTTCTGGAAAAACAAGGGCTTTGAAGAGCACGCCCGTGATATTGGTCTGGCCAATATGCCGCAAGTGGGCGTTGCGCCGCTGCGCCATTATCCCAAATAAGGGCGGGTGATATTGTATGGAATTGACTGATCTGCTGAGCAAAACCTGTGTGATTGGGGTGTCTTATTTTGACAAGGATGGCGAGTTGTTGAAGCAAGGGCAATATGCTGGCGTGGTGAGTCGTGTGGATCAGGAGCTGGGCATTTCGGTGAAACTGCAACATAGCGAAATGAACGCGGAGGGCGCGCCAGGGGTGGGCGCGGCAGGCAGCGACGCTGGCAGTGGTGGCTCAGGGCCTGAATTCATCCTGCCGCCGAATTTGGCTGCCTGGTTCAAGGCCCCACCGGGGCGCTACCGCCATGCGCCCTCGGGCGTGGATATGGAAAACCCGGATTATTTGGTAACCTGGTGCGTGTATCGAACGCAGGAGACCACGGCAGAAGGGCAGCATGAGTGGTGGGAATGGGTGCCCAATACCCAATCGCCGCAGGTGGGGGCGGCGGGGTGAGTGTGCAGTAATGCCTTGACTGAACTTAAAATTATGTCTATATTGTGGATATTCGACGTAGGAGAATAGCCATGGATGACAAGACGCAGCAACTTCTGGAAGAGTGGAAAGATATTCGTGAAACGCTGCGCAATTTTGGTAACAAGCGTTTTGCGCAACTCACCGTTTTCATTGGCGTGAGTGGCTTCATGTTTGATGCATTCTTCAAACAAGGTGAAACGCCGTACCGAATCGCGTTGGGGCTATCCGGTGTGGTCGGCAGCATGTTATTTTTGGTGATGGAATACAGTTCGGTTTTGTATTGGTCAAAGTTTGCCGAACGTGGCAAGACCATCGAAGCGGAAACAGGTGCCACCTTAAAACTGATGACATCATATCGACCGCCTGAACGCCTTTTTTCCGCAACCAAGGCAATCTATTTCTTGTATGTGGCGGTGGCGCTGCTGTGGGGCTTTACGCTCCTTGGTGTCAAGCAAAAAACGCCTGTTGGTGCGGTTCAAATTGTGCAAACAACTTTACAGGCAGCTACCGGGTTGGCCGGGAAGGCAAAATCGGAATGGGCGCTGAAGTCGCTGCTGTTGGACGGGTCTGGGCAAAGCTGGCAAGTGGTGATTATGGATACTGGCTCCAGCGCGACGCTTAACGTGAGTTTGGACGCGGTGACGGGGAAGATTGTTAAAATGGAGAGGGTGAATTGATGGAGGCATCCCAATGAGCACCACTGCAACCTGGCACGACCCAATCGTCGCCGGACTTCACGTAACACGCGAACACCTTGCAAATCAATATCACAATGATTTTCTTGCTTACTCAAAAGCAGCCGAAGCCCGCTGCCGCGCTTTGGGCTTGCCCATGCTGAAAGCCCCTCTGGGATCAAAGGGCGCAGACGCTGAATCAACAGGATTAGCTACGATTAATTTTTGAATCGGCATGTCGTTTGAACAGGCTGCAAAGTTCTGCCCAAAAACCGGGCGTTGGCGGCGGTTTATGGGTTGCGGCTTGCTGTCGCGGGTTGAAACTACCATCAATCATGTCCGCTACCGTTAGTATTGCTGCCTGAACAAGCCCGCGCCTGAGGTCGGCAAGCGGGGCGCATGTGCGAAACCGTTAGTGGTTTTGTCCACCACGGCAGCATTCGGCCAAGTTAAACTTGACCAGTTAAATCACAATCGCCACGTTAAAATCATCAAAATTTGATTGCCATCAGGCTGATAATCGACTACAGTTGTACGATATTGCCGTACAACTGGAGGAAAAAATGAACACAATTAGCGTGAACCGTTTTCGCGACAACTTAAAAGGGTTTGTCGAAGAAGTGGTAGGTAGTCACGAACCACTCAGAGTGACCCGCCGTGGCGGGGAAGCATTTATTGTCATGAGCGAGGAGGATTGGGAACGCGAGCGCGAGAGTCTTTATGTTTTGCAAAATACGGATCTGATGAAACAAATTGCCAATTCGCTGGCGACGTATACCAAAGGTACGGCTTACCAACCAACAGTGGAGCAAATGAATGCGATCCTTGGTGTTTGAAGGTGATACCTGGGAACGATACGAAGCATTGCGCGAAGCGGACAAGTTACTACATAAGGCATTGCGCAACATCATCAAGGAGATGGTACGTGCGGAAAATCCGGCAACAGGCACAGGTCGGCCAGAACAACTCAAGCACGGCTTAAGCGGGTTGTGGTCGCGGCGCTTTTCACAAAAAGACCGACTTATCTATCGATTTGATGATCACAGCATCCATATTTTTGCGATTGGTGGGCATTACAATCAAAAATAGGGTCGTTATTGCTGGGCCAAGCATTGTCATAAATAGCGCGCCCATTTACTACGTCGAAAGTTATAAAAAATCATGCTAACAGGTTCATGCCTCTGTGGCCAAATCACGGGATTGAGTGATAGCATCAATCAAGTCTGCCCCATTGATTCTCAGCTATGCCGCCGCGCTGGCACTCGCTGCCAGTGTCTCGACCTCAAACCCGACCACATTGCGTTGTTCCTTGGAAAACTCGACCCCGATCAAATGGATCGGCAACCCTAGCGCACGGTATTTGTCGGCGTAGCCCTTGTCCTTGATCTGCTGCAAGGCCCGCCCGCTGGGCGCGGCTTCCACCACCTTGAACTCGAACAGCCAGATTTGCCCGGCCACCTGCAGCGACATGTCGATTCGCCCCAGGTTGGTGGCGTCCTCCACCTGCGTATTTAGCCCGAGCGCGGCGAAATAGCTGTAGAACACGCTGGCGTAAAAGCCTTCGTATTGCGCGATGGCATTATTGGTGTACCACTGGTGAGGTATACTGGCGAAAAAAGATTGGAACAGCGCGCGCATCCCGGCCACATCGTTGGCCGCCAGCAGGGCCGCCAGGCTTTGCCGATGCGCCTCGGTTTTCACCGCGCTGCCAGTGTAGGCCTTGAGCAGGCTTTTGTTCAGGCTCAGTTCCACTTCCTTGTTCGGGTAGCCGAGCGTGAAGTTGGTTTCGCCGGAAAGCGCTTGCCCGATTTGGTGGATGGTCAGGTAGCCAGTCTGGAACAGCAGCGCTTGCGGCGTCATCTCGTCCACGTCCATGGCGGATATCAATTCCTCGCCGGCGCACAATTTTGCCAGTGCCGGCGAAAAAAAGCCTTCTTGTTGCATCAGCTTGAATAAAAAGCTGGGGGTGCCTGTATTGCACCACCAAGTACCAAACTTGCGTCCGAAAAACAGCAGCAGCAAATCAAACGGGTTGTAGACCGCCGTGCCAGTCCAGTTGTAGCCGTTGTACCAACGACGGATCTGCTCGCGGTCCAGACCCGGCAGTTGATCGGCGAACACCGTGTCTACGTCAAAGTCGGTGTAGCCGCAAATGGCGGAATATTGTTCGGACAGCGTAATGTCGTTGAGGTTGTTGAGACCGGAAAAAAGGGATGCCTTGCTGAACTTGGAAACGCCTGTGAGAAAAACGAAGCGGATGTGCGCGTCCGCGCCCTTGATGACGGAATACAGGTTTCGCACGCCTTCGCGCATCGCGGTTGCGGTCTCGCGATCCAATATGTTATCCAGAATCGGCTTGTCATATTCATCAACCAGAATCACAACCCGTTGGCCGTGGCGGCTGGCGGCCTGGTGAATCAGGCGCTCGAAGCAATCAACGATGTCTTCCGCCGGATCGACATCCAGCCCGAGCCGTTCGAGGTTCAGCCGCAAAATGGTGCGGATGCGTCGATCCAGTTCGGCCCGGCTTTTTAGTTCGCCGGCGGCAAAACTGATGTGTATCACCGGGAAGCGCTGCGTCCAATCCCATTTGTCATGAATGTCAAGGCCGACGAACAGCGCTTGATTGCCCTCGAACAATTCCTTGAGCATGTCCACGAACAGGCTCTTGCCGAAGCGCCGGGGGCGCGACAGGAAATAGCGGCCAGCCTCTTGCGCCAGACTCAAGGCGAACGGGGTCTTATCGACATAGTAAAAATTACCCTGCCGGATGGTGGCGAAGGATTCGATGCCGATGGGCAGGGTTTTGCGTTCAGGGTTCATTGCTCGCAATCATGATGAAAACGGGGATGAGTATACCATGTGTGGTCTTGTGCGCACGTCATCATCCCGGCGGGCACGCTGGATCAAGATCCCGAAATTCGCCCGATTGTTCATTTTCATGTTCAATCCAAAGCGCACTGGTATATCATCACGGATGGCATCGAACAATTTTCCCAATTTTAGCCTGCTGAATTTTGGGCAAAACACGGGATTGATCGATTTGTCGCCGGATGTAATACAATTGGCCTCGTTTCTTTGGTCAGCACGCAGGGCTTAAACCTTGCTGCTGGTTAATCAGTGGCGATGTCGGCAATATGAGTATGCGAGGAGAAAATGATGAGCTGTCTGCACCAACTGTTGCAGCAATGCGCGCAACAAGAACCTGAATATAATGGAGGACTCTCCAGCCACTTGCCCATGGTATTAACTGCACTCTCGCGCATGGGGGCCAGCGATGCGCGCCTGCGCCAGTATGCGCTTGACTATGCGCAACGTCTGTCGCCGCTGACATCTGCCCCCACCCCCGCCCCCGTCCCAGTGCCGCAGACTTGGCAACATTTGCGCGGACGCATCGAAGCGTATCCGCAGTTGCTGGCGTATTTTCAGCAGCAATTAAAACAACAACCGCAACAGCACCCTGAACAGCTGGTACGCCACTATTTGCCACAGCTCATGCCGGGCCTGGGTGGCGCGGCTTTTCATGGGCTGTTGCGCTTGGCCTATGCCATGTTGAACGACTGTCCGGAAGAAATCGCCGCTGCGCTAGCCTATTTTGCCGCCCGCTATTTACCTTTGGGCCAATGCTTGCCGCAAACCGGGCAGTTTGGCTCGCCGCAACAACTGTACCAGTCACTGGCGGGTATTGACCCGGCGCTGCCACCAAGTGGGCTGATTTTTGAATCCATGGAATCGGCCAGCCAATTGCCCGATTTTGCTGCGCAAGTGGCCAGTGTGCGTCTGGATCAAGACACCTTGGCCGCACTGGCGCATGCGGCGGTGAATCTATTTCTGGTGAAAGCCAATTTCGTCGCCCTGCACATGGTGACCTCCTGTCATGCGGTACGACTGCTGTCCCCTTATCTGGATGATCCGCTTGAACAAGCCCTGCCGTGGCTGTGGCAAGCGCATCTGGCCGCGTTTTATGCGGGTAAGCTCGGCTGCCAGAGTGCTTCGGGTGTGGCAGCGTTGCCGGATAGCGCTGGCACCGACATCGGTGACGCACAAACCTTTGCGACCAACCATGCCAAAGATGATCACAGCATCAAAATGGTTTTTACCTGCCTTGAAGAAGGCCAAATTTATGGCGATGCATCACAGCTCTGGCAACAGGCAGCACAAAAGGTTTGCGCCAGTTATGGCTAAACCATGCAGCCTTTGACCTTATTTTATGATCATTATATTAATATTTTATTTTAATTGGAATCGACCATATCATGTTTTGTCTTGAGGACCAACAATTTATGCAGCGTGCGCTGGAACTGGCAAAGTTGGCGACATTTATCACGATGCCCAATCCGCGTGTCGGTTGTGTGCTGGTAAAAGATGGCCAGATTATTGGGCAAGGCCACACCCAGCCAGCCGGATTTGATCATGCCGAGGTGCAGGCGCTGAAAGACTGCGCGCGCCAAGGCTTTGACGCGCGCGGCGCAAGCGCCTATGTAACACTTGAACCATGCAGCCATTTCGGGCGCACGCCGCCCTGTGCGGATGCGCTGGTAAAGGCTGGCGTGGCACGCGTGGTGGTCGCCATGTCCGACCCCAACCCGGTGGTGGCAGGCAATGGCTTTGCCCGCTTGCGCGCCGCCGGCATTGAAGTCGCATCCGGCTTATACGAACAGCAGGCGCAGGAGCTCAATATCGGCTTTGTCTCGCGTATGACACGCGCACGGCCTTGGTTGCGCCTGAAAATCGCCGCCAGCCTGGATGGCAAGACCGCATTGGCCAATGGCCAGAGCAAATGGATTACCGGCCAGAAGGCCCGGGCCGATGTGCAGTACTGGCGTGCTCGCTCCTGTGCCATGTTGACCGGTATTGGCACCGTGCTGGCCGACGACCCGCAACTGAATGTGCGTGAAATCGATGGCAAACCATGGCCCCACGCGCGCCAACCGGTGCGAATCATCCTGGACAGCAACTTACAAACCCCGCCCGATGCCAAAATCCTGGCCATTGCGGGCGTGCTGATCGTGCATGCCAATGCGGCCCCGGCCAAGGTTGCCCTACTTGAGGCGGTGGGTGCCAGCCTGCTGTCCTTGCCCGGTGCAGATGGGCGAATCGATCTGGCGGCCTTGTTGCCCATACTTGGGGAGCGGCAAATGAATGAAGTCACCGTCGAAGCGGGTGCGCGCATCAATGGCGCATTTTTGCAAGCGGGCCTGGTGGATGAAGTGGTGCTGTACCAGGCACCGTTATTGCTCGGTGATGCGGCGCGCGGCATTGCCGACTTTACCTTGACCGATTTGACTCAGGCGCGGCGCTTTGTGCTGCATGATCAATGCGCTTGCGGGCCGGATTGGCGTTGGATATTGCGATAAAATGATGAACGAAATTTACATTAGCACCGACGTTGAAACCGATGGCCCCATTCCCGGCCCACACGCCATGTTAAGCTTCGGCTCCGCCGCCTGGAGCGCAGACAAGCAACTCGTAGCCACTTTTTCCGCCAATCTGGATAAAAACCGAATACCGCCAAAGCACCAAGCGCACTATGCCCAAACAATGGTTCGATCCGTTTCCCCATACTCACATTTCGGCGCAGTCCATCATTAATCGAAAATGCGTTGCCTCCACATGTTTGCCGCTATTTTAATGGCCATGCGGTTGCGGCCGGGGCAGCTTGCCGGAATGGGGTCATTCCACCCAATGCCATCTGGCGCGTTCATTGCTCACGTTGTTGCTTGCACTGTGAAACTGAATTCACGATTTTAATAAAAATGTTTGTCGTAAAGCCATTGACTTATTGAAATTTGTTTAATACACTAATTATTAAAATAAGTAAAATTTAAATAAATTATCATATGTATGACTAATTAATCAACTAGTCTATGGTTTAATCTGAAGAAAGCGTGAAAAAAATGAAACTTAACCTTGCTGTCATGAGCGTGCTGGCCGCCACCGTACTGTTGGCAAACCAGGCACAGGCTAGCCCCTATCGGTTTACCACGCTGAAAACAAGCGAGGGTGTCGGGTCCGGGGCGTATGCGATTAACAATTATGGCCACGTGGCGGGTTATGCCAATGCGCGTGATTCAGGTGCGGGGCGCTACGGCACAATTTGGTATAAAGGCATTCCCACGACATTGGGCGTGTTACCTGGTGAACCCTATAATGCGGCCCAAGGCATTAACAATAGTGGTGTTACGGTCGGCAGTTCAACCGGGGATGATACGTTTCGTATCTATTCTTCGGTGCGCTGGGATGGTGTCAAGGCAAATGCTTTAAAGGGGAGCCATGCCTTTGGCATTAATGATCGTGATCAAATCGTAGGTGCCAGCGGATTTGGCCAGTATTCCAGCGCCATTTTATGGCAGGGCGATAGCCGAACCGAATTGGGTTCCATCATGGGCAACTACAGTTACGCCAAGGCGATTAATGACAATGGGCAGGTGGTGGGCGCAAGTACCTATGACTATAATTTTGATGCGCCCATCCATGCGGTGTTATGGTCTGGGGGGACGAAAAGCGACCTTGGCACCTTGGGCGGCACGCAAAGTGCGGCCAATGATATCAGCGCCAGCGGGGTGGTGGTGGGTTGGTCTGAAGTGAGTGGCAGCGCTACCCGTCATGCGGCGCTGTGGTCTGGCGGCAGGGTGACCGAGCTGGGCGGCTTCGCCGGGTTTTCTGGTGGCGAAGCCAATGCCATTAACGCTAACGGGGCGGTGGTTGGCTTTGCTTATCGCGGTAGTGAATTGCATGCAGCCATGTGGCGCGATGGCACGGTGATTGATTTGAATGGCTTGTTGAGTGCCGATGCGGTAGCCTCAGGTTGGGTGCTGCGCACCGCCAATGACATCAATGAGGCAGGCTGGATTGTTGGCAACGCCGTCAATGCACGCCTGGGTTTGGAAAGCGGGTATCTGCTCACAGCCGTGTCGCTGGCACCAGTACCGGAACCACAAACCTGGGCGATGCTGCTGATGGGCCTGGCTGGCATGGGTTGGTTGGCACGCCGTCGAAAAATTTTGTATCCATGATTCATGCTGCGCGGTATCAGTCTATACTGGCTTGAATGCCGCATCAGTGATCTTTTTTTGAGTCGGCGGCCGCTGTTTTTCGCTGTTGTCCGCTGTTGCCCGCTGTTGCCCAACTCAAGGAGAGAATGAAAATGAATTTTGCCCGACATCGCAGCCTGACTTGTTTGGTCTGTTTGTTGTTTTCCTGTTTCGCCCACGCAGAAACCATCGTCATAACGGGTGGCACCTTGATCGATGTTTCCAATAGCGGCCTCAATTCAAATGACATTACGCCTGCCACCGTCATCATGGAAAACGACCGCATTCTCTATGCCGGGCCAGCCGCTCAGGCCAAGCTGCCTTTCAATGCCAAAATGATCGACGCCAAGGGCAAGTATCTGGTGCCGGGCTTGATCGAGGGCTTTGGCTCGCTGCAAAGCCAGGGTTTTGCTAATGCCTACCTGTACGAGGGCGTTACCTCGGTGTATGTGACCGTCGATCCGCTGGGCGGCGATACCCGGCGCGGCAAGCTGTTTGAGGGCGCACACCCGGGGCCGCGCGTGATTAGAGGCGGCTTGATCAACAGCTATTCGGTGGATGGCGCAGACGACTCCGATACCTCCATGACCAAGTTGCGGCTGGAGCGGCCCCGCATCAGCAACGAGCAAATCACCCAACGTATGGAGTCGATGCAGAAAAAAGGGGTGCGCTGTGTTTTGATTCACTACAATACCTGGCCTGATCAGGTGGACCATATTGTGCGCGAAGCCCGCCGTCTGGGTATGGGCACCATGGGCGAACTGGGTTTTACCAGCTACCCTTACGCCGCCCGCGCTGGTGTTGGCGCGTTTGTGCATACGCAAAAGTATCTAACCGAACTGGTGCCCTTCGATATCCGTTTGGCCTGGACCGATGAGCCTTTCGGCCCGGCCGGGCAAGCCATGAATCTGGCACTGTGGGCGCTCGACCCGGACACTGAACAGGTACGCCGCTGGGGTAAGTTTCTTGCTGCCTCGAAGTCGTATTTAATGCCCACTGAATCCATTGCCGCCAACGCCTTTCCTGGTTTTGCGCGTGACAACCCTTGGCTGCGGCCAGCGGCCAAGCTAATCGCACCAGACCAATTGTTCAGACCGATCAACCGCACCACGGGCGAACCGGAAAGCACCCGCCCCAAAGAGTTTTTGGCCAAGGCAGTGCAGGGCATCAAGACAGAAATGGCGGTTGAAAAGCGCTTGCATGAACAAGGTGCGCGTTTTCTGGCGGCCAGCGGCACCAGTGCCTTTGGCGTGATGCCGGGCGGTGGCATGCATCAGGAAATGCAATTGCTGGTACGCTACGTGGGTTTGACCCCGCGTGAGGCGCTGGCCGCCGCCACCAGCAATTATGCCGCTGCCCTGAACTATACCGACATCGGTGAGATCCGCGAAGGCCGCCGCGCTGACGTGCTGGTGCTGGCTAGCGACCCCCGGCTGGCGATTGAGGCGGTGGAAAAAATCGACGTGGTCATCGCCCAGGGTGTGGTGATTGACCGTGCCGGGTTGCTAAACTGGACTATTCCGGCGCTTCACCCCAAGATTGAATTGAATTAAAATGTAACAATCGTCTTGGGTTTAACCCCGCTTCCCGGTTCGCTGCGTTTCATTGACCAGATGGTCAGCCATTGAATCTACCATGGCTGGCCGCAACCCTGACCTTTGCAATCAAACCATCGGGAGTCTTGTATGTCAACACGTTTTGTTGTATCCATTTTATCGCTGTGCGCACTCGCTATGCTTGGCATTGTACTGACTGCGCCACCCGCACAGGCGCAAAACGGCAAACCCGCCGTGATTGCGCCCCCGCCGCCGCGCATTATGCCTGGCCACCCGCCCACCCACCCACCTGTGATCAGCCCACCCTTGCTTACGGTAGCCAATGCCGAAACCCCGATCCAATTGCGCCGCCTGCGCCTCTCGACCGAGATTTCCGGTGGTCTGGCGCAAACCACGGTGGAAATGGTATTTTTCAACCCGAATCGGCGCAATCTGGAAGGTAATCTGGCCTTTCCGCTGTTGGACGGCCAGCAAATTTCCGGCTTTGCGCTGGATGTGGAAGGCAAGCTGCGCGCGGCGGTGCCAGTTGAAAAAGCCCGTGGCCAACAGATTTTTGAAGCGGTCGAGCGCCAGCGGGTTGATCCGGCGCTGTTGGAAGTGACCGAAGGTAATAATTTCAAATTACGCATCTACCCGATTCCGCCCAAGGGCACGCGCACCGTGCAAATCAAGTACACCGAAGCCTTGGCGCGCCAGGGTAATAACTGGGTCTTGCGCCTGCCGCTGGCATATGGTGAGTATGGTGCGCGCTGGCAGGATTTTGAACTGGATATCAATGTGCATGATGTGGCAGCCAGCCCAAAAATTGATGGCACGCTGCGCGAGCTGGCGTTTGCCAAACTTGGGCAAGAATACCAGGCCCACTTGCGCCGGGCTGATTTTGAAGCCAAGGGCGAAGTCAATTTGCTGATTCCGGCCGCCAGCACGCCACGGGTTTATACCCAAAAGAAAGACAATGAAACCTGGTTTTTGGCCGAAGTACCGGTCGATGCCAGTCGCAGCGCGCGCCGCCTGCCCAAGCGCCTTGGCTTGCTGTGGGATAGTTCCCATTCCGGCCAAAAGCGCAATCCGGAGGCGGAACTGGCGGAACTGGATCGTTACTTCAAGGCGCTGGGCAATGTCAGCGTGCGCTTGACGCGTTTGGCCGATGTGGCCGAGGAGGGCGGTGAATTTACTGTAAGCAATGGCAACTGGGCCAGCTTGCGCCAGGCCCTGCAAAAAACCGTGTATGACGGTGCCAGCAATTTGGCCGCCTGGCAGCCGCAGGCGGGTATTGACGAATATTTGTTAATCAGCGATGGTTTGCACAACTATGGCGATGCGCCATTTCCCACCCTGTTGCCAAATCAGCGCTTATATGCGATGAATAGCGCACAAGAAGCCGATGCCGCGCGGCTGGCCGCCTGGGCCGAAAGCGCTGGCGGCAAGCTGGTGCAAATCAACCCGCAAAAACCGGGCGAAGCGGCCAGCCGCTTGCTTACTGAAGCGGTGCATCTGGATCAAATTGAGGCGAGTGGCGTGCGCAGTGGCGCGCGGGATTTGCAATTGGAAGCGCACGAAGCGCAAAATGGTTTGTTGCGCATCAGCGGCAAGTTAAGCAGTCCGAAAGCTAGGCTGAACCTGACCCTGTCCGGCGGGGCAGGCGGTAAAACCCGTAATATGACGATCAATCTGGCCGAGCAAGCGGGCAGCCATCCGTTTGCCGCCAATTTGTGGGCGGCATGGCGCTTGCGTGCCTTGCAGGCGGATTTTGAATTGCACCGGGGAGAAATTCGCCGCATCGGCCAGCAATTTGGTTTGCCTACGCGGGAAACCTCGCTGCTGGTGTTGGAAACGGTGGAAGACTATGTACGCCACGACGTGACCCCGCGGCCCGAATTGCTGGCGCAGTATCAAGCCCTGCAGCAAAGCCACAACACTTTGCTGCGCAATGAACGCAAAAAGCATGTCGATTATGTCTTCAATTTGTTCGAGCAAAAACTGGCGTGGTGGAACAAGAACTTCCCCAAAGACAAACCCGCCGTGGTGGCGGAAGATAAAAAAGAGATGTTGATCGCCCAAGCGCGGGCCAACAGCGAACGCAGCCGGGACGCGAATCGTCGGGTGGTGGCCGAGGCAGCAGCGCCAATGGAGTTGGCTAAATCCAGGGCGGATATGGCAGCCGCGCCACCACCGCCACCACCTGCAATGATGGCCCCGGCACCCGCAGCCACGGCACCCGCAGCCTTGGCACCAGCAGCAGCACGTTCGGCGTCCAAGCACAAAGCCGCACGGGCTGCGGGCAGCGGCGCGGGCGATGCGTATCTTGCAGATGGGGCCGATTCAACAACCACGCCAAACATCGCCATTGCCCTGAAAAAATGGAGCGCCGACGCACCCTACCTGTCGCGCCTGGGCAAGGCTTCCGCCGATAAAGTGTATGCGCTGTATCTGGATGAAAAGCCGAGCTGGGCCAATAGCAGCGCGTTTTATCTGGATGTGGCCGATATTTTGTTTGAAAAAAATCAGCGCAAAACCGGTTTGCGGGTGTTATCGAATCTGGCCGAACTGGAATTGGAAAATCGCGCCTTGCTGCGGATTTTAGCCTATCGCCTGTTGCAAGCCGATGCGCCCAAACTGGCGATTCCGGTGCTGGAAAAAGTCACCCGGCTGGCTCCGGAAGAGCCACAATCGTGGCGCGATCTGGGCCTGGCGTATGCGGCAGATCAGCAATGGCAAAAGGCGCTGGATAATTTGAACCAGGTGATTGAGCGCACCTTGGATAGCCGCTTCGCCGAAATTGAAACCATTGTGCTGGCTGATATGAATGGCGTGATTGCCAAAGCCAGTGCCAACGCTGATTCAAAGCAGGGGGCCAAACTCGATACCAGCCGTATCGACCCACGCTTGCTGAAAAACCTGCCGCTCGATTTGCGCGTGGTCATGACCTGGGACGCCGATAATGCCGACATGGATTTGTGGGTGACCGACCCGAACGGCGAGCGCTGTTATTACGGCCACGCGCTCACCTGGCAGGGTGGACGCATGTCGCGCGACTTTACCCAGGGCTATGGCCCGGAAGAGTTTTCACTGAAAAAAGCCAAGCCCGGCAAATATAAAATCGAAGCCAATTACTACGGCAATACGCAACAGGTACTGGCGGGCGCGACGACCTTGCAAGTAAAGTTGATGACCGGGTTTGGCACGCCGGCGCAAAAAGAACAGGCGATGACGCTGCGTTTGAAAGACCGTACCGAAACCGTGTTGGTGGGGGAGTTTGAGGTGAAATAAGTGAATTGATCCCCACCGATCTCGAAACCCGATTGGTGGGGACAGTGTGGCGAATTGGGGCGGCCGTCAGTTGCCCCAATCTTCAAGTTGGCTACCAGATAGTGGATCAGCAATGGGGTGGCCATAGAATGCCAGTTTGTGCTCTAATGATCGAAGAAGGGAGTCCCACGTCCTGATTCGTACAGCAGCCAGGGTGCCGCCAAGTGCCTTTTTCATTTGCTGCCTATGCGGGTCGGCGAGTTCGCTTTCCCGGCCAATTAATAGAATTCCCGTGGGTGTCGAAAATTTTTTCAGATGCAAGGCCTCACGCATCGCCGACTGATGTTCATTACAATATTCAACATATTTGTGAATCTGAAGAAGGCCTTGGTTTGCGGTTTTGCTAAGGCTAAGACAGTCATTTGTGCCGGAAAATATTTTTTCACCAGGGCCTTTTAACTCAAGTACCCACCAACTGGTGCCTTCCGAACTCTCACCACTGATCAGGTAGTCTGGAATAAGGCCTTTCAATTTCCCTTTTACGCTCGGCCTAATGACTTGTTGCGGATATACTGTACCGCCGTGATGGCCTGTGCTTGCGAAGTGAAGCAGTGAGCAAAGCAAATTCGGCTCTCCACGAATAAAATGATCTATTTCTGTTTCAGAGGCGGACATTTCGACAAGTCGTCGTAATTCTATAACTTCTCGCAGTGCGAGG
>JBKJLF010000602.1:0-5064 GCA_046597185.1 Burkholderiaceae bacterium | reverse complement strand
TATCGATGGTGTACTGGCGCTGCGCTTGGCGGTGGTGGGTGTGGTGGATGCCACGGCAAAATACCTGGCGGTGAATGCCAGTTCCAGCAGCTCCAGCGCCGCCGCGATAACGTATTGCGTACTGGGTAATATCGGTGTCAGTCTGGTGGCAGGGAATTTTATTTGTGATGTGGTCAATGCGAATAATCCGTTTTCTCTGAAGAGCATTCAAAGTTCCGGTTCGGCCAATATTAACGGGGGTAGTGCATTTATCGCTTTAAGCAACCAAGCGGTGTATTTGGGGCAGAATGCGGTATCGGGTTTTCAGTTGTTCTTCACCAATGGCACCAACTTTGATGTGAGAGGCACGATTCGTGTCTATGGTTTTAAAAATAGCTAATCAATAACGCGCACAGCGAAGGAGCCATAAATGATCGCCCAAAACTACCGTATCCTCTATTTTGATAACGCCGCAGGCGTGCAAAGGGAGCGCGACGCCTTGCCAGCCGAAGCTGCCGAAATTGAAGCCCGTAAAACAGACGCGCAAACGCCACAGGTCCCCGCAGCCGTTACCATGTTGCAAGCGCGTCTGGCACTGGGGGCCAATGGCATGCTGGCACAAGCCAATGAACTGGTTGCCGCAATGAAGGGGGACGAAGGCGCAAGCGCCCGCATCCATTGGGAATTTGCGCAACATGTGTTACGCACCGATCCGCTGGTTTTGTCGCTGGCTGCCCAAATGGGTTTGACGGACGCCCAAACCGATCAGCTTTTCATTGACGCCAATGGCCGCTAACAGGCAGAAAGCCATACCATGACGGCGCTAAAATTCGACCGCTTCAACGGCTTGCTGCCACGCGTGCCCGCGTCCCTGCTGCCCGCCAACCACGCCAGCGAAGCGCAAAACTGTGATTTTGCCTATGGCGAACTGCGCGCCACCCGGTTGGAATTTTTCATCCGCAACCTGGCCAATGAGGTAAAAAGCATCTATACCGACAACGGCCTGTTGTTTTATTCTTGGCCGGAAGACATCAACGCGGTGCGCTCGCCGCTGGCCAATGATGAATTCAACCGCCTTTACTTCACCAGCGCCAGCGATTTCAGAGTCACCTCCCGTGCGGGCATGAGCATCAACGGCGGCGCGCCCGCCAGCAGTTACCGGGTAGGCGTGCCCCGGCCTTCACTTGCGCCCGTGTTGGCCGCTTCCACCGTGTCGCCCTTGCTGGGCAGCAGCATCAGCGCGGTGTTTCACTACGAACTGGGCGGCATCAAGTATCAGGAACAAGCCATTAGCCTGATCACGCAAACCGCGTTTGAAAAGTGGAACTTCACGCCACCCGCCAAAGCCTACACCGCCCCCAGCCGCAACCCGCAAACCAACGAATACCCGCCACCCTTGGCGCAAGAAACCCCCGCGCAAGCCTTCCCGGTGCTGCGCTTGGTCGCCAAACGGCCAGACAACAGCATTGCCGCAGATATCTACAGCAATGATTCTGCCCTCAATACCGAATCAGCCTGGCAATTGTCGCTGGCCAAAGTGGGTAGCGCCAATGATTACAGCGTGGCGTTTGCCGCCAGCAGCAACGAAGCCAACAAAGAAAGCAAGGCCTACGTCTACACCTACGCCAACATCTACAATGAAGAAGGCCCGGCCAGCGCGCCCACCATCATCAGCGCCAATATGTTGCTGGCGGTGTCGCTAACGGTGCAGCGCGACGCGCAAACGGCGGATTATGCGCCGATTAAGGAAATCCGCCTCTACCGCACGCCCAGCGGCTCGGAAATTGCCGATTATTTCTTCGTGGGGGCCATACCCGTGCTGGGGCAGGAAGGCTTAAATTTTGCCTTCAATGACAACATCGCCGCCAGCGGCTTGAATGAAGCACTGGCTTCCACCAGTTACTACCCGCCCAATCCCTTGCTGGTGGGCTTGCTCAGTCTGCAAAACGGCATTTTAATGGCGTGGAAGGGCAATGAAGTGCATTTTTCTGATGCGTATAAACCGTGGTCATGGCCGCCGGAATATGTGCTGACCTTTGGCGACGCCAGCGTAACCGGGGCGATTGCCCTGGGGGCCGGGGTGCTGGTCACCACCAGCGGGCGGCCTGTGCTGGTTTCCGGCATTGCGCCGGACGCGATGACGCAATCCACCCTGGGCGCGCAGCAAGCCGGGGTCTCGAAATGGTCGCTGGCGGATATTGGCGGCATGGTCATCTACGCCAGTCATGACGGTTTGATTGCGCTGGAAGGCGGGCAACCCGGTTTGCAGTTCTCCAACCGCTTTTTTACCCACGATGTCTGGCGCACCCGCTATGCCAACGGGCTGGACACGATGCGCTTTACCGTGTGGGACGGGCGCTTGATCGTCTATTCATCGGCGCAAGCGTTTGTGCCGTTTATGATCAGTCTGGATGAAGCACGCGGCGAAATGACCGATTTACCCGCGCTGGTAGCCAGTTGTTCATTCATCTCGCCACTGGTAGACCAATGCTATTTCGCCCGTGGCACGGGTTTGTACCAGTTTGCGGGCGGGCTGGACGCCAGCGCGCTCTGGACATCGCGCGAGCTGGTGGTAAACCGCCCCGGCAATTTTGCGGTAATGCAAGTGGTATGCAGCGGCACATGGTCGGTAAAACTGTGGGCTGATGGTGTGCTCAGGCATACGCAGAACAATATCACGAGCAATCTTACCTTTCGGCTACCGGGTGGCTTTTTGGCCGAACGCTGGCAATTTACCCTGCAAGGGCAAGGCGTGTTGCGGGAAGTGCGCATTGCCGATAGCGTGAGCGCATTGGCGCAGATTTGAAGGCAGACTGATGGCAGACCAAACCACCACGCAAAAACCCAAAGCCGTGCCCAGCGTATCGATGGCGGCATTGAATGCGATTCAAGACCCTCATGTACGCGACGTGTTGCGCACGCTGGTGGATGCGCATCAGGTGCGCAACGGGCAGGCGGGCAACGGCAATGAACGCTTTGTGACGGCGCAAGAAGTCGGCTTGGTCAAGGGGCATTCCGGCATCGGCGCAAGGCTGGGGGCGCAGGGTAATCAGGCCAACAATTCCGGCGGCAATGGCGGGCCGTTAAGCTTCGCCAACATCGCCCTCATCGTCAATGATTTGCAAGCCAAGGTGCTGGCTTCGCCCTTGTTTGCGGATTTGGGCAGCCACATTGCCTTAATTGATGGCCATGTCGCGCAAGAAACGCAAAACCGCATCGATGCCGTATTGCTGGAAGCACAAACCCGTGCTGCCGCGATTGTGGCGGAAGAACTGGCCCGCGCCAGCGCACTGGCGGCCAGCGCGCAAAGCCTGAGCGCCGCCTTGGCGCAAGAAGCGCAAACGCGGGTGGCGGCAATTAACGCCGAAGCCAGCCGTGCGGTAGCGGCTTTGTTGGATGAAACCAATAACCGCGCTGCCGCCATTGCCAGCGAGCACACGGCATGGACAATGCAAACCGGGGCGCTGGCGCAAACGCTGGAAACCGTGTCCGCCGCCACCCAGGGCAACAGCGCCGCCATTCAAAGCGAAACCAAAGCCCGTAGTGATGCGGTGAGCGCGGAAGCCAGCAGCCGCAATTTGCTGGCGGTGCGGGTGGGCAAGGCCGAATCGGGCATCAGCGACATCAGCAGCGTTTCCGGCACGCAGGCCAGCACCATTGTCAGCATGACCACCCAGCTTAACGGCGCGCAGAGTAACATCGTCACGCTGCAACAAACCACCGCCAGCCAAGCCAACACGCTTAGCGCCATCAGCAGCAAGGTGGGCGCAAGCGAATCCGCCATCACGCTGCTGCAAACTGCCAGCGCCGACCAGGCCAACACCCTGGCCAGCATGAGCAGCCAAATCAGCGGCGCGCAGTCAACGATCAACACGCTGCAACAAACCACGGCCACGCAAGCCAATACCCTTGCCAGTGTGAGCACCAAAGTGGGCGCAAGTGAATCCGCCATCACGCAGTTGCAAAACACCATAAGCGGGCAAGCCACCACGCTTACCAGCTTAAGCGGGCGCACCGCAGGGGCAGAGTCGGCCATTAATTTGCTGAACACGGCGGCCAGTGACCATGCGGCCAGCATTGCCACGCTAAAAACGCGGGCAGACGGGGCGGAATCCGGCATCAGCAGCTTGCAAACCACCAGCAGCGCGCAGGCGCTCACGCTCAATTCACTATCCAGCAAAACAGCGGCCAGCGAAGCCAGCATTAGCGCCATCAACCTCACCACGGCCACGCAAGCGAACAGTTTGGCCGCGCTGGATGTGCGCACGGGCAGCGCAGAAGCCAAAATTGCCACGCTTAACAGCGCCAGCAGCAATCAGGCGTCCACCCTGTCCGCACTGACGGTGCGCACGGGCAATGCAGAAGCGGCCATTTCCAGCGAAGGCAATGTCAGACTGGCGCAAGACAATGCCCTTGTACAGGCGGTGCAAACGGTGTGGGCGGCCATCGGTGGCAATGCGGGGCTGATTCAGGGCGGCGGCGCGGTCACGGTCAACACGGCGGGTGCAACCGCCAGCACCTGGAACCAGGTACAAGCGGCCATTAAGGATGGCAACGGCAATTTGATTTCATCCAGCAGCATCAAGCAAAGCACCGATGCCTTGGTCACGCGCAGTGGCCAAGTAGAAGCCAAATGGGTGGTCAATGTGGATGCGGGCGGCAATGCGGTGGGTTTTAGGCAGGCGGGGTTTGGGATTGCAGGTTCCAGCAGCGCCAACGGCCCCCAATTTGCCTTTGGCGTGCGTGCAGACTGGTTTTGGATTGCCGCCCCCGGCGACGCCGGACAAACCAGCGCCCCCGCCAATAAAGTGCCGTTTATTGTAAAAACCGGGGCATGGATCGACGGGCGCGGTTACGCGCAGCCGGCAGGGGTATATTTAAATGACTTGTTCGCCACCACGGCCAAGATAGGCAACGCGCAAATCACCAGCGCGATGATAGGCGATGCGCAGGTGAATACCTTGAAGATTGGGGCCAATGCGGTCACGGTGCCGTTCACGGCCACCTTTCCGGGGGAAACCTTTGGGCAAGGTGTGGGCGTGATGTTGAATGTGGCCAGCGGCACGATTTGGCTGGACGGCCCGG
>JBKJLF010000509.1:0-7386 GCA_046597185.1 Burkholderiaceae bacterium | reverse complement strand
GTATTGCCAGTTCGGGGATAATTCAAATTGCTTGTTGATACGATAGCGGTAGTACAACTCGGCCACCCGCTCATTGCCCGCATTGTTCAGGCTGGCGCGATACCCCTTGGCGCTTCGCAAATAGCCCACCGCCAAACCCAGGCTGTCGCCACCCCGGCTCCAGTACGAACCGTTCCACTCGGCACCCACAGTCAGCGCGCGGTCAAACGCGACATGGCCTTGCACCTGATGGCCATAGCGGCCAAATAAGTTGACCCCATCGCCCACGCGCTGGTTGACCGATGCGCCCCAGCCGGTGTGGCGCTCAGTGGCGGTAACAGCTGGATCAAAATGCGCCGCTTGCGGGTTGCGCCAAGCATACAGGCGGTAATTGCCCACCAGGCCGCCGAACCAGTGTTGCTCACTTTCTGCTTGTACAATCAACAGTGGCTGCGCCAAACTGCGCTGGTAAGTCGCGCCCTGTGGCCCGGTGCCAAATGCGCCAAACGATACGCGCCACAACTGCGGCTTGTTGCTGGCATTGCTGTATTCCAGCCGCACACCGGGCGCAAAACCGTTGGCGTCGCTACCGAATTCGCCGCCGGCATCCAGCAAGGGGTTGTGCACGAACACGGAATTCAAAAACTGCCGGGTTTCATCGCCGGCGACGGCGTTCTGATCGAAGAAAACAAACGGGTCGATTTTGCCAAACGTGAGTTCCAATTTTTCTTTGGAATGCGGTTGATAGCCACCCAAAGGCAGGGGAATTGAGGCTTGATACCACGCTTGCGCCAGGGTCGCTACCGTGTCGTCGGGCCCAATACCACCTCCCGCCTGGAAAGCCGTGGCATTCGGGTTGGAAAAACTGGCGGCGGCACCGTGCACCGCATCGCCCTGCCCCAAACGCAATTGCACAAAGACTTTTTGCTCGGCATTACCAACATGGCCCAACGGCAGTTGCACAAAGGCATCGCCCCGATAATTGAGTTGGCTGTTGCCACTCGCCCGGCCCTGGGGCTTTTGCGCCACGCTGGTCAAGCTCAAACCAGCGCTAATGCCATCCAGCGCACCCACCCGCCGCGCTGCGGCCACGGTGCTCACGGATTGTGCTTCCAATACTTTTAAACGGGTCACCAATTCGGATTCTTTTTCGCTGATGCGCTCACTCTCCAGCGCTTGATTGACCTGGGCCTGCGCCGCTTCCAGCGCGGCCAGCCGTGGTTCAATCGCACCGGGGTTGCCAGCAGCGCCAGTATCGGGCGCGGTGGTAGCGATGGTAGCACCAGTAGCGGTGGCAGCATTGGCGCGACTGGCTTGCAATTGTTTTTCCAATTCGCCATTACGCTGCTCCAGCCGCTCCACGCGCTCGCTCAGTTGTTGAAGTTGTTGAAGTTGTTGCTTGAGCAAGCGTGCCACCTCATCTTTTTTGGCAACAGGTTTAACGACCGCCCCGGCATGGCTACTGCCAGAACAAGCAAACAACACGGCCAAGGCCATGGGCGTGATGGGAAACATCGTGCGGAACATGTGGCACAAGGGGCGCATGGTTCAATAACCTCCCTTTTTGCCTATCCCCGCATAAGTAAAATCGTATTCCACATCAAATGGTTTAAACCAGGGGCGCACCCCGGTTAAACGGTCGGTATGGCGACCAAAGTGCGCATGCTTGTTTTCGCTGGGCGGCAAAATGGTGTATTTCACATGGTATTTGCCGGGGCCAAATAATTTGATATTGTCACCGTAATGCGGGCCATCATTGGCCACCATGGGCATGAATTCGCCACTCACTTTTTGCGTGCTACCCACTTTCGTCACTTCAAACTTGACCACCAAATACGGAATCCACGCCCCTTCTTCAAAACCATTCGGGTTGCCCGCCAAGGCTTTGATGTCGGCTTCGATGTGAATATCCGATTCTTCCGCCTTTTTCATCATGCCTTCCGGCTCCATGGCCACCGCTTGCAAGTACACGGCCGCGATTTCCATGCCAAACCGTTGTTGCGGCGCACCAATTGGATATTCCACCGCAGCGGCATTCACAGCCAATGTCGCAATACTCAACACCCCCAAAGCCTTAACCATTGTTGCAATTTTACAGTCAAACATATGAACTCCAGAATACCAAAATAAATGAACCAGGCCAATTATCGCCCGCAAAGACAAATAATAACCGTTATCATTTGCATTTGCAAACGGTAATACTGATCTGAATCAAGGGTGCCAGCAACAAATGTTTCCCAATAGGCACACCCTGTCATTTCAATGTCATTTTCCAACGGTAGTATCCGCATCACCAAAACACAAAAGGTTTATCATGACTACCCTGCCTACAACCAACCGTCCTGAACGTCCCAAACTGTCTACCCTGCGCCGCATCGCATTCACTTTCCTGGCACTCAATCTGTGCTGCGGCTTTCTTCTTGCCCTGTTGCCAGCCTTGTCGCAAGCTGGCGAAAAAAATATTGTGATTGTTCAAAGCATTGATTTATCCGGCCCGAATGGTGATATCGGGCGTGATTATGTGGCGGGCATTACGTCTTATTTTGATAGCATTAACACCAGTGGTGGTTTGCAAGGCAAACGGATTCACTTTGTGGTGCGCGACGACAGGGGTGAGCCAGCGCTCGCGGCGCAAATTGCGCAACAATTGCTGGAGCACGAAAAACCGCAGTTTATGTTGGGCGGCATCGGCGCGGATACCACGGCGGCCATTCTCGCCAACCCGGGCTTTAAACAAAGCGGTTTGTTGTTATTTGCCCCACTCACCGACGCCAGCCCGGCCCATCATCACCGCGCCCTGGTTTGGCGACCCAACAGGCAGATCGAACTGGAAGTTATTTTCAACAACCTTGAAAGACTAAGTATAAAAAATATTGGCATTGCGCATATCGATTCACCCGCCAATCGCGACATCTACGCCCTGATTCAAAAAGAAATTGCACGCCGCAACTTAAACCTGGTGGGCAGTGCCAAACTCAGCAATGATAGTCAGGCCACAACCCGGCAAATTGAAAAACTGGCGCAAGCCAATGCGGGGCTGGTGATTACCTTGGCCGACACCATCAATACCGGCATTTTTTTAAAAACCTTTCGCAAAACAGCACCCACCACTTTTGTGGCAGGCACTTCCATGTTGAACTTGGCGACCTTACGTGAGATTGCTGGCAAAAACGCGATGGAATGGACCATGTTTTCCCAAGTCGTACCCAACCCTAATTCTGCCACCACCGCATTGCAATTGGAACATGTCAAAACCATGCGTAAGTTCCGCGATGAAGCAGTATCGGCCATGAGTCTGGAAGGGTTTGCGGTGGCCAAAACATTGACGCGTGCGATCCTGGCCGGGGCGGGCAATTCGTTTAGCGCGATGCAAAGCTTCACGCGCGCCAATTCTGAATTGGACGGCATGGATTTGGTGCGCACCGAGGGCCATTCAACCTTGTCGCAATTTGTTGATTTGGCTTTGTTTCGGCGCGGCGGCAACCTGTTATATTAAAGTCAACTGACCGGTTCCGGCTTTTTCCAGCGCAAGCAAAAATTGCTTGCGCTCAAGGCCACCAGCATACCCCACCAAGTCGCCCGAACGCCCAATCACGCGGTGGCAAGGCACAATGATGGATAAGGGGTTGCGCGCATTGGCCGCACCCACCGCGCGCACCGCTTTCGGGCGGGCAATGGCCTGCGCCAGCTCACTATAATTGCTGGTGCCGCCATAGGGAATCTGGCGCAAACCCTGCCACACTTCGGTTTGAAACAGGGTGCCATGGGGTGCCAAGGGCAAGTCAAACACTTGGCGCTGCCCGGCAAAATACTCGTCCAACTGGTACGCCGCCTGCTTGAGCAGGGCATGGTCGCTGACTTGTTGCCAATCTTGCTTGCCAGCAAAATGGTTGTGCTGCTGATAATACACCCCGGATAAGCCGCCATCCTTGGCTGCCAGCAATAATGGCCCGAGGGGACTGGGATGTTCCAAATACACAGTAATTGATTTCATGATGACACTTTCATTCAGATAAACCATCGGAAGGGGCATTCGCGCCTTGCCATAAAGCCATGGCGGCATAGGCGCGCCAGGGTGACCAGCCTTGGGCGCGCTGAGACAAGGCTTTTTCGCTGAATTTGGGCTCGGGCCAGGCAGCGGATTTTTGCAAACCCAAATCACCCGCCGGGAACGCATCAGGAAAGCGCAGCGCCCGTAAGGCAATGTAATGCGCACTCCATGCCCCAATGCCGCGCACTTGTTGTAACTGGCTCAGCACTTGTTCCAGAGGTGCGCCGGGGGCAAACTCCAAACCACCCTGGGCGGCAAATTGGGCAAAATGGCGCAGGGTTTCGGCCCGGCTGTGCGGAATGCCAATGTGTGCCAGCTCCGGCGCGCTGAGTGCCGCCATGACCTGGGGCACAGGGAAATGGTGGTGCAGCTCCGGCCATGGCGTACTGCATGGGCTGCCAAAGCGCGTAATCAGGCGCGCCGTGAGGGTGGTGGCACCGGCCACGCTGACTTGTTGCCCGAGGATAGTGCGCACGCCCAGCTCAAATCGATCCAGCGCACCCGGCACCCGTAAACCCGGATGCGCATGCAAATGATGCGCCAGCAAGGGGTCGCTTTGCAAATGTTGCTCAATCACCGCAGGGTTGGCATCAAGGTCAAATAATTGTCGCAGTTGCGCCAACAACAACATCAGCCCGGTGGTGCCATGCGCCGGCAATTCAACCAGCAACTGATGTTTTTGACTATCCTGGGTTACCCGCAACCAGCCATCCTGCACGCCCATACGCCGGGTGCGCAAATAGGCCCGATGCTTGAAATCAATCGATTCAACCCCAGCTAGGGCACGCGGTGCCAGGTAGCGCAACATGCTATCCCAATCCAGTGGCGGTCGATAGGCAAGGCGCAATTTCAAGCCTTGCTGGCTGATACGCGAGGTGTGGCGTAGCGCCGTGGGGGCCATACCATAACGCAAGGCGAACAGTGCGTTAAAACGACGAATGCTGCGAAAACCCGCAGCGAAGGCAATTTCAGTCATCGGCAAGGCCGTTTCGTGCAGTAATTTTTTAGCGAACAAGAGGCGCTGGGTTTGTGCCAGCTCAACCGGACTGACGCCAAAATATTGCTGCAAAACACGTCGCAATTGGCGCGATGAAAGGCCAACTTGCTGCGCCAGGGCATCGAGCTTGCCCTCATTGAGCGCGCCCGCCGCAATGCGCTGCCAAATTGCGTAAGCCAAATTTTCTTGTATCGCATACGGGGCCAACTCCGGCCGACAGCGCAAACAGGGGCGAAATCCGGCTTGCTCGGCGCTGGCTGCGGTGACAAAAAATGTGCAGGATTTGGCGAGCGGTGTTTTGGCGCTACACACCGGGCGACAATACACGCCCGTGCTTTTTACGCCAGTAAAAAAAACGCCGTCAAAACGAGTATCACGTGCGCTCAGCGCGCGATAGCAACTGGCGAAATCGAGAATACTGTTGTCAATGCTATTAATAGGTTCCATGCTGTCTTTATACGCTTTACTGAATTTGTCGGCTAGCCGTTTTCGGACATGCTTCTCGCAAGCCAAAATATTTTGAATCGCGCATCCGGCGATAAATTACAACGCTCGCTACTTTCTAGGATAATGAGAATTCAAACATAGGACTTACGCAAAATCGTTCCAGCAAGGCATCCAGCCGCAGACAGTACGCCGCTGTACGGCAAGGCTGGATAACGCCGCTGGGCGGTTTTACGTAAGTCCTTAAACAGCAACAGGTAACAAGTTTCTTTCACGAAGGAAGTCATCCATGGCAATTTTGCGCAACACCTTTACCCAACAAACCATCGTATTAAGGAGCTCACATACCTTTGGTCGGCATCCACACAATGTTCAAACTTTGTTGAATTGTGCCGATATTTCACAAATCCATGCCAGCATCCGCTTCAATCAACACCGATGGGAAATCATTGACCATAGCCGCAATGGTAGCAGCATTGACGGCAGGCGCATAAGTAACAATCACTGGCAGCCATTGAGCTTGTCAAGTCAGATTCAATTTGGCAAGGCGGAGGAATCCCGCTGGCAGGTTGAAAATCTGGACGCGCCAGTAAATATGTTATTTTGTGCACAAGATCAAAGCCAAATCCTGCTCACGCAATTGCATAATCTGGTGCCCGACGAGCACCATCCCTGCGCCAGTATCGCCATTGGGGCGCATGGGCAATGGGTGCTGGATCAGGGCACGCCGCGCATCCTCGAAGACGGAATGATGTTGGATTTGGCAGGAAAACGCTGGGAATTTGTGTGCGCCCCTGAAGTCCCGATTACCGCCGAATTGCTCAGCACGGTGAATGCACCCGATATGGACGACATCGTTTTCCATTTTTCGGTGAGTCGCGATGAGGAACATGTTGGCTTAAAGATCACTGTGGCGGGCGAGGTATTCGATTTGCATGA
Organism: Burkholderiaceae bacterium; assembly: GCA_046597185.1. Classification (GTDB taxonomy): domain Bacteria; phylum Pseudomonadota; class Gammaproteobacteria; order Burkholderiales; family Burkholderiaceae_D; genus CAMBDR01. Next base: position 976 of record JBKJLF010000509.1, on the reverse strand, counting down.
ACGAGTACATCATTATTGCTTGCTACTTTTGGCCAGGCAAAGGCAGGAAGACGCTGAAAAAGGATTGGAATCCGATGCTCAGGGCTGGATTGATTGCGAGAAATTTGCGAAAATGCTAGGTCTGGATACTTCCCATGTCAATATTCAGATTTTCCGGGCGCGCCACCAATTAATCGACACCATTCCCGGTGCAAGCAAGTGGCCCAATTTGGTTGAGCGTCGGCGTGGTGTGGTACGGTTTGGTTCGCTGAAGTTTGACATCATGCGCGGCACGATAACACCAGCAGAAGGCTTTTTGAAGTCCGGCTAGGTCAAATGAACATCACCGACGATGCGACCCGCGTCACCGAATATTTTGCTTGTTGAGTAGCGCATAGAGTGGGCACGATAAAGCCGATGAAGTAATAATCAGGACAGCAAAGAATTCTGGTTACAACCTTGCCAGAACAACTTGTCCGGTGCAGGTTCAACCCTTGCACTTGCCCTGAAGTAAACCAACGCCAACATGAGATTACTTCGTCAGATTTTATTTTAAAACGCATTCGCCTGGCCAGAAGGAGTAGCAATCAACTTCGAAGCGGCAATGCATTGACCCACCGTCTTTTTGCAAAGTCCAAACACAATGAAAAAGACTTCTGCTGCGCAAGAATTGAATGGATATCAGTTACTCGAACTGTTAGGCAAAGGTGGGGCTGGTTCAGTCTATATGGCAAAACAAGTCAGCACTGGCCAATTGGTCGCGTTGAAACTATTACATTCCGGGCCGGAACAGGATGCGTTTCAACGGCAACGCATGGTGGCGCGTTTTAAACGCGAAACCAATCTGTGCGCGCAACTGCATCACCCCAATATTGTGCGCTTACTCGACCAGGGACGCAGCCTCGGGCAGCAACTGTTTGCGGTATTTGAATTTATCCCCGGCTGCACTCTGCAGGAATGGTTGCTCACCAAAGGGCCGATGAGCGCCAGAAACGCG
>JBKJLF010000459.1:0-7946 GCA_046597185.1 Burkholderiaceae bacterium | reverse complement strand
AGTTGGAAAATTGCGCCGGCTTTGGCGGCGGGTAATAGCGTTATTTTGAAACCGTCGGAAAAATCCCCGCTCACCGCCTTGCGGCTGGCAGAACTGGCACTGGAAGCAGGTATTCCGCCGGGCGTATTCAACGTGCTGCCCGGTTTTGGGCATGAGGCAGGTAGTGCGCTGGCGCTGCATATGGATGTCGATTGCATCGCCTTTACCGGTTCTACCAGGGTGGGCAAGCAAATCATGCAATACGCAGGGCAATCCAATCTCAAGCGCGCCTGGATGGAGTTGGGCGGGAAATCGGCCAATATTGTCTGTGCGGACTGCCCGAGTCTGGATGCGGCGGTGCAGGCGGCGATTGGGTCGATTTGTTTTAATCAGGGTGAAAGCTGCAATGCGCCTTCACGTTTGTTTGTGGAAGCCTCGATCAAAGAGGCGTTTTTGGAAAAAGCGCTGGCCATGTTGCCCAGCTTCCAACCCGCCGACCCGCTGCACCCGGATACGGTGATGGGTGCGATTGTGGATCAGGCCCAATTCAAGAGCGTGATGGGGTATATCGAATCCGGCCAGGCCGAGGGTGCAACCTTGTTGGCCGGCGGGAAGGCTGCGCTGGGTGAAACCGGCGGCACCTATATCGTGCCGACCATTTTTGATGGCGTGCAAAGCTCGATGAAGATTGCGCGCGAAGAAATTTTCGGACCAGTGTTGTCGGTCTTGAGTTTTACCGATTTGAACCAGGCGGTGCGCGAAGCCAATGCCTCGGCCTATGGTTTGGCCGCCGGGATTTGGACCGCAGACTTGCGCAAAGCACACCAGACCGCGCGTGCTTTGCGGGCGGGCACCGTGCATGTGAACCAATACGATGAAGATGATATCACCGTGCCCTTTGGCGGCTATAAACAGTCCGGCAATGGGCGTGATAAGTCGCTCCATGCGTTTGACAAATATACCGAACTGAAAACCACTTGGATTAGTCTGGCATGAGCACCCCTTCCGAGATGATTGAAACCTTGCGCCAGGCGGGCGTGCATTCCATCTTCGCCCAGTTTGCCGATATTCACGGCACGGCCAAGGGCAAGTTGGTGCCCGTGGCCAATTTGCCTAACCTGATCCACCCCGGCGCGGGGTTTTCCGGCCCCTCGATCTGGGGCACGGGTTTGCCGCGCACCGGGGCCAGTTCGGAATATTATGGTCGCGCCGATTTAAGCACGCTGCAAGTGATGCCGTGGATGCCCGGTTATGCGCGGGTGGTATTGAATGGCTATGTGGCGGGCCAGCCGTTTGAGCGCTGCCCGCGCCAGATCCTGCGTGCGCAGGTGGCGCGCTTGGCCGAGCGTGGTTGGACATTAAACGCCGGCCTGGAGCCGGAGTTTTTCCTGCTGCAACGCGGCGCGCACGGTTTTGATGCCGAACCGGGCGATACCTTAAGCAAGCCATCGTATGACAGCAAGAGCTTATTGCGCCAACGCGGCTTTATCGAAACCCTGACCCAGGCACTTGACGCCTGCGGCTTTGGCGTGTTTCAGATTGACCATGAAGATGCGAGCGGGCAATTTGAAATCAATTACCATTATGCCGATGCCTTGATGGCGGCGGACAGGTTGATGTTGTTCAAAATGGCAGCTTACCATATCGCCGAGCAGCAAGACATGTTGTTTTCGATGATGCCCAAACCCTTTGCCGACCGACCGGGCAGTGGTTTGCATTTTCATTTGTCGCTGGCTGACAGCAATGGCGTGGCCTTGATGGCAGGGCAGGGCGATGCGCGCGGTTTGGGCTTGTCGCCGCTGGGGTATCAATTTTTGGCGGGTTTACTGCAGCATGCGCCTGCGCTGACCGCGTTGTGTGCGCCCACTGTGAATTCTTACAAACGTCTTTTGTGTGCGGAATCGTTGTCCGGCACCAGTTGGGCACCGTCCACCATTGCCTATGGCGACAATAACCGCACCACGGTAGCGCGCACCGTGTACCAGCGCATTGAATGGCGGCTGCCCGATAGCGCGGCCAACCCGTATCTGGCACTGGCGGGGGTGATTGCTGCGGGGCTGGACGGGATTGAGCGCGGGCTTGATCCGGGTGAGCCGCTGAACCGGGATGTGTATTTGATGACGGCTGAGGAAAGGGCAGGTTTGCCGCTGTTGCCGCAGAATTTGGGGCTGGCGGTGGATGCGCTGGAACGTGATACGGTGTTGGGCAATGCGCTGGGGCAGGGTTTTGTTGAACAGTTTGTGGGACTCAAACGCGCGGAGTGGGCTGAGTATAGCCAGCAGGTGACGCCTTGGGAGTTGAGGCGGTATTTGGATGGGTTTTGATATTGGTGAAAATATTTTTGATTGGATATCTTGATGCCCTAAGAAAAATGATGCTGGAATGATTATACATGGCAAACAAATGGCTTGTTTTTCGAGTGTTTTTTCGACTTTTGTAGGCATCTTAGGTGTCTAGTTGGTAAGAATAAACATAGCGGCTTATGCTTAGCAATCCAGCTTGCGAGCTGCAATGTTAGTACACGAAAATCTACTCTTGCATAGCTGCAAGCAGATACTGGTATTTAATACGGCTATCCCATTACAATCAATAGGCATCAGACGGCACCGGGCTGGGCCTCACCATCATGCAGGCCATCATCCACGCGCACCGGGGTAGCATCAGTGCAAGTTCGGAAGGGGCACACCTGTTTTTCGATTTGGCTGGCGCAGGCGGATTGAATTTTGGCAGGCTCAATCCAAATAAAGGCCAACGGTCGCGCCTTTGCTCGTAATGCGTTATTAACGCAAATGGTTTGAGGCCATTCATAAAAGCTAATGTTCGTTTGTTTTTTTCTGGCGTGACATTTTCGTTATTTTTAAGCAAATGTCCAACCCACTCTTGTGTGATTTTTTCCGTCCATTTAGCCTCATACATTTTTGCGGCAAATAAAGACAATAATAAATCACGGGAAAATTGGCCATATAGCACATTAGCATCCAATATCACTCTCTGCTTAGCCATTATTCGCCATCCTTTTTCCGAGGGCGGCGCATTAATTCTGCCGGCACAGGCTTGAAATATTCGTCCGCATTTTCGTCAGCCATTAATTCTGCCATCCCTTCAAAAAACCATTTAGTAGGTAAATCTGCTGGGTTTTCTGCAAACATAGTCACAATACCTTTTTCTGAGTCTGTATACATATGAATCTGGATGCCTTGCGGCAATATTTCCAGTACTTCATCGGGCAACTTCATTATGCCATCAGTGCTGGTGGCGTAGCATCGCTTCATCGTCATTTCAATCTCCAAACGTGTTCATCATTAAATTTTCTCATCGCCAAAAAGAATTACCATCCAGCATCTAGTTAACAAAAATTAACATAGCAACTTGTGCTTTTCAATCCAGATTGCGAGCTGCAATGTTAGCACACGATTGTAGATTGAACTGGTGTAGGGTAGGGCAGCTTGTTGCAAATTCTAATCTATTTTGACGGTTGAAACGGCCCGTAGCCGATTTCCATTGTTGCATCCCAACTGGCCGAAATAATGGTGCCTTCCAGATGACCATACGCATCCTTGACGCAGGCCAGCGGTGCCAATACGCTGCCCAATACCAGCACGCCGGTAAAGTTGACCACATCCGCATCCGGCAGGTTGAACAATACTTTATGCAGACGATTTTCTAACGACGCCATCGTGATACCGATCTTTACCTTACGCTGCGCATCGGATGCGACGTTGATAATGACATGTGAATCCGGCTTTACATTAGCCAGGTATAAATCCAGACCGCCTCTGACTAATTCGGGGCCGAGATTAAACACTTCAATATCTTGGTTACTACCGGTTAGCGTCACGGCTGAATACAATAGGCTGACGGTGCCGGTCGGCGGGGTATCGCGCAGTTGCTGCGACAACATGGTCAGGTAGGTGCGTTCCGCCTCGAAATCGACTGGACTTGGCGTTTGTTTCCTGAAGTCCAGATAGGTCGGCACGGTGGGCGCTTTGTTGCCGCTGTAGACGCCGTAACTATCATGCCCGATACCAGCATAAATTGCGCCACCACCTATCGCGCTTAGGTCGCCGCCGACCACGAGCGAAGGCTGCACCGAACCGATGGGCACGCGCCCGCCAATGCTAAAACCGCTGATCGACAGATTTCTACCAAGCGCCAGCCGCCCTTCGACATCGGGGATTTTGCTGACGTTGCCAAAGAAAAAGCCCGAGTATTGGGCTGCAATGCCTAAATCGACTTGTTGGGCGCTGGTAGTTGCTGGTAGCCAACTGATCCAGGCGGCGAGGCCAAGCGCTAATAAATGCGTTAGCGATTGTGTGGGTTTTTGTTTGAGATACATTGCATGTGTTCCTTTTTTGGTGGTGCCGAGTCATTGGGGTAGTGCTGTTGTTTGCGTGATGTTGGGGTTGTTATGTCTATTCGGTGCTGCATGGGGGCAGCGGCTACTGTCATGCTTGTTTATCCTATGCTGTAACAAAGCATTTCTGCTACCACATGCTAGGTCACCATTTATCCATTTTTACAGAAATACATTAATGTTAGAACTGCCCCCGTAGCGTTCTGAACTGACCCCGTAGCGTTCTTCCGAATTGCTAATAACTACCTGCAGTTTCGTCAGCGACTGCCAACCATGCAGCGGCTTGCGCCGTAAATACAAGATCATTGACCTGCGCACACAGATCTGCCAGTGCAGTTTTAGCATCCGCGATTAACCACCCAGTTGAATTGAGTGTTAACCAGGCTTTGTCAAGCTGACTTTTTCCCAAATATTCATTGAATAACTCAACTTTCGGGAGAGCGTTGTCGAGCCACGGAGGAAGTTTCACATCGTGAGGCCAACTATGTAGTATTTCTGCTGGAACCTCAAATGAACACGATTTAGTCCACCATGGGTGGTAATATGCAAAGTGGCCAGTTGGGAAATCACCTTTGTAATTTTCAATATTGCAACTTTCCAAAGGCGTGGAAATTTGGAAAGCCTCAATCTGAATGAAGCCTTTTGGATTGTCACCTGTGCGCACCGAGACATCAACCAGCTCTTGTAAATTATGAAGTCCAACCTCTTTGGCAAATTTTTCCAAATCCGGCCTAACTTCATCGTCAGCAACAATTGTCATCATTGCGATCACGCGAAATAATTGTTCTACAGTCCGAGCTATTTCAATAGTGAAGCGTTGGGAATCCACATACATTTGTACGAAACATGGCTCACGTTTTATAAACCAATGCTTCCAGTACCCGATGTATGTCGGACCGGAGCCATCACTCCATATTGGTATTAATGCAGGCGGATGACCATACCACCCTGGCGGTGCCTCTAACGTGACAATCGGCGCAGGTATCTTACCCTCCGCACATTCAATTAAGGCATGTGGCAGACCAAGTAATCCAAGTGCTTTGCTATATGCGTACATTTATTTCCTCGGCGCTAGTGGAGTTGACCATTCTGGGATGTGAATTTCATGTTCAGGGGCAATCGGCCCAACCCAAAAGTTGCTTGTTGCACTTGTAGCCTCATGTAGTTCTTGATGTGCCGCCCTTGAAGGTGTAGGGACCAAGTGTCTCGGGTCCACAATCTGAGTTGGAAAATCGGTTTTAGCAAAATTCCAATGATGCACTTGGGCAATATCATTTCCTGCTGCCCTAGCTGATTCTACGAAACGCTTATTAACAGCATCGAAAGCTGCTTCAAGCATTTTTTTATTAGGTGTTTCCCCTCGTTCCAACGCGTTAAGATAACGCATGTAACCGTTTTCGGTTTGTGAGGTGGCAGCGGATTTCATCGCATCGTTCCACATTCTCAAATGTTCCGGATTTTCCGCGATTATCGATCGGCCAAAATCTGCAGGTGTTAATCGCCGCACCCCAGTCGTTTCTTGGGCAACTGCAATTTCGCGTGATGCGACTGCCGGGACACTTTGGTTCACTGGTGCCGTTGTCGCAGAAACCTTAACCGACCCTGTTGATGATTCTGCAGTAGTAAGACCGCTCGGCATCACTCTTGTTATCTGCGTCTCAACCTGCGCTTCAGTACGAATCTCGGTTGCTGCCAATCTTGCTGCCGCACTTTCTGGTGCAGCCAAGCCTGAACTAGGGGTCACCGCGCCTGTTGATACAGCAAGCGCAGTGCCAACGGCTTCTGTTGCTACGTAGGTGGCTGTAACAGGATTCGCAAGAACCGCATTTACGGCTGTATACGCAGTATTCGTGGCTCCTATGGCGCGCACGCTTTGGACTGTAGCCTTTACCGCAAGTGCGCTCGCACCTCCGATCGCAGCCACTGCAATTTTTGGAACAGCTTGAACACCTTCGATTGCAGCACGTTTTACAGCGTGCTCTTTTTGCTCATCTGTACCCCACAGCTGATCAACGATGTAACGACCTTCGGCGACGATAAGCGCACCCACTGCGATCTCGGCAATACACAAATCCCAGACGCATTTTCCGCTCGGGTCGGTATAAACAGTCGGATTCCCATAAGCATACAAATAATGATGCAAACTCATCGGCGTCATCCAATCCCCTTCAAACGGGTCTTGGGTGATAAACCTACCGATTTGCGGATCGTAATACCGAGCCTGGAAGTAAATTAGCCCGGATTCCTTATCCATCTGGTGGCCGGTGTAGCCGAACTTATTCGCGCTTTGGCCTGTTTCTTCTTGCACATTGCCAAATGCGTCGTAAATCGTTTCGCTCTTGAGCGCGCCTGCGCTGTCGGTAGTGGCGACAATACTGCCCAGCGCGTCATGGTGCAGCGCTTGGCTGCCGTCGTCTTTGCTCCACATGCTGACCGGATGGCGGCCATCAGTTTCGTATCGAGTCGTAACAACGCCGTTGGTGTCGCTATCCTGAAAGGCATTGCGGCCATCCCACAGGGTTCTGAATTTGACGGGCGGTGCGCCCGGCTGCAAGGGGTCTTTGGCTTCTTTTTCGACCCGCAAACCAAGGTGGTCGTTGCCATAGCTGCCCAATACCGTGCTGTTTTTGCTGATGCTAATCAGGTTATCCCTGGCATTGTAGCTATACGCCGTTATATCGCTGCCTTGCGTTTTTTGCCGCAAATTGCCTTGCCGATCATAGCCCAACGTAATATTACCCGCCGTGCTGTCGGCAATGGCGGTCAACTGGTTGCGTCCGTCATAGGTGTAGGTTTTGGTCACGCTGGTACTGCTGCCCCCGGCTGGCGTGGTTGTCACCGCTTCCTGAGTGCGGTTGCTGACCGCATCCAGCGTGTAGTTGCTAGTCACCGTCTTGGCCGCATCAATCACACTGGTTTGGGTCAAGCGGTCATTGTTGTCGTAGCCATAATTGGTAACTTGCGCCCCAGCCACACGGTTAATGACTTCCCTGGTGCGGTTGCCATTTTTGTCGTAGTCGTACTCGGTGCGTGAAAGCGCATTGCTGCCTTTGCTGTGGATGACGGTTTTTACCCGTTTGGCGGCGTCATAACTCATTTTGCTACTAACGCCATTGCTGTAAGTAATGGCCGTGTTCAGGCTAGATCGGTCATACGCATAGCCGATGCTGCCGGACTGCCCAACAATACCCGCCACCCGATTCAAGGCATCATAACTATACCGAGACACCTTGCCGTCTTGCGTGATCATGCTGGTCTTATTGCCATTGGCGTCGTAAGTGGTGATTACTTTGGCCCCAAATGGATCGGTATGGCTTTGTTGCCGATCAAAATTGTCATACCCATAGCTGCTCTGCTGCGCAGCGTTGCCGATATGTTGCGCCACCGCTACCACGTTGTTATTGGCGTCGTAGCTGGTGATGATGCTGCCCAAACCATCGGCACTGGCGGAATAGGTTTTGCCGGTTTCACGGTTGAGCGCATCATATAGGTGAGTGACGGTGGTACCGTTGCCATCGGTATGATTGATCAGGTTGCCATTGGCATCGTAGCTAAAACTCTCGCTAGCACCGCCCGGATAAACCACCCCATCGCGCCGATTCAGTTCATCACA
>JBKJLF010000415.1:0-8499 GCA_046597185.1 Burkholderiaceae bacterium | reverse complement strand
GCGGCAAACTGACGATAAATTGGCTGCCCACGCCCTCGGTTGACGTAAAGCGCAGGCTACCGCCATGTTTTTGCACAATACCAAAAGCAATCGAGAGGCCCAGCCCGGTGCCCGAGCCAACTTCCCGCGTGGTGTAAAACGGTTCAAATATGCGCGCCTGCTGGCCCGCTGGTATGCCGATCCCGTTATCATCAACCACGACGATGAGCATATTGCTTTCTGGCTCGGCCTTGACCGAGATGCATAGTTTGCCACATGCGCTGCCACATACGCTGCCACATACGCCGCCACCTGCGCCAGATCGGGTTTGCTTTTCACTGATCGCCTGACAGCCATTGATCAATAAATTCATGAATACCTGATTGAGCAAGGCGGGCCAACATTCAATTTCGGGGTCCACTTCATATTCGGTGCTAAATTCAACAATGCCCTGCCATTGGGCATGCACCAAATTCACGATGGAAGACAAACATTCTGACAGGCGCACCGATTTCTTATCCGCTTCATCCAGCCGTGTGAAGGCGCGCAAATCTTTCACAATATTCTTGATGCGCTCGGTGCCATTGAGCATCAGCGTGACGTTATCATCCAACTTTCTGAAGCGCTGCCCAAAGGCGGCGATAATTTCCTGGTTCTCACCGGGTTCAACCAGACCGAGCAAAAATTGTTGAAACTCCGCAATATCGGTGCGTTGAATTTGGGCTGCCACATGGGTAAAATTGATCGGGTTATTGATCTCGTGCGCAATCCCCGCCGTCAGCGTGCCCAGGCCCACCATCTTTTCTTTCAGCACCATTTGCTGCTGGGTTTCTTGCAGCCAGCGGTGTGCACTCGCCAAATCATCATGCGCCTGGGTCAATGCGTCATGGGTGGTGGAATTGGCCAGGGCAATGGCGGTATAGCTGGCCAGAACCTGCAAGAATTTCAGTTGACTTTTATCGTAGGCATGCACTTTGGCACTTTGCACCGACAGGCAGCCAATGACCTGCTGCTCTATCATCAAGGGCAGGTAGACCACCGTTTCCATGGCATCGCCAACGCTGGGCGGCAAGATTGTACTGACGTAATTGAGCAGCTCCGCATTGCTTGCCACCACCAGTTCGCGCTGCTCTCGCACACACCAGACGGCGGGCCGATCATGCTCATCCATGCTATAAAAACTGATAGGCAGACGTTGGCCGTTTTCGATTTCGTAGACAAACACAATCCGCTCAGCCGCCTCATCGTAGATGGCAATGCTGAAGACGGTAGCGTCCAGCCGGGCGATAACCTGTTTGTACACCCGCTCGAAGGCTTGCTCGGTATCAAGGGTGGACGTGAGCTCCCGGCCAATTTCGCCCAGTTTCAGAATATCGGCAGTGCGCTCGGCCACCAGGCGGGTCAAAAATCGAATCCGCAAGCGATAAATGGCGTAGATGGTGCCCACCATCATCATCACGCCAAGCATGAGAAACCACCCGGTTTGCCAATACGCCGCTTCAATCTGTAGCTCAATCCTTAGCTCATTGGGGTGCCAATCGCCAGTGCGATTGCCAGCGCGCACCTGCAAGGTATAGCGCCCCGGCCACAAATTACCGTAGGCTGCGCTGCGATGCGCGGAATCGGTCTCGATCCAGTTTTTATCGTAGCCCAGCAAGCGGTATTGGTAGCGGATTTCTTTGGGTCGGACATAATCGAGTACGGCAAATTCCAGTGCAAAATTGCGCTGACCTGGCCCCAGGGTCAGGGCGGTCGGCGCAGTATCTGTACCATGCCCCTCGATCAGTACGCCCAGCGGCTGGACTTTGCCATTAATTTTCAGTTCGGTGGCCACCAGGGGCAACCTATACCCCCAGGGCCGCACTAGCGCCGGGTTAATCATGATCACCCCGGTGGTATGGCCGAATAACAAAAAACCATCGCTGGTTTTGCTGTACGAGCCATCCCAACTGCCGCCAATATCCATTTCAATGGCTTTGGCGATGGCAGTGATATGCATTTGATTTGGCCCGATTTCGAGCACCATCTCATCACTCCAAATACGGCCACGGTTGTCTTCCATCAAATTACTACCCAGGCTTTTACCCGGCTGGCCCAATAGCGCATTGATATGCTCAAATTTGGCCACGCCCCCGGCCCAACTCTGAAGCCGTTCCAAACCTTTATCGGTGGACAACCACAAGCGCCCTTGGCCGTCCAACAACAGGCCCAACACCACATCCGAAATCAGGCTATCTGGCCGCTCGCGTTGCGGATGAATCGCCAGCAAGGTTTTACTACCCGGCTCCCGCACCCATAAGCCGCTCGCGCTGGCAACCCAGAGTCGGCCCACGGCATCTTCGGCCATGCCAGTCACGTCAATATCCAGCGGCTTGCCTGCGCCATCATTGATCACTTCCAAACTCGTGCGTCCGATTAGCCAGTGCGCCAAGCCGCGATTGCTGCCCACCCACAAGCTGCCGTCACGCGCGGCGAGCAAGCGGCTGATTTGAGAACCGGGCAAACCCGGTATGGCCTGCCACAGTTTGTCGGCGGCGGGCCGTCGCAGCACGCCGTTATACCGGGTCGCGGCCCAGATTGCGCCGTCTTTGGTTTGCGCCAAAGCCAAAATGGTGGCCTCGGGCAATGCACCAACTTGGGACGCAACTGCACCCACCTTGGTCGAACTGGCGCGATAGCCGCCCGCCAAGCCCACGCCGCGTTCAAAAATATCGATCCCATTACCGCTACTACCCAGCAAAATTTGGCCGTTGGCCAGTTCCAAAATGCTGCGCACATCCGGGTGGCTCAAGCCCAGGCCGAGGGCTTGGCCATGGCGCAAGACGCGCACCATGGCATGGCGAATCGCCACCCGCTGCAAACCTTCGCCCCAGGTGCCCACCCACAAGGAACCGGCCCGATCAATCAAAAATGGTTTGACCTGATCAAACGCCAGGCCATTGGCGACGCTGGAATCATGCCGCAAGCGCTGCAAAATGCGGCCGTCGCTGGCAGCCACCACATCGATCCCGCCGCCATGGCTGGCCAACCAGATTTGATCCGGTTGGGTTTGAACAATCCCCCTCACCCAGGCATTGCCGCGCACATCCTGCCCGGCCGCTTCAAAGGGTAGCCAATGCAATTGGGATGAGTCGGGCAACAGCCACGCTGCACCGTTAGCGCGCGTGCCCAGCCAGATTTTGCCATCCTGGGCTTCGAACAGGGTTTGGATGTTATGCCTTTCGGCTGCGCTGTGGTCATACACATCGGAGGCGATTAATTCAAAGGTTTTGTCGTCCACGGTCAAGCGTTGCAAGCCCAGCGTACTGCCTACCCATAAACGGCCATGGCTATCGCGCAACAGGCAATTGACTTGGTCGCTGAGTAAACTAACCGGATTGTTTTCTTCGTGGCGCAAATGGTCGAACACTTTGCTATTGGGTGGCAGATAATCCAGCCCTTGTTCGGTCGCGATCCACATGCCCCCTTTTGCGTCGCCCAGCAAGGCTGAAATTTTGCCCGCGCCAAGACTATTGGCTTGCGCCGGGTCATGCGCATAGCGTTGAAACTGTTCGGTTACCGGGTCAAACACCGCGACGCCGTTATTAAAGGTGCCGACCCAAACCTTGCCATCGGGTGCCGCCCACAGCGAAAACACATAGTCACCGGATAATGAAACCGGGACATGCGCCTGATATTCAAATTTACGAAAGCGATAACCGTCATAGCGGATTAAACCCTGTTGGGTGCCGATCCACAAAAAGCCGCTGACATCTTGCGCCAGCGCGGTGACGGTTTGCCCGCTGATGGATTGGCCATCACCCACGGTTTCAAACTGCGGGGGGATCAGGCTAAAATCGAGGTTGGTGGGGGTAGCGGATGGCGCAATTTGGCCTGACGCAATTGAGCCTGGCGCAACCAGTCCTGGCGCAACTGAGCCCGCCCAGGCCCAATGGAAGCAGGCCAGCCACCAAAAAATCACCCATTGCATATTGCCTGTTCTCATGATTACCCGCGCCCAATCACAAAACATCCGCAAAACATCCGCAAAATACCCCGGCAGACAGTGCCCGCCATGGCCATGGTTCAGCTATCTTACTATGTTTTCTTGGAGCAATTATCATGCCTGAGGGCATTACGGCGTTTTTTCTGGCGTTCTTATTTTCTTGCCATGCAAAACAAGGGCATGAATTCTTTCGGCACACTGGTTTGGTTGTCGCCATGCACCGTCATTTTGTCGGGCACGTTGGCTTTGTCGCAAATCCATGCAACGGGCACAATTGGTGCATCGGTAACGACGGCGGGGCGCAGGCTGATGACTTTATCTTGCAGCAGGGGGTGGGCTGAATTACCGAAGCGCAAATGAATCACGCCATCGTTAATGGTGACAGATTTGATATGCAGGCTGACGTATTTTTCTGCTACGGGTAAACCGGCTGCGGCATTATCGATGGGGAAGGTTTGCAGTAAGGCGTATTGCTCGGCGACTTTGGCTTTGGGGATATCAGCCAAGGGGAGCGCGGCTTCGATTTGCAGGCGGATGGTGCGATGCTGCCAGGATGGCAGGGCCAGGGCCGATAAGATGGCGATAATGGCGATGACGCATAGCATTTCCAGCAGGGTGAATGCGGTTTGCTGCGGCAATTTTGGCAATAAATGAGAAAAGGTTGGCTGATCCATCGTTGTATGATCCCGCTTACATCAAAATTGACAAAACCAAAGGCAAGCCATGACTATAACCCAAAATAGAACTGGAAAAGGGTTGGGGGCGCAATGGGCAGCATTTGGTTGGTTGCTGGGCGGGTTTTGGCGCTATACTGCAAGTTTCAGTCAGGTAGCGGGGCGTATGGATCAGGACGAATTCAGGCAACAGATAAAAGCACAATTGCAGACTTTGCCAAAAGAAGCAGCGGTAGCGTTTGCGGCGCGAGTGGCGCTACCCGTGTTACCCTTGCTGGCGCGCAAACGTCAGGGAAATCAGGAAGTTTTTTGGTTTTGGCCGCAAGAAAAAAGAGCTGAACATTTGTTTGCGATGTTTGCGGCGTGTAATGTTGCTGTTTTGTCCGGACATGGTGAAAAAGACTTAGTTACCGTTGCGCGTAAAGCGGCCACCGCCTACGCCGCCGCCGCCGCCGCCGAAAGGCATTATATCATTGATTCGATTAACGCTGACATTACGCTTATAATTTCAAAGCAATATTCAAAAAACCAGTTTCTCACCCTGCCATTATGGCCCAATGGTTTGCCCAAGCCATTCCAGTCATTTTTGCAAGATCTGGCCACGGCAGCCAAAACACTTGACCCCGGTTTTGCCTATTGGCTGGATTTTTATCTGGACAGGCTGAACGGCAAAGCGCCAGCCATTGCCATGCTGCGCCAAGCCGCGCTGCTACCTGAATCAATCGAATCGCAAGGCGCAGCCCAAATCAATGCCTACCTCCTGCAATTGCGCGACAAACCCGATGTAAAACCCCTGAACCGCGTGCGCGCCATTTTTATCGGCTATGGCGAAGCCGGTAAAACATCGTTGATCCGCGTCCTACACAACCAGGAGGTATGCCCACAGGAAAAGCAAACCGTCGGTATCGATATCCACGAATGGCGCGTGCCCGACACCGCCATCCAGGGCCATTTTTGGGACTTTGGCGGCCAAGTCATGGTGCATGCCACGCACCAACTGTTTTTGCGCGAAGCCTGCCTGTACGTACTGGTGATCAGCGCCCGCAGCGAAATCAGCGCCACCGGGCAAGCCGAATATTGGCTGGAACACGTCAAAAACTTTGGCGGCAATTCTGCCGTCATCATCGTCGGCAACCGCGCCGACCAGGCCGATCTAAACCTGGACATGGGCTTGTTACGGCAAAAATACCCCAACATCGTCAAATATTGCCCACTCTCCTGTACCGGAGCCAAAACCACGCACAAATCGCACTATGACGACTTTTACCAGGAATTTTGCCAGCAACTGCGCACGCTGGGCACGCATCAGGTGATGTTTACCGCACCGCAGTTTGCCCTGCTACAAGCCCTGCGTGACAGCAAATCGTCGTTTTTGGCCAAGCCCGATTTTGATGCGCTATGCGAGACAAATCAGGTCAATCTGGATGAAGCGCAAAAGCGCGACTTTTTACTGACCACGCTGGATAACCTGGGTGTCATCATCCATTTCAAGCAATTACCCTTTGTCGATGGCTACGTACTCAACCCGCGTTGGCTCACCTATGGCATTTACACCCTGATGTATGCCAAGCGCGCCCACCTTAGCACGCGCGAAATCGTGGCCATTCTCAGCAAAGAAAGCGTAGCCGACGACAATGGCAACGTGCTCACCTATTCCGCCGCCCATTGCGACTTGATCATGGAAGCGATGCGCGAATTCAAGCTCTGCTATTGCCTGCCCGACCAGCGTGACACCCTGATCATACCCGCGCTACTGGCGGCCAACCAGCCGGAACTTGCCGTATACAAAACCGACGCGCTGGCGTTTGAACTGGTATTTGAGGTATTTTTGCCGCGCCACATCATGCCCGAATTGATCGTCACCCGCCACCGCGAAATCCACCACCAAACTGTATGGCAAACCGGCGTGGTGCTGGCCGCCAGCGAGCTGCAAGCCAGCGCCCTGCTGCAAGTGGATTACCAGTTGCGTAAGCTGCAAATCTGGGTGCAGGGGCCGGATGCCAAGGATTATCTGGTGATTTTGCGTGACGACATCCAACAGATTTTGCAACGCCTGACCATCGATTATAAGGAATTTGTCGCCCTGCCCGCCAGCGCGCGCACGGCCGCACCCACACTACGCGAGCGCGCAAGCCCGCGCGAGGCAGAAAAAGCCCCGTACCGCCAATTGCTGGCCATGGTCGCACGCGGCCAAAACGATTACGTGGCGGACTCGGGCAATACCTACCACGTTGACCAGGTGTTGAAAACATTTATCTCTGCCGCCACCCAGGCCAGGGAAATCCACCAGCACTTTACGCAACACATCTACGGAGATCGTCCGCATGTCGTAGCCAATCATGATGATAGCAAGCATGTCAATATCACTGACAGCAGCACGGGGGACGTAGTGGTAGCCGACACCATCAAAAACAGCTTCAACCAGCGCCTGATGGCATGGCTACGCAAGCTGACAGATTAGCAGGCGATGCATTGGGAGGAATTAAAAAAAGTGCGCATCCGGGCAGAACTGGCGCGACATGATCCTGACGGCTATCGCCTGATGCAAAGGGTCTGGGGGCCATGATGTGCGACTGCTGCCAATATTTGTTGTTGCATGCGGGCGCTGCCTTCATTAAAGCCGTTGGGGAGATTGGCTCACATTAGTTTGACACAGGGGGGTTGTCTTTGGGAAAATGGCTTTTATTTTTTCAGCATCAAGCACCAGATCAGTCCAGCATGTCATTGAAAACTCCTAACTCTTTGAATCCCGAGATCACGCTTTGCCTGATTTAAAGCGCCGCGTCGGCCTACACCCAGGCTACCACACTAATTCAACCCCAACGGATCAATCCAAACGCTCGGATAAGCCACATACCCGCGAGCGCAAAATGCCATACTAGCCCCGTATTACACTGAAAAAAGTATTCTCAAATGAAAATATCTTCTCCGGTTTATTAAATGCACAGACAATCGAATTTTCATCGGAAGGATAGAAAAAATCAGTCCAAGCCTTGATTAAAATTGGTACTGGTACAAGGCAAGCGCATTGTGGTCCCCAGAAAAAAATAACTGTTGAGATCAGCCCAAGTTGTGTGTGAAAGAATTGTTCGCCTGATTCAGGCAAATCGAAATCCAGCACAGTTTTATGTAATACCGTAATGGTATCGGATGGTATGTTCATTAAATGGCTGTGGTCTCGCGAAATTTCCTCCTCCCATAAAACACACGCCTGCCATGGGTATAAAAAAACCAGTTTCGCTTTTTCCGGGTCGGTCAACTTACAGTCGGGGGAATTGAAGCGCCATGCGGTAGCGAACGCGTTTTCGTCAAACAGTAAATTATTCATAAAATATATGCCCTGCTCCACCATTAGATTTGCCACTTTCCCAATCTATCCACTTGATGTGCGGAAGATTGTTCTCTGGCGCATTATTTGTATTCGACTCGTCAGGGTGGTGCTCATAGCCCTTTTTGTAGATTGCTTTGGTATAGGTTGGTTGTTCGTTCATATTGCTTTTCGATGCATGCAAAAGCCTTTCCGCAATGGTGCGGTTTTCCGTTCTGAAATTTGATTTTCCGCGAGCGCCAATCGTCTCAATTGCCTTTTTCCATTGTGGTGAACCCGGTTTGACAACAGGTAGATTGGTGGCACTGCCAACATCGTCGCCTGTCAAACCACATTTAATCAACCCCAACGGATCAACCCAAACACTCGGATTCCCCACATACCCCTGCGCACGCATCCCGCCCGCCATGCCAATCGGATCAGGGCTTAAATATTGCCCACTCTCGGGGTCGTAATAGCGCTGGTAATTATAGTGCAATCCGCTCTCGGCATCATGCCACTGGTTCGGAAAGCGCAAATCAAGTTGTAGCCGG
>JBKJLF010000410.1:0-6867 GCA_046597185.1 Burkholderiaceae bacterium | reverse complement strand
AACTGTTGCGTGAGAGTTTGCGCAACTTGGGCGCACGTTATGTGGATCAGGCGGGCACTGGTGGCGAGGCTATGACCTTGTTGCAACAAAGCCGCTATGATGTGGTGCTGTGTGACTATAATCTGGGCGAAGGCAAAAATGGCCAGCAAGTGCTGGAAGAGGCACGGGTGCGCGAATTAATCCGCCCCACTACGGTATGGATTGTGGTATCGGCCGAAAAAAGCGTCGAATCGGTGATGGGCAATGCCGAGCATCAACCGGACGCGTATTTGATCAAACCCATCACCGAAGAAGTGTTGCTCTCACGCTTGAACCGGGTGTGGCTGAAAAAGCAAATTTTCCGCGCGATTGATCAAGCCTATAAAGATAAAGATTATTTGCACGCCGCCAAATTGTGTGGGCAGCAAATCAGTGTGCATAAAGCCCATGCGCTGGACTTGTTACGCATGCAAGCCACCTTGCTGATGCGCAGTGGCGAGCTGGAGCCGGCGCGCGAGATTTATCAACGCGTGCTGGCTTCGCGTGATTTCGATTGGGCCACCGCTGGTTTGGCTAAAATTCATATGTTGAAAAATGAGTATGAGGTGGCCAAAGGCATGTACCGCCAAATTATCGAAGGCAACCGCTATTTTATTGATGGCTATGATCAACTGGCGGCGATTTATCAACATCAGGGCCAAATGGAAGAGGCGGTCAAGATTCTGGAGCGGGCTGCCAAGTTATCGCCCAATTCGGTGATGCGGCAACTGAATCTGGGTGAAAGCGCCATGAAAATAGGCAAAACCGATGTGGCCGAAAGAGCGTTTCGCAAATCAGTGGCGGTCGGGCATTTTTCTGTGGTACGCACCCCGGATGCACATCTTGGTCTGGCGCGTATTTGCGGCATGAAAAATGAACCCAAAGAAGCGCTGGAACTATTAACCTCGGTGCAGCGTGAATACAACAGTCCTTCCATCCGTTTACGCACCAAAATCACCGAAGGCATGGTCTACCATGAAAGTGGCGACTATAAACGGGCACGCAAAGCAGGCGATGAATTGGGTGATATGTTGGCCGCCACCTCGGCGCGCCCGGCACCGGCAATTTGCCTGGATATGGCGCGCTTGATGTTTGCGGTGGGGGTAAAAGAGCCGCCGGTCGAGTTACTGACCGAAATGGCGAAAAACAATCATGATAATGAAGTGCTGCTGGCCGAAGTGCAAGAAATCTTCGAGGGCGCGCGCATGGGTGAAGAGGGCGCGAAAATCATCCATGATTCACGCAAAGAATCCTCCGACGCCATGAACCGTGGCGTGCTGTTGTGGAAAACCGGCAAAATGGCCGAGGCGGTGGAATGGATGCGCAATTTGCGCCTGAAGTTGCCTAGCAATATGCGGGTCTTGTTTAATTGCGCGCAAATCATGATTTCCAGCATGCAAAAGCATGGCTATGATGCGGATATGGCGGCCGAAGCGAAAGATGTCTTGATGACGGTGGAGCAACTTGCGCCGGGGCAGCAACGCTTTGCGCAATTAATGGAAATGTTGCTGGCACTTAAACAGGAGTAAGTTCATCAAGCGATTCTGAACATCGGCTAAATAGGCGCTAAATATCAACCGGGTCCACTTCCAGCGACCAATCGGCCCGGCTTTTGTGTTGCCGCAAGATACTCAGCCACTGTTTTAAAAATGCCTGCAAACCGGGGCGGGAGCCAGATTCGAGCAGCAATTGCGCCCTTTCCTTATTCGCCACCCGGGTGACCGTGAGTGGAATCGGTTGGTGGATGGTGATGCCGCTGTGCTCCATACAAGTGCTGGCATGCTGTAAAAATTCCAGTGCCACCGAGAGTTCTGTCGCCTGGGCGCGCAGCAGGGCCTGATAAATAAAGGGCGGCAAGGCCGCTTGCTGCCGTTCGGCCAGCAAATGGCTGGCAAATTGCGGGTAATCCTGACGCATGATCGCCGCATACAACACATGTTGCGGGTAGCGGGTTTGAATTAACACTTCACTGTCTTGCAAGGCGGCGCGGCCAGCGCGCCCCGCCACTTGCAGCAACTGGGCAAACAAGCGTTCGCTGGCGCGATAATCGTGCGAAAACAGGGCGTTGTCCGGGTTCAGTATGCCGACCAGGCCAAGCCGCTTAAAATCATGCCCTTTGGCCACCATTTGGGTGCCGATCAAAATATCCACCTCACCCTGATGTACTTGCTCAAACGCGGCCTGGGCGCTGCCTTTTAAACGGGTGGAATCGGCATCGATGCGCAGCAAACGTGCGGTGGGGAACAGGCTTTGCAAACCTTCCTCAATGCGCTGGGTACCGCGCCCCAGCGCTTGTAAATCAATATTGCCACAATCCGGGCAATACTTCGGAATACGTAATTCCAGGCTGCAATGATGGCAGCGCAAGCGTTGTTCCGGTTTATGCAACACCATAAAGGCGGTGCAGCGGCTGCAATTGCTAATCCAGCCACAGGCTTCGCAACACAGCACCGGGGCATAGCCGCGCCGGTTTAAAAACAACAGGCTTTGCTGGCCCAGCTCCAGGCGTTGCCGGATCGCCGTGATCAAGCGCAAAGTGAGGCCGTCTTTGGGTTTATCGTGGCTGGTATCGATTAATTGAATCGACGGCATGCGTGCAGTGGGCACGGCGCGCTGGCTGAGCGTGAGTTTTTGGTAGCGCCCCGATAATGCTTGCTGCCAACTTTCCAACGCAGGGGTGGCCGAACCCAACACCACGGCGATGCCCAATTGACGCGCGCGCCATACCGCCAAATCACGGGCCGAATAACGCAAACCTTCTTGTTGCTTGTAGGAAGGATCATGTTCTTCATCAATAATAATCAGGCGTAAATTGGGTAGCGAAGCCAAAATCGCCAAACGCGTGCCGAGAATGATATTGGCTTGCCCCAAGTGCGCTGCCAACCAGTGGCGGGTGCGTTCGCCTTCGGCCAAGCTGCTGTGCAAGGTTGCCAACTGTAAGCCGGGAAAGCGCGTCCGGATATTATTTTCAAGTTGTGGTGTCAGGTTGATTTCGGGCACCAAGATCAGGATTTGCGCGCTGGCGTCACGCGCCAAAATATGCGCGCTCGCTTGCAAATACACTTCGGTTTTGCCGCTGCCGGTGATGCCGAACAATAAAAACGGGGTAAACCCTTGGGCTTGGCTAATCGCCTGCACCGCGCTTTGCTGCTCATCATTGAGCGGCGGTGTTTGTTGCTCGTGTGCAGCGGCAGGTTTTGTTGATTTTTCAGCCGCAACTTTTTTTAAGGCGCGATTTAAAGCCAGCCCATCGGCCTTGCGCAAATTTTTGGGCAAGCTCGGTAGCGCCACCTCACCCAAAGGGCGATGATAGTAATCGGCAGCAAATTGACATAAAGCAATCCATTGCGCCGATAAAGCAGGCAACTGTTGTGTGATGCTGATCGCCGCTTTGAGCTTGTTGGCGGCGACGCTTGACTCTTGTTGGATGCCAACGATCAAGCCTGTCATTTCGCGCTTGCCAAAAGGCACTTGTACCAATTGGCCCGGCTGCGGCACACCATCGGCCATGCTCCAGGAATAATCAAAGCAAATGTCAAGCGGCGTATCGAGCGCGATTTTCAGGATGCAGGTCGTCATTTTGTGAAGAAAAGCCCATAAGCTACGGTTTCATAAGGGTTTTTTGAGCTATCCACAATATCTGTGGATAACTTTGTGGAAAACACCCCCTTGACAGCCCGGGGCGCTAGTATTTATGCGGCTTCCAACAGATTGCCCAAAATCCGGGCAAAAAAAATTCTTGTTTAAAATCAATGACTTAACAAAATTTGTAACAAGGACCAAAAATTATTTTTGCAACTGTGCAGGAGCACCATTTTTGTGCATAACTGGTGCGCGAATTTTTACAATAGGGCTTCACATTTGCCCTTTGACCCCGGTTCCGGTAGTTTCTTCAGAGTGTTCGCCAAGCCCCGGTTTTATAAGGACTTTTTGCCACTCATGCTGTGCACCGCATGGACTAAAGTGGTAACCGCATCGGGGGGCGTGAATTGTGAAATGCCATGTCCAAGGTTAAAAACATAACCTGTTGCGGGCGCGCCATATTCAGCCAGGGTGCGCGCCACTTCCGCTTCAATCTGTTGTGGATTGGCAAATAGTACGGCCGGATCAAGATTGCCTTGCAAGGCCACTTGGTGCCCAACCCGTGCGCGCGCCTGTCCCAAATTGACAGTCCAATCCAAACCCAGCGCATCGGCCCCGATGGCGGCGATTTGTTCCAGCCACAAGCCACCGCCTTTTGTGAACACGATGCAGGGGATGCGTTGCCCGTCGTGTTCACGTTTGAGTTGGTTGACAACTTTTTGCATATAGGCTAATGAAAATTGCTGATAGGCGGTATCGGCCAATACCCCACCCCAAGAATCGAAAATCATCACCGCTTGCGCGCCAGCATCAATTTGGGCATTTAAATACGCCGCCACCGCATCGGCATTGACTTGTAAAATATGATGCATCAAGTCGGGGCGGTGATACATCAGGGTTTTGATGCGGTGAAATTCTTTCGAACCGCCGCCTTCCACCATATAGCAAGCCAAAGTCCAGGGGCTGCCGGAAAAGCCGATCAGGGGCACGCGTCCGGCCAGCGCATGGCGAATTTGCGTGACCGCTTGCATCACATAATCGAGTTTTTCCAAAGGTGGCACTTGCAGCGCCAAAATGCTGGCTTCATCGTGTAAAGGGCGCTCAAATTTGGGGCCTTCGCCTTCGGCAAAGAATAATCCCAAGCCCATGGCATCGGGGACGGTCAAAATGTCAGAAAACAAAATCGCCGCATCCAGGCCATAACGGTCGATGGGTTGCAGCGTTACTTCGGTGCAATATGCTGGATTGGTCGCCAAGCCCATAAACGAGCCGCCACGGGCGCGGGTAGCGCGATACTCCGGCAGATAACGCCCCGCCTGACGCATCAGCCAGAGCGGGGTGTAATCGGTTGGTTGGCGCAACAGCGCGCGTAGAAAGGTGTCGTTTTGTAGGCGGGCGAAAGTGGGCATGGCGAACTTTAGGCTAATCAAGATGCCGTATTATCGCATGCCCGACGCTTTTTTCGGGCCAGTATTCATTGCCAATCAGGGCAGTGGCGGTGCCAGGGGTTGGCGCGGTGTTCCACCACCGCCAATACTGGTGGGCGAATTGTTGTCCACCAGCCAGAGTGCCGTGAGTAAGCGTTGGAAATCGCGGGTCCAAGGCGTATTGTCGCGTACCCGTTGTTCCATTGGGTGGCCATAGTCGCGTTGAAACTGCGCGGCCACCGAACCTTCTGAGCCTTCTTCCACCGCAAAGGTGTAGCCTGGCCCACCCACGGTGTCTACAATATACATGCCATAGTTTTGCAAGGTCCAGGCCAATTGGCGGCCCGGTTCGGTTTCAAGGCCCATTCGTGTAATATCGCGTGTTGGCGGAATGGCAAGTAAGGCCCCCATTTTCATGCCTTTTGGTGCATTTGGGTTGATTGATCCGTAATAGCCGACGGCATCAATATCCGAGGTTTGGGCTGGCCAGCGGAAGCAATCGGCCCGGACGGCGCAAGGTGCTAAAACATCACGGGTATCCACATCAATTTTTAATGCATGGCGCGGCGCTTGGCCGCCGGGGCGTAATTCTCCAACCCGGATGGTGCCGCCCAGCACTGACATATACGAGCCACCGTGTGCGCCTGTAATACCGTTGCCGTATAAATCAGTTGGCGCAAAGGTGAGTAAGGCAGTGGCAACCGAGCCATAAGTGCAGCGAGTCAATGGCTGGGATTGGCTGAGCGTGCGTCCATCGGCCTCCAAAATCACAGCGCCATTGTTGTAGCGGCTGTTAGCGACGATGAAACTATCGGGAAAAGGCAGCGTATCGAGCAGGGTTGTGGTAGGCGTGCAACGGTTGGCACCAATTGCCCAAGCCGACGGGTTGTAATAGATTTTGGTTTTTGGCGCTTCAGGGCGGAAGATAATACGCTCGTATTCGAGCTGTGGCATGGGCGACCAAGGATCATTGCTTGGTACTGCCGGTAAATTTGCGGGCGTGTAGACGGCATTACTGCCGATTGGCATATTCCAAATACTGTCACTGGCATATGGCCAGCGTAGCGGGTCGCGTCTCAAGGGGGCTAACGTGGTTTGATAGCTCAGTGTCAGGGTTGCGCTGACCTGGGTTGGATCAAGGGTTTTGGCGATGATGCGCATGGACGGCGGCCAATTTAAGGCTGAGCGTGAAACCACCCATTTAACCATGGTGCCAGTATCCAGATAACTGACTTTACGCACAAGAGCCCAAGACCAGTTATAGCCCCCGGTTCCGGTGTAGCGATATAAGTTGCTGTTAACTAAGAGGAAATCAGCGCCCAAGCCGCCAACGGTGTGACCAGTTGTGGATTTAATATCGGTGTCGAAATAAATTTGTCGTTCTTTGGGTGTGCCAGTATAAGTATATTTCAGTGTGATTGTGGTGGCATCATTGGAGAAAATTGGATTGCTCACACCCGCAAGACAAAGACTGGTAAAGCTGGAGAGTAGAAATGGAATGAGCAGGACGCTAACCTTGGCTGCAATCCTGCCAAAAGTTGATTTTTTTGAAGTATTTGACATGACGAATCCTTGTCTGAGTACAAATTAATAGCTTTTATTTAATGCCCGTAAGACTGAGGCTGGTGCCTCATTATCGGCCTCGATTAAAGATGAAGTCAAGAAAATTTAAAATTGATTTTGATTGGTTCGGAATACCAATCTTTTTCAAGCTGATGCGACAGGGGGGAGGCTATGTTGCGCTACGGAAGGGCGGGTTGTCGTACTGCATTTTTGACATTACTTAGAAACTGTCAGTGGAGCTTGTAAATTGAAATGTATTGTTGAAAAGAATGTTGGC
>JBKJLF010000833.1:0-10664 GCA_046597185.1 Burkholderiaceae bacterium | reverse complement strand
ACTGGATGCGCGCCACATCGCCCAGTCGCACCGAGACCCCGGCGTCGGTGGTGAGCAGCGGAATCTTGCGGAAATCATCCAGCGTTTTCAAATAACCCGTAGCGCGCACCATGTATTCGGCCTCGCCCAACTCCAGCACCGAACCGCCGCTTTCCTGATTGGCTTTTTGCACCGCTTCAATGATTTTGCCATGCGCAATATTGTAGCTACGCATTTTATTCGGGTCGAGCTGAATCTGGTACTGGCGCACCATGCCGCCGATGCTGGCCACTTCCGATACATTGGGTAGCGATTTGAGTTCATATTTCAAAAACCAGTCTTGCAGTGCGCGCAGTTGCGACAAGTCCATTTTGCCGCTGCGGTCTTGCAAGGCGTATTCATAGACCCAGCCCACGCCGGTGGCATCCGGCCCGAGTGAAGCTTTGGCTTGCGCGGGCAGGCGCGACTGTACCTGGTTCAGGTATTCCAGCACGCGCGAACGGGCCCAGTACAGGTCGGTGCCTTCTTCAAACAGCACATAGACGAAAGAATCGCCAAAAAAAGAATAACCGCGCACGGTTTTGGCCCCCGGCACCGAGAGCATGGTGCTGGTGAGTGGATAGGTGATTTGGTTTTCCACGATTTGCGGGGCCTGGCCGGGGTAGCTGGTGCGGATGATCACTTGTACGTCCGATAAATCAGGTATCGCGTCCAGCGGCGTGCGCCCAATCGACCAGATGCCCCAGACGCTGAGCATGAAGGTGGCCAGCAGCACGAGAAAACGGTTGGCGATCGACCAGCGAATCAGGTGCGCCATCATGGTTTGGCTCCTGCGGATGCGGATGCTGACGACGATGCCGATGCGGATGACATGGCCGGGGCCGCCGCAGAAGTTGACGCCGCCGCCATCGCCGATCCGGCCTCCATGCGCGTGCCGCTGCCTTTTAAGCTGGCTTCGGAATCGATCAGGAACTGGCCCGACACCACCACCTTTTGCCCGGCTTGCAAGCCCTTGCGAATTTCAGTCTGCCCCTGGCTTTCGCCGCCCGTTTCCACCTCCACTGGCAAGAATTTACCACCGCCCTGCACCACCATCACCACGCTGCGGGTGCCGGTGACGATTATCGCTTCGCTTGGCACCAGCAAGACATCGCTACGCACCGGGCTGGCAAAATTGAGCGCCACTGTCATCCCCGGTACTAACTGAGCCTGCGGGTTTTGCAGCTCGATGCGCGCCTTCAGGGTGCGGGTGGCGCTATCCACCTGGGGCAAGATGGCGTTGACTTTACCGCTGAACACGACGCCCGGCAGCGCCGGGGTGCGCGCTTGAACCTCGCTACCAGTGCGCACCTGGGCAGATGCGTTTTCGGCGATGTCGGCATTGACCCATATCGTGCGCAAGCCATTGATGCGGAACAGCGGCGCGCCCGTCATCACGGTCATGCCTTCGCGCATGGCAAGTTCGGCGACCACGCCATCAATCGGTGCGGTGACGGGAATATGTGCCCGCACCTTACCGCCGCTTTCAACCAAACGAATTTGCTCATCGCTCATACCCAAGAGGCGCATGCGTTGGCGTGCTGCGTCCAGCAGGCTGGCGGGCAGGCGCGCATTTGCGCTTGTGCCTGTGCTTACGCCCGCGCTTGCGCTTCCCCCCGCACCCGCACCCGCCTGCATGCGTCGCACCAGCAAAAACTCTTCTTGCGCGGCCACCCAATCGGGCACATATAATTCTGCCAGAACCTGGCCACGGCGCACCGGGTCGAGCGGCGCACGCACCAACAACTTTTCGACAAAGCCATTGCTGCGCGCTTGCACCATGGCGCTATCGCGCTCGTTGTAAGCCACATTGCCCACCGCCGTCAATACCGTGTTCAAGCTACCGCGCACCACATCAGCGCTACGGATGCCGAGATTTTGCTGCACCTGCGGGTTGATATTCACACTGCCAGCCGCGCCCACACTATCACCCTCACCGCCGGATTCGGCATACACGGGCACCAATTGCATATCCATAAACGGCGACTTGCCGGGCTTGTCAAACTTTTGCGTTGGCACCATTGGGTCATGCCAGTACAAAACTTTTTTCTCGCCGCCAGCGGCCATGGCCGGGCCGGAAGCGTTGCCAGCACTGGCTGCAGCTACCGCAGGCGCATGCTTCATGCCTTGCTGCATGCCAAACTGATACAGACCATAGCCACCAAGGCCCACCGCGACAGCCACAATCAGGGGGGAATAGATGCTTTTCATGGGGTAACCTTATTGATGGAGGTAGCAGAGAGCGGAAACACGAAGTTAGTTTGCGCCCACAGGCGCGCGGTTTCGGCTTGCAGTTGCTGTGCTTGCAGGCGCAGATCGATTTCACTGCGTTTCACCGCCAGCAAATCAAGCAAGTTGGCCTTGCCACCGCGATAAGCCGCCAGTATCGCCGTGCTGCGTTGTTGCGCCAGCGGCAGCAGTTCGGCATCATAGCGCGCACTGCGTTGGCGTTTGTTTTGCCATTCGTCCAGCATGGCGCGGGTTTCGGCGACATGGCTTTGCAGCATGTCGTCACGCTCAGCCCTGGCCTGTTCTGCCATGGCCAGCTTGGCCGCCAATTCACGCCCCTGGCGGTTTTTTTGATCCCATTGCAAAGGGATGGAAAAGCCCAGCGATACCATATTGGAAAAGGCCGGCCCGCGTTGCTGAAACGCCAATTCCACGCTCCAGTCTGAGCGCTTGTTGGCAGCGGCCAGTTTGGCCTCGGCTTCGGCAATCTCGGCCTGGCGCGTGAGAACGTCAATTTTAGGGTGATGTGACAATTGTAGGTCGAGTGCGCCCGCATCCAGTCGCACGGTAGCGCTATCGGCTGGCCCGCTTAAAGCTTGCTCTGCCGCCGCACCCACCCAGCGCCTGAGCATGGTTTTGGCGCGTTGGATTTTGTTTTGGAATTCAGCGGCGCGGTCATCAATCATGGCCAGCGCGCTTTTTGCGGCAAATAAATCGGCCTGATTACCGCGCCCGGAGCGATACGCCGCTTCAGTGGCTTCAATTTCCAGCCTGGCTTGCGCCGCCTGTTCTTGCACCAGTGCCGCCATTTGCTCAGCGTAATAACGCTCCAACCAGGCGATGGCGGTATCGCGCTCAATGTCGGCGGTGGTCGCCGCTTTTTCGGCACGAGATTTGTCGGCGGCACGCTCAAAACGTTCGGCGCGCAGTTGGCGTTTGTCGCTGCGGGTGATTTCTTGCATCACACCGATGCGGCGCATGGTCATAAAATCACGCGTCAGGCTGCCCGTATCCGGCCCGCTGACGGGTAAATTATCAACGCCGCCACGCAACACCGGGTCGGGCAATTGTTTGGCCGCCACCGCCATCTCTTGCGCGGCGGTAACGCCCAGGTCTTGCGCCGCCAACGCACGCGAACGCGTCAGCGCCAAGCGCTGCGCCGCTTCCAGGCTCAAGCCTTGCGCCTTGGCCTGATCTGTGTTCAGCGCAGACAATACCATGGCCAACAGCGCGCAGCCCAAGGCTTGAGAAATCTTATTTGAAACAATGAACATATCCACTCCCAACTAGCAAAATCAATAACATCATTGCAAGGCCTGAGCGGCCAAGGGGCGGCGGCGTACAGCACTGCAATCAAGGCAGATTGGGTAAAGTGAAAAATCAGATGCGGAAACAGCAATGCAAGATGGCAATGGGAGGCGAGGTAGCGCGGCGCAGCGTGGCAAAATCGAGGGTGTTGCATGTCTGGTTGGTGGGCAGCGGGCCGATTTGCACGGCCAGAACCAGGGTGGCGGCGATAAAGGCTTGCACGTCGGGGCCGGGTGGTTTGTCCAGCGACTGTTTGGCCAACTCGTTTTGGGATGCGGCTTGGCACAACGTGGGTTGTTTTGCATCCATGCCTGCGCAACCGGGCATGGCAGAACTCATCACCACCAACGCCCTGCCCTCATCGCTGCCTAATGCCATCACCGGGCAAGCGTAGGCGGCAATCGCGAGCTGCATGAACAGCAGGCTAAACAGCGTAACAAAAGCGACAATA
This sequence comes from Burkholderiaceae bacterium, assembly GCA_046597185.1. GTDB lineage: Bacteria > Pseudomonadota > Gammaproteobacteria > Burkholderiales > Burkholderiaceae_D > CAMBDR01. The sequence goes on along the minus strand of JBKJLF010000833.1, from coordinate 6,658 downwards.
ACGCGGAATGGATGGGAGAGCTTCATGTTGATTGTTAAAGTTTAATTAATCAATTATAGATAAGCGCCGGGAAAATTGTCAAGTGATTGGTTTGATTACAATCGGCCGGAGGTAAAAAAGATGCTGCCAACTTTACATGCTGGGCACCGCATTGATCCGCGTACACTCAAGCTGCGCTATCAAACGCGATACGCACCCATGCCATTAATTCGGCATCGATCTCGCTGACAGTGCTGATTTTTACCTTGTACTGGCACATACCGCCAGCAGCTTGCTCGATGAGTCGGTCGGTGGCGGCAACACCCTTCATATTCAAGCCCAATTCAACCCGGGATTGACTGGCTGGCCCCAGCATAGCGAACTGTTTTTTGCGGCGCAGGCTAACATAGGTCTTTTTGGGCGCACGTTCAAATTCGCCCCAGCCAGCCATCATTTGCATGAAGGCCTCGTGGATCGGGCGTAATGCCGCTTTCGGGCCGGTATAAATCGCATCCAGTGGGTCAGCGTCGGACGTAGCTGCTGAGGTATCGTTGGATGCGGCGGTGGCCGGAGTGGTCTGGGCAAAATAATAATGCACCATGGCATTGGCATCGCCATGGCCCATGGCCAGGGTTTGTTTTAAATGGGCCAGTAGCTCGCCGTGCTTGACCAAGCCGGAGGCTTTTAATAATTGACACAACTCATTCAAACTTTTGCCGCACCGCTTTTCAATATTGGCCAGTTGGGTGGCTTTGGCTTTTTCCAGATCGGTCATGTTACGCTCCAAGGTTGATGGGAACAGGGATATACTGGCATTTAAGCACATTATTCGCATTCAGGGAGTAAATTATGGTTTTACCGAAACAAACAGATCCCCACGGCAACATGGCACCGCACCCCAATCTGCCACCCTTGATTAACGCCCTGCTCGACCCGGCGCGCTACCCCGACCCGGCTGCTGGCGTGGAAATGATGCAAACCCATATCTCTTGGGTGTTGCTGGCGGGGGATTTTGCCTACAAAATCAAAAAACCGTTGACGTTGCCGTTTCTCGATTACGGCACACTGGAACAGCGCCGTGTCTGCTGCGAGGATGAGTTGCGCCTGAACCGCCGCTTTGCGCCGGAGTTGTATTTGGATGTGGTGGCAATTGGCGGTACACCCGAGCAGCCCACGCTGGGCCGCCTGGGCCAGCCTGTTACTGGCGACGCCATCGAATATGCGCTCAAGATGCGCCGTTTTGATGAAGCCGGGCGGCTCGATCATGTTTGCGCGCGCGGCGAGCTGACAAACGGGCATATCCGCCAATTATCCGATGCGGTGCTGGCATTTCACGTTGCTGCCGCCGTGGCCGCGCCCGATACACCCTTTGGCGCGCCTGCGCAAGTGCTGGCGCAGGCGCTGGAAAATTTCGATGAATTGGAAACCTTGCTGAAACGGCCAGAAGATCAACGCCAACTGGCGGCCTTGCGCGCCTGGACGCAAGCTTCGTTTGCGCGCTTGCAAGCGCAGTTTGGCGCGCGTAAGGCACAAGGCTTTGTGCGCGAATGCCATGGTGATTTACATTTGGGAAATTTGGTTTTGATTGATGGCCACGTGACCCTGTTTGATTGCATTGAGTTTAACCAAGCCTTGCGCTGGATTGATGTGGCTAGCGAAATTGCTTTCACTTATATTGACTTGTTGGATCATGGTCATGCCGGTTTGGCGGCGAGCTTGCTCAATCAATGGTTAAGTGACACGGGCGATTACGCGGCGGCGACACTGCTGCGGTTTTATGCCGTCTACCGCGCACTGGTGCGGGCCAAGGTGGCGGCCTTGCGGGTAGCGCAGGATGCGGGTAATGACGCGGGGGATTATGCTGCGGCGCGTGCGTATCTGGCGCTGGCGCAACGCGTGGCGAACCCGGACAAGGCCTGCCTGACGATTACGCATGGTTTGTCCGGCAGCGGTAAATCGACGGTGGCCATGCAGCGCCTGCTGGCAGACCCGTGCGGCAACACCGTGCGCCTGCGCTCGGACGTGGAGCGCAAGCGTCTGTTCAAGCTGGCGGCGCAAGAAAGTAGCGCCTCGCCGCTGGATGGCGGCATCTACCACCAGGACGCCAGCAAGCTGACCTATCAACGCCTGGCGGATTTGGCCGCGCAACTGCTGGCGGCGGGTTGGTCGGTGATTGTGGATGCGGCGTTTTTGCGCCGTGCCGAGCGTGAGCGCTTTCGCGCGCTGGCAGAGCAAGCCGGGGTGGAATTTGCGATTCTTGCGCCGCAAGCCACAGCGCAAGAACTGGCGAGCCGGATTGAAAGCCGCCAGGCGCAAGGGCAAGATGCGTCCGAAGCGACGCTGGCGGTGCTGGAACAGCAGATGGGCGTGATTGAGGCGCTGGATGCGGAGGAACTAGCAATGGTGCTTCAGGGAATGCTGCGCTAACTTGGCTCAAAAATCATGGTCAAGTCAAAGCCATTGGGCCAGCCCGCGAAAAACCAACCATGCATATTGCTGCTTGATAGCGCAACCGGTCGGATTCTTGATCCGGCCATGGTTCATGCGCTACCGGGGCGAATTAACGAATGGTTTTGCGCCACCTATTGGAGCGTGCAAGGTGGCAGGCCCCTGACCGGGACTGCGCCCGCGCGATTGCGCACAACCTGCGTAACTGCCCCTTGCCTGTTGAACTGGCCGGGCAGATGATGCCCTTGCAGGCCAGCGCTGACGATTACCGCCGCTTTTCCGCCGCCTGGTGTGAAAGCGCCAGCCAACGCGAGCATTTCGCCACCCTGCTGGCCGGGCATTTGCTGGCATCACGCAGCGCGCTGGCCCCGGCCCAGCAACAGCAAGTGCGGCAATTGTGCGCATTTACGGTGTGTTTTGGTGCCTTGGGCCAGTGATTGCAGTGATTACAGTGATTGGATTGGGCGGTTGAGTGCTGTTTTCGCACCATTAGCGCGGGTGCGCCATGCCAACCGCACCGATCCCGCTCTGGGCGCGGGTACGCGGGGCGGAGCGGGGGGCAAGGTTGGGAAATGGGCCGCGCTGGCGGGAAAATTGCCAAGGCCCGGTTGGCGACCACCGCGTGTCGTGTTCAAGCCAAGGTTGCGCGTGCCGGGTTTGGGGCTGTTCGGCGGTGGGGCTTGGCGGGCGAGTTGCTCGGCGATGAGGTTGGTTAGGAAGTCGAGCAGGTTGTCGTAGGCCATTTGGACACTCCATCACGTTGTTTGTCGCCAGAAATCAAAATTATGCTCAATGTTAGCGCATGTTGGTTGTGCTTTGGACTTATTCGGTGTATTTATTTCCTGTTTGTCGATTTTTAGTAGTTTCAGTGTCATAATTTGGAAGGCTGCTGCCTGGCTTTAATTCGTGTTTTTTGCTGCTTGTTAGATCAACATTAAATTTGCCAATGTCATATGGAGATTGTTTATGCGTATCACCGCTTCCCACATCATCCATTGGGTAGAAACCAAGGCAAAGGTCGCGCAAACAGATCTACCGCGCTTGGTTCGCCGCCTTTGTTTTCAAGCAGGGGCAACGCGTGAGATTGCTTTTCCTGCGGGGGATTCGAGTTTTACTCCTGGGTTGGATGGCGTGCTTTTTAGTGAGACAGGCAATGCCTGGGTTCCAAAAGAGACATCATGTTGGGAGGTAGGATGTGACAAAAAAATTCCATCCAAGGCGAATGGCGAATATCAAAAACGTACCGCAGGGACCAGCGAGCAAGTACGAATGGCGAGTACTTTCATATTTGTCACGCCGAGGCGTTGGCAGAAAAAGAAAGCTTGGGTAGCCGAGCAGGTAGCCAAAAAAGAATGGGGCGATGTACGTGCATATGATGCAGATGACTTGGAACAATGGTTAGAGCAATCCTCTCCAGTCGCGCTGCAATTTGGTGAAGAAATTGGCCTGCTGGGCGAGGGCGTGGAGAGATGCACAAGGCACTGGCAAACGTGGTCACAACAATCTAACCCAGCCATTACCAGCGCCGCAATGGTAATGGGGCGGGAGGCAAGTTGTGACAAACTCAAAGCAGAAATTTCAAGACTTGCCGCTAGCGCTGATGACCGACAAGTGCTGACGATACGTGCTGATAGCGTGGAAGAGGCGGTAGCAATTGCTGTGGCGACGGTGTTGGATAATGATAAACCTCGCAAACTTGTAGATTGCGCTCTGGTGGTAACTGGCAGTCGTGGTTGGCGTTATGTTGAAGCTAACCCAGCATTAAAAATTGCGATTGCAGCGACGGCTGAAATCGCCGAAAGTCCAGTCATGCGCCCAGGGCTTTTAGTCATCGTCCCAAATGCTGTTGGTAATTTTCCTGCTAATTCTCAAATCCAACCTTTGGTCATAGAGCGGCCACACATTTATGACTATGAAAAAGCCTTGGTGAGCATTGGCATTGAACAATCCGATGCGAAACGGCTGGCATTGGGCACGGGGCGCTCATGGAGCGTGTTACGCCGCCACAAAGCCCACAACCCGGCAATTCGGCATCCGGCATGGCTAACGCTGCCGCAGTCAGCAAGTTTGGCCATGCTTTGCTTACTGGGTACATGGAATGCACTGAATGAAGAGGACAAAAATGTGGTGGCGCGTCTGGCAAATCGCCCCTATGAAGCGGTTGAAAATGATTTGCGGCAACTGGCGCAATTGGATGATGCGCCGATAATTTGCATTGGTTCCATTTGGAAAGCCAAATCACCAATGGAATTACTGGCGATGTTTGGTGAGCGCATTAGCACAGCACAATTGGATCGCTTCTTTTTAATTGCACAGGAAATGTTGTCTTTGCCAGACCCGCAATTGGAGTTGCCGCAGGATCAGCGTTGGGCGGCGCAAGTATATGGCAAGGTTCCCGCGCATTCAGGTTTTCTGTTTGGTTCGATTTGTGATGCCTTAATTAAGTTTGCCGTGCGTGGCCCTGACTTTGCAAGTTTGAAGGCATTACGCATTGATGAGCGCGTTGAGCATCTTGTATTTTCATTGCTTGATGATGCGGATGCTACGCGCTGGCTTTCTTTGGCGTCACATTTGCCCGCCTTGGCAGAGGCGGCACCAAAACAATTTTTATCCGCCATCGAAAACAGTTTGCGCTTGCCGGAAAAACCGGTGACGCGTTTGCTGACTGAATCAGACAGTTCTGGTGTTATGGGGCAGTGTTGGCACGCAGGGCTTTTGTGGGCATTGGAAACCATCGCTTGGGATGGCAGTCGGCTTGCACGCGTAGTGCTGATTTTGGCGCAACTTAGCCACGTCCCTATTCAAGGAAATTGGGGTAACAAGCCAAGTAATAGCCTGTTTGGTCTGTTTCGTCCTTGGTTCCCACAGACCTCTACTAGATTGCAAGAGCGCATCAAGGTGTTGGATTTGCTGATAAAAAAGGACGAAGCCGTGGCTTTTACTCTGCTATTGGGTTTGCTACCTAATTTGGGGAGGCAACTTGCGGATCCTGCTGCACACCCAAAATGGCGCGAAGACGATGCGTGTACAGGCAAAGGTGAATTACTCAGTGAAATTAACGAAATGCATCAAGTAGCAAAAAATCGCATCATACAACTGAGTCACAACAACCCTAAGCGTATCGCAGAATTATTAAGACAGCCAGCACTGAGAAATGAAGGAGACAGGCCAAAAATTATCGCGTTGACTGAGCCGTTTCAAAAATCGTCCGCATCAGATGAAGACAAGGAGATTTTGTACGCCGCCTTGCGTGATGCGATCACGTGGCTTCGTAATTATGATGATAGCCCCGAAGCAGAACTCGCTCCTTTATTGAGGCAATGTGAAGTTACTTATGACGCGGTAGCACCTGTTGATTTGGTAGTGCGCAACCGATGGTTATTTGCTGCGTATTGGGTTGAATTGCCAATTAAGCAGTCGGATAGTGACGAATCAAGCATCCTCAATGAATTGCAGGCAAAAGCCTTGACCGAAATATTTCATGCGCAAGGCATGGCTGGAATTGAGCAGTTAATTGAAACCTGCGGCGCACCGGAAACGATAGCCTATGCAATGGCAGATATGTCATTACTTACCTTGGATTGGCCAACATGGATTGCTGAAAAAGGAAGTGATTTTGCGCCTGAACGACAGATGACCCAATGCATGCGCGGGTTGTTGGGCAAATTTGGCGCGCCAAGAGCCATTGAGGTTGTTCGTGCCGTTTTTCGGATAGGTGCAAAGTGGGATGTGGAAAAACAGGTGCGATTACTGCTCATGTTGCCCACGAAGGCTGCGACCTGGCATTTTGTAACAGAAATGGGTGAGCAGATAGCGGCTGAGTATTGGCAAAGGATGCAACCCGCATATATTGAAAATGGCGAGGAACTGAACTTTGCATTGCAAAAACTTTTGCAAGCTCAGCGAGCAAGAGCCGCAATTTGGGCTTGTATTCACACAAAAAATCCACCTGATACCAAGTTATTATTTTTGGCATTGCAAAATTTCGTAGCAGGACAAGAGCCAAATGGATATTTTCCGGATTCATGGCATCTTGGTAAATTGCTAAAGCAATTGCAAAATTCTGCTGAAATCGAAAAGCTATCACTCATGCGATTGGAATTTGCTTTGCTTCGTGCATTGGGCTTCGGTAATGAAGAGCAGGCTGTTACCTTGTATGAAGGGGTAACTTCGGAGCCGCAGATTTTCACAGAATTGCTATGTTTGCTATATAAGCCTAAACAAAGTGTGG
>JBKJLF010000747.1:0-6110 GCA_046597185.1 Burkholderiaceae bacterium | reverse complement strand
GCCGACGGTACTGCAGCCAATTTAAACTGGGTCGAACCCACGACCAGTGGTTGCCCATTACCAATGGACACGGTGTAAGTACCATCGCCTTGCTTGATGATACTGGCTTTGACTTCTTTGTTGAGATCGGTGATGAGTTGATCGCGCTGATCGAGCAAATCATTGGGTGGTTGCGTCGCATTCGAACTCAAAATGGCAATGGAATCGTTTAATTTGGCAATTTGCGTGGCATAGGAGTTAATCACAACGACACTGGATTTAATTTGGCTATTCACGCCGTCACGAATCTCAGTCAAACGATTGTCCAAGCCTTGAAACCGTGCGGCCAACGAATCGGCTGTGGACAGTACCGCCTGACGCGAAGCCACCGATTGTGGGTTAGACGCCAAATCTTGCACACCTTTGAAAAAATCTTGCAAAGAAGGAGATAAACCAGAACCACTATCCGCCAAAAGATTGTCAATTTGAGAAATTTGTGCCAAATATCCTTCAAACGAGCTTTTATTGGTTTGGGCAGTGGTGACTTGGCCGGCCAGAAAATCGCTATATATCCGCTTCACACCCGCCACTTGTACGCCGTTACCCAAAAAACCGTTACCCGTATTTTGACCAATGGCGCTTGCTTGCACGGCTTGCTGACGACTATAACCTGGCGTGGAAGCATTGGCGATATTGTGCCCAGTGGTCACCAAGCCAGCTTGTGCGGTTTGAACCCCGCTTTGGGCGATACTGAGTAGGCTTGCCATTTTATTCTTTCTTTTCAACAGGTTGGTAATGAATCGGATCGAGCAGGCCGAGCGCACGGGCACAAGCTATCATCGGCACAATACCGAAAAACTTAAGTCTCAGGCCCGAATTGGCCCGAATTGGCCCGAATTGGCCAAGTATTGGGTTCACTTTAAGCGTCGATTGAATCGTTAAATCAGATGTTGGTTAATAATTTTCGTCAATTTGCTTGCGTAGTGCGGGTCAGTCGCATAACCGGCCTTTTGCAAGCCCTTGGCAAAACTACTGGCATCCTGCGTTTGTGTCATCAAATGTTCATAGCGCGGATTCTTACTCAGCAGCTTACCATAATCTTTAAAGCCCTCGGCATAAGAATCATACACACGAAACTTTTCGCGCCGGGTATAGGGTACACCATTCACAAATTCGGTCGTAACGGCTTCGGTGGTTTTGCCTTTCCACCCTCCCGTGGCTTTAATGCCAAACAGATTGTGGCTGGGTTGGCCCTCGGCGGTCAGCGCCTGGCGCTTGCCCCAGCCTGATTCCAGCGCCGCCTGGCCCAGCATAAACTTGGCGGGGATACCGGTTTCACGGCTCACCTGTTCGGCATGCTTACCCATCTTCTCCTGGAAGGCGCGTACATGGCCGGGCTGGCTGCGCAATGAATTGCTAGCGGCCAGCGCGGTGCCCTCGCTCAAACTTGGGAGCTTGCCATCAACATTGGTTTTTGCCAGCGAGTCGAGCCGCTGATTATCCAGGTAAAGATGCGCCATATTACCCAAACGCCCCGGCAAAAATGGGCGTGCGCCAGGGTCTTTGGCCAATTCATTGGATAAGGCTTCAATTCGACTCATTTTTGCAGTGGGCGCGGTGGCAGGGCCAGCCTCATTGGTCGCCAAATGATAGTCCAGCTTCAACGCCGCGTTGCTACTGTTGCCCGCATTGCCAGCATTGCCGACATTGCCCTGTGCCAGCCCTGCTTCATCGGCACGTTGCACTTTATTCGATAATTGCCGCACCAACACATCAGCCAGGCCAACTCCGCGCTTGGCCAAATTTTGACTCATTTGCTGATCCAGCATACCCGTCATCATTTTCTCTTGCTCGCTACCAAACGGGCTTTCATGCGGCGTGGCATCGCGCATGCTTTTCATGACCATATTCAAAAACAGGGCTTCAAATTGTTGCGCCGTGCCTTTCAGGGCTTCCGGCGCATCGTTGCGCGCACCTTGACGAAGCTGGTTCAATCCTTTGGTATCGTAGGCAAAATTGCCTGACAGATCGGTTCGGCTAACCATGGTTATCCCCTCGGGTTATCAGATCACTTCCAATTCGGCACGCAAAGAACCTGCGGCCTTCATGGCTTGTAAAATCGCCAGTAAATCCTGCGGAGACGCGCCAATTGAATTGAGCGCCTTGACCACTTCGGCCAGCGATGCGCCGCCTTTTAACACCAACACCGAACCAGGCTCTTTCTTGGGCTCCTCGCCAGCTTTTTCACCACCCACGGTAATACTCAAATTACCATGTGAAATGGCGCAGTTTTCCAGCGTGACGTTTTGATTCATCACCACCGAACCAGTGCGTGAATTGAGGATCACTTTGGCCGAAGCCGGCGCAGGTGTCACGGTTAAACCCTCCAGCACGCCCAAAAACGCCACCTTATTGTCGCTGCCCGAAGGGCTATGCACGCGAATCACGCGACCATCCTGAGCCTGCGCAGTACCCGGCCCATAGTGTTGATTAATACTCTCAACCACCAGGGCTGCGGTAGCGAAATCGGTTTTGAGCAATTCGAGTTGAATCGTTTCATCTTGCCCCAAGGTGGACGCCACTGCACGTTCCACCGTTGCCCCACCTGTAATGCGCCCAACACTTAAATGATTCACCTGGGCCTTGGCACCGTTGGCCGCCGCACCCACCGGCGCGACCAATACACTACCTTGCGCCATGCCATAGATTTGCCCATCCGCCCCTTTAAGTGGCGTCAGCAACAAAGTGCCGCCACGCAAGCTTTTGGCATTACCTATCGAGGATACGGTAATATCCAGGGTTTGCCCCGGCTGGGCAAACGCGGGCAAACTCGCGGTCACCACCACCGCCGCCACGTTTTTCAATTGCAAACTGGAGGCAGGCGGCAAGGCCACGCCCAATTGCGACAACATGGTGACAATGCTTTGCACGGTAAACGGGGTTTGCGTGGTTTGGTCACCGCTGCCATCCAAACCCACCACCAGACCATAGCCCAGCAATTGGTTTTGTCGCACGCCTTGCACGCTCACCAGGTCTTTTAAGCGTTCCGCCTTGGCGACGGGCAGGTTTTGTAAATCCACCAAGGCTAACAACACCAACAAACCGACTACGCCGGGCAACTTGCACCACAAGGACTGGTTAAGCAATTTCATGACCGATCTCCTTACGCCTAAAAAGGCAAAACACTTTGAAACATGCGTGACAGTGCCGCCGTAAAGCTGGCTCTATCCACCTGGCTATTAGTACGATATTCGATGCGCGCCTCGGCCACCTGACTTGAGGTGACGGTATTGCTGCTGGAAATGGTCAGCGGATTGATCACACCGGAGAGGCGCACAAATTCGGTGCCTTTGTCCAGCGCCAGTTGTTTTTCACCCGCCACCCGCAAATGGCCATTGGGCAATACTTCGATCACGGTCACGCTCAGGGTGCCCGTAAAGGTATTGCTGGCCGATTCGGCGTCTTTATCGGCAAACGAATTGGAGGTACTGCCTTTCACCGAGGTGGTGCCAAACGATTTGATCACGCCCAGCACCGGCGGTGCGGTCACAGCAAAGCCACCGGTTTTGCTACCGGAACTGGCGGCAGCCTTGACGGCACTGGTATTTTCTGCGATGGTGATTACCAGCGTATCGCCCACGCGCCGCGCTTTGGCATCTTCAAACAAAGGGCGGTAACCCACCGATTGAAAAATCGCACCGCTTCGGGGTGGCGGCAATACCATGGCTTCTGCCTTGGCGGTGAGTGGTTTTTGGACAATGCTGGTCGGCGTTGCGGCACAACCGACCAAACCCGCCAAGCAAACGACTGCTAAAATGTGGCAGTGATTTATCAATGATCTCAAACGATGCGTTTTCATGATGGTCTCTTTATTTTACCGTTCATTACAGTTGCGATAATTTTTGCAGCATTTGATCAGATGTGGTGATGGCTTTGCTGTTGATTTCATAGGCGCGCTGGGTTTGAATCATATTCACCAGTTCTTCCACCACATTCACATTCGAGGTTTCAATATAACCTTGCGACAACACGCCCGAACCATTGGTGCCCGGCGTATTCGAACTGGCGGTGCCGGATGAACCGGTTTCCACATACAGATTTTCGCCCTTACTCTCCAGCCCTGACGGATTAATAAAGGTAGACAATTGCAAGGTGCCAATTTGGGTCGCGGCGGAGGACCCTGGTGTGGTAACCGATACCGTCCCATCGCGCCCGACGGTAATGCTTAAGGTATTGGCTGGAATCGTGATCGCGGGTTGCACCACATAACCACTGGAGGTGACGAGCTGGCCATTGCTATCGCTTTGAAACGAGCCGTCACGGGTATAGGCCGTGGTGCCGTCGGGCAGCAATACCTGGAAAAAACCTTCGCCATTAATCGCCACGTCTTTGGCGTTGCTGGTTTGCTGCAAATTGCCCTGCGTATGGATGCGCTCGGTGGCAACCGGACGCACACCCGTGCCCAGTTGCAGGCCGGAAGGCAAGGTGGTTTGCTGCGAAGATTGGCCGCCAGGTTGGCGCAAATTCTGGTACAGCAAATCTTCAAACACAGCACGGGAGCGCTTGAAGCCTGCCGTGCTGACATTGGCCAGGTTGTTGGCAATGACATCCATCTGGGTTTGTTGCGCATCCAGACCAGTCTTTGAAATCCACAGTGAACGTATCATTTAAGCCTCCCGCACATTGGCAGTGAACAATACGTTGATTGTGCGCCCGGTTTGATTAATTCAAACTGAGGAGCTGACTGGCTTTTGCCGCGTTATTCTCGGCATTCTTTAATAAACTGAGCTGGCTTTCAAATTGGCGTGCCAATCCTATCATGGTGACCATGGCATCGACCACATTCACATTGCTGCCTTCGAGCGCGCGACCAATCAATTCGACACCTGGATCAACATCGGCATCGACCCCATCTTTTTGCCGAAACAAGGCGTCTTCGCCGCGCACCAGATTTTGCTCGGGCGGATTGACCAGTTTGATACGGCCCAAAATGGTAGAGGCACCGGGCTTGGTGCCATACTCAATCGAGGCTACGGTGCCGTCTTTTGATATCGAAATCGAGGTATCCGGCGGAATCGTAATCGGCCCCGATTCACCTTGCACATTTAAACCACTGTGGGTTTGCAAGATGCCATTTTCGCTCACCTTGAGGCTGCCGTGACGGGTGTAGGCTTCGCTGCCATCATTGGTTTGCACCGCAATCCACCCTTTGCCATTGATGGCGACATCCAGATCACGCCCGGTTTGCTGGGTTTGTGCTGGGGTAAAATCACTGCCCACGGTCGCGTCAACCACAAAGGTGCGCGTCGGCAAGCCATCTGATACCACGGGAACGGCACGAAATGAATCAAGCTGCGCACGAAAACCGGTGGTGGTGGCATTGGCCAAATTATGAGAATTATTGGCTTGCTGCTCCATGGTATGCTTCGCACCCGTCATGACGGTATAGACCAAACGATCCATAACACCCTCCTGAAATTAAAGACCATATCAAATTGATTGCGCCAGAATGCTTAACGCAAATTAACCAGCGTTTGCAAGACCGAATCCTGGGTTTTAATGGTTTGCGCATTGGCCTGATACACCCGCTGCGCCGTAATCAAACTGACCAGCTCGGCAGTCAAATCGACGTTGGCGTCTTCCACTGCCGACGATTGCAACACCCCAAGCGGGCCGGAATTGGGGATACCCACCAGCGGCGCACCCGACGTTGACGTTTCCACCCATGCGTTATTACCAATCGGTGCCAAACCATTCGGGTTGGCAAAGTTGGCCAGCACAATTTGCCCCAGCACATTCGATTGCCCGTTGGAATAACGCGCCTGAATAATGCCATCCGAACCAGCATTAAAACCCGACAAACGCCCTGCCGTATAGCCATCCTGAGTTAATTTATTGGTACTGAAGTTCGAGCCAAATTGGGTCGTATTGGTATAGTTCAATTCGGTTTGCAAGGGTGTAATCGCACCTGTGGGTGGAAAGATCGGTAGTTTGATCGTAAATGGTTGTGCCAGCACAGAGGCCGGATCAAGCGCACCCAAGGCAGTAAAGCTTAAGGTGGCCGAACGCGCTGCGGGTTTCGCGCCCGTGGTCGCTGCTGCAATGGTAGAAACCAGGGTAGCACCAGCCAC
>JBKJLF010000729.1:0-3638 GCA_046597185.1 Burkholderiaceae bacterium | reverse complement strand
TGATTGCAAAAGTTGACTAAACTGAAGTGGGATGGCCTGACCCAAAATAACTTCCGGACAAGCATGCCAATTGGCACAGCGTTGAAAGGCGGCGCTTAAATCTTTGCATAATGGCAGGCTGACGGCAACGCCCGTTTCCAGATGCAAGGCAATGATTTCAAACTGCTTCAGACGCCGATGCGCTTTGGCATCCACCCGGCCAATGAGCTTGCCTTTGCGCAAAATGGGCAGTGTAAAATAACCGTATTGGCGTTTGGCCGCCGGGGTATAACATTCGATCCGGTAGGCAAAATCGAATAATTCCAGCGCCCGCCGCCGATCCCACACCACCGGGTCGAAGGGAGATAACAAAGTCGTGACAGTGGGTTTCAGGCTACCCGCCGCCGCTTGTTGCGCCAACGCCAAATGATCGGGATGTAAATAACAGGGCGCAATCCACCCTTCCACCCGCAATGGCAATAGCTCACCGCTTGCGACCAGTTGATCAGGGTTGGGACTGAGCTTTTTCATCCGATAGTAATCGCGTATCCAGTCGGCTTTGGCAAAACCCAGGGCTTTGACGCTTTTGAGCAGTATTTCGCGTTCGGTTTGTTGGGCATCGGGTAATTGGTCATCCTGCCAGCCTTGTAAAACCCGTTCACGCAAATCGTAAATGCGGTGAAAATTGTGACGGCGCGCAATCATTAAATGTCCCGCCGTGAATAACACTTCGAGTGCGCGCTTTTCCGGCTTCCATTGCCACCAACCGCTAGCCTTGCCATCGGTGCGCTTAAAATCACTGGAACGGGTGGGGCCATTTTGCCGGATATGCGTCAACACTGTTTGCACCTGTTGCGGGTTGTCACGCATCCAGCCCTCGGCATATTTCCAGCCCATGGAACCGGGGTCTATCATGCGGTGGCGCAGAAGACGATAATCTTCAATCGGCACAAAACAGGCTTCATGCGCCCAATATTCAAATAAATGACCATCGGCCAAAGCTTGGTCCAACCAGGCTGGTTGGTAATCGCCCAGTCGGCTCCATAAGACAAAATACGGGCTGCGTGCCACCACGCTGATGGTATCGATTTGCAACACCCCCATTTGGCGCAGGCAAGCCAACATGGTTTGTGTGGTGGCTTTGCTGCGCGCCGGATATAACAAGCCTTGCGCACCCAAGTGCAGGGCGCGCGCTTGAGCCAGCGTGAGCGAAATTAGCTCGGGCATGATAATGCATCCACCAAAGTATCGCTCCGGTCAAACTCCCACCCGTCCACCCCATCCATCCCATCCACGCCTTCAGGCTCTTCTACCACATCAAAAAAGAACAATTGCACCAGGCGTCCATCTTCCATGGATTGCCCAAAAACTTGGCCAATCGAATGAAAAAAATCGCCGCGATATAGAATTAAACGATTCTGGCGCATGGGTACCTCAATCACTTGCCGCCAATCCTGATGCATTTGGCTCAATTGATTGAACGCCACGCCTTGTTCTTTACGCGGTAAATGGCGTTGCTGAAATGACTTGAAGTCGGCATACCCTGCCGCACGCACTTGCTGATCCGGTGGGCGGCCATACCAGGTGCTACCAAGATGTTGCCAAAATTGAGTGCCGCCCTGGCATTGTTCCGGCAAATTTAAATACAGCACGGCGGCATAGGTGGCGAAGGCATCCCCGACTTCATTATCGACATGAATATCGGTACGTGCGGTGGAATCGGCAAAGCTGACTCGATACGAGCCATTATCGGGCGAGATAAACTTAATGGTTTTGCCCAGTTGATTGGCCAAGGCTTGCATGATGGCCTGACAGCGTTGTCCATCGGTTTGCCGACCCGGATAATTTTGCCCGGCATAACGGGTGTGGTGAAACGCCTGCGCTAATGCTTGCTGGCGGTAACTGGCGGGGTCGGGCAAAAAATCATCAATGATATGCAAATCAAGCTGGCTCAGATAGTCGGCCAATTCGGCCAACCCGGTTAATTCTGCTGAGTTGGCCGGGTTGCCTGAATTGGATTCTGGCCAGCGCGTTTCAGAGCGCGCTGGCCCCTGCGCTTTGGCATAGCCGATCAAGCGTTGCCTGGACAAATCAGGGTTGAGTGCCAACGCATGTTCAAAACTGGCTACAGCCTGCGGGAGTTGGTTTTGTTGATAATAAAGCTGGGCCAATAAATCGGCATTGGCACTCACTTGCGGGCTTTTTTTCAGGGCCTGAATGGCCTGCCAGCTTTGCCCTGCTGCGATATGGCATTCGGCCAGGCTGAAAGCCATGGCCGCATCATCCGGGGCCAGTTGGCAGGCCGCCTGAAAATACGGTAAAGCAGCCTGGCTATCCTGTTCGGCCAAAGCCAGGGCGCAATTGAGGTGAAACACCGGATTACCGGCATCGACCTTTAAGGCTTGTTGCATCAGATTAATGCCAATACTGCGCTGCCCGGTTTGGAGCAGGGCTAAGCCCTGGAAATGCAGGGCTTCGGCATGCAGTGGCGCGGCCAAGGGTTTGGCATCGGTGTTTTGTCGCAACACTTGCTGGTAGAGATTAATGGAATCAATCAACAAACCTTGTTGTAGCAACTGACGCGCGCGCGTCAAGTTGGCCATGCCGGATGAATCACACCTCAAATCAACACGCGAATCGACACTCGCTTTGGGTAAATTCGCCGCGAGACGGCGTTTTTTCTCCCCCATCCAATTTCTCCCGCCATAAAAATAAAATTTTCAAACCGAATTCAGATTGTAGCGGTAAATACCCGTCACTTTAACACTTTCGCAATGCCAAATAAAATAAAAACAGGGCGGCCGAAGCCACCCTGTTGATTTTTACGACAACCTGAGCGCTATAAACCCGGTTAGCCCAAGTCAGCCCAAGTTATCCCAAGTGAGCTTATGCCGCCTGCTCAGGCTGCTTGATTAAGCAACATATCATTGACGCGTTTCACGAATGCGGCCGGATTCACCAAGGCACCGCCTTCAGCCAACATCGCCTGATCAAACAAAATATGCGACCAATCCGAGAACTTACTCCGGCTATCAACAACTGAGTCGGTATTTTCATACTTCAGGCGTTGCACCAGCGGGTGATTCGGGTTGATTTCCAGAATCGGTTTGGACGCAGGCGCACTTTGACCGGCAGCTTTCAACATGCGCATCAGGTTACCCGACATATCGTTTTCATCCGACACCAGGCAAGCGGGTGAATCGGTTAAACGGAAGGTCACGCGCACGTCTTTGGCCTTGTCGCTCAGGGTCTCTTTCATCTTGCCAACCAGTTCCTGATACGAGGTTTGGGTTTCTTCGTGCTCTTTCTTCTCGGCTTCGTCTTCCAACTTGCCCAAGTCCAGACCACCTTTGGCCACCGAAGCCAATTCCTTGCCTTCAAATTCGGTCAGGAAAGAGAGCATCCATTCATCAACGCGATCCGTCATCAACAACACTTCCACGCCTTTTTTGCGGAAAATTTCCAGATGCGGGCTATTTTTGGCGGCAATATAACTTTCAGCCGTTACATAATAGATATGTTCCTGGCCTTCTTTCATGCGGTCAACATAATCGGCAAACGATACGCTTTGCGCATCGTCGTCATTATGGGTCGAAGCCATGCGCAGTAATTTGGCGATACGATCTTTATTACCCGTATCTTCGCCCACGCCTTCTTTC
>JBKJLF010000718.1:0-7768 GCA_046597185.1 Burkholderiaceae bacterium | reverse complement strand
GCACAGAAAATAAAGGTTAACAAACTCGATGAAGGATGCAAGCGCCTTAATGGCGCTATTAATTCATTAGTGAAGGAAAAAGAATTAAAAACAAAAACTCTTGAAACCGACTCGCAGAATTATAAGATAGCGACACAAGCACTGGGAATATTGAGGGAAGACTCCCAAAAAAACAAGTTGTTCGCACAATCTCAATCCAGCATTGCGAATAGTAAAAACCTCGACGCGGAATTTAGTGCGCTCAAAAAATTACTATTTGACGAAGATAGCATTAAATCTAAGGATTCAGGTAGCGTGAAAATAACAGCGCTGGTCATCGCTTTATTCTTCGGCCTCATTGACATCACACCAATCATTTGGGGTTGGGCATTGCGTGGTGCTGGGATTGATGCCTTTCTCACCGGAAAAACCAAAACCTATTTGCGGAAAATTGAGATTGATGAAGAGCTTGCCATCAGGGAACGCCAAGTAAAGGAATCGGCACAAAGTGAATACATCCGCAGCCGCGACGAGGAAGAAAGACTTATGGCCAAACACCGAGCAGCACAAGAAGCTGAAGTGAGCGCGGCGAAACAATATGCTGCCGCTGTAGCGGCCTTTGAACGACTGCTTACTCACGAGAACTATTTAAGAATCAGCCCTGAAATACTGCAACGTATTAGGCAAGAAACACTTGATTCGCTAAGGGCAGCCTATCAAACTAGGCCGAGGGGTGCTCAAGCGTGACAATATTAAATACCTCAAGGCCAACTGCAACAGACAGGCAAGTAGCAATAATCATATGGCGCAAGCTCGTGCGTATTAATCAAAAATTGCAGCACGACAGAGGATTAATCCCTTTATACAAAACCGGAGGTGAAGTTGCCGCTATGTTGGCTTCGATGCAGATCAAGTTGAAATTATTTTTGAAATTTGGTGCAAAATTAGAAATCATTAACCTGTTTGATAAACTTAAAAGTAGTCTACAGTTGTTATTAGCGTTATTGGATCATCGGCTTCATCAGCTTGCTTGGGTATTCCCTATAAACAAAGTATTACCGACAAGGAGAACTTACTTGGATACGACACTTCTTTATTTGCGCGATGAAGTATTGCGGCAAATTGACTTAACCACAGATATATTGGGTGCCATTCGCCTTGCCAAATCGGGCACTCATATGGATACGCCCCTTTTACGAGATGCTGATCCGGACATAGCACGTCACTTGGACACTAAGCGAATTCAGGAAGTAATAAAAGTGCTTGTTGATGAGCGCTCAAAGGTAGAGCAGCTTGAGTATCACATAATGTTCACTGGCACGATGAAGGCAGGAAAAACAACAGCAATCAATGCCATTGTGGGACAGGATGTTTTGCCCACTCGGTCGGAAGCAATGACAACATTGCCAACACTAATAAAAAACAATCCGAATAACAAGGAACCTGTGCTAAGTATAAGGCAAGCACTGCGACTTAACCAATTCTTGGAAAAAATCCGACTTGGTGAAATCCCCATGCCAAAAGAAAAGGTGGCGGCACTCAACGGTGGCGTAGGCGACGCATATAATAGCATTAAGAACGGGGATCGTATCCCTGAAAAACCCATCACTGGTGCAAAAGAAATTGCCAAGGTGCTTTCGTTATTAAACGATGCATTGCGAATTGCGGAGCTTTCCGAGGTGGGAGATAGCCTGATGGAGATATTTGAATCAGGTGAGGATCTACCCATCGTTGAAGTGGCATTCTCACCAATGAGTGGTTTGATAGATGACTCTGCTAACCATGGAAGACTCGTTCTGGTTGATAGCCCTGGTCCTAACGAAGCAAAACATTCTTCACGATTGATAAAAATTGTCAAGGATCAATTGGAACGCTGTTCAGCGATGGTCATCGTCTCAAACTATACAGTGAAAGACGGAAGCGATGAAGAAGGCATGAGACAGATTCTTGAAGAGTATGTTACAAGCAATCCAGAACAAAATATCTTGTTTGTTAACCGATATGATGAGGCGGTCGCATCCGATCCGCAGCCCGAGAAAATTCTTCAATCAAGAGCAAAGCTCTATGACAAAATCGCGGCAAATCGTATATTCCTTGTCGCAGCAAACAAAGCACTACTAGCCAATTTAGCGCAACGAGATTTGGATACATTAGGCATCGTTCAGAGCAGAAAGGACGATTTCACAGATGTTGCATTTGGCGATGATTATGATAGTGAAGCTGAAGAGTATAAAGATCCGCAAAAATGGCGAAATGCTGTTACAAAAGTATGGAACAAAAGCTTCTTTGCCAGCATTCCGGTAACAAATAAAAAAGGACGTGCCGCAGTTAGCGACGAACCCACGCCGATGTCCTGCATTAAAGAAGCCGCACGACAGGCTGATCGACTATGTCTTTTCGCGAGCCTTCATACACTGGATACGCAGAACAAATTAGTCAATACCTTCCTGTCGATTCGCGGCCGATTAAATGACGATGAATTGGTTAGTCTAAAAGAAGAACTTAATTCTCTCGGTAATGATCTGGATGAACTTAGCTTGGGCAAGGATAAGTTGGATATAGAGATGCAAGAATTGCTCCAAGGATTAAGTGACATGATCGAGGAACAAAGAAGTAACTTGGAAGGATATGCTAAAAATGAAATAAATCGAGTATTCCGGCAAAAGCAGGCAATATCTGATGAAGAGCAACCAATGAAAAGACATAGCCCCAGAGGACGCATTGCTAATTTTATAAATACAATAACGAAATTTATTGGGGAGAATATAAAGCACCCAGATTCCTTAGATAAATTAAAAAATAGTGATGCTCTTCCGACCATAGAATTGCCAGATGGAAATGGCCATGTTTCTAACGCCACTTTTTATTCTAAAGATGAAGCTTTAAGATTTCAGGAAAAGCTAGACGCTTCAATGACTTCGTTCATCAAAGGAATTGAAATTCAATGTACTGCGAAAGTAATTAATGCAGTTTCGGCAGCAGAAGAGACCATCAAGCATTTAGTTGAAAATGGATTGCAAATTACCCTACAAAAAGCAGCGACACGATTGGGACATGAGTTTTCTGGAAAAATATCTCATGAACAAGTCAATCTTAATGCAATAGCACAGGTAGGCACGGGGCAACGAATAAAACCAAGCAAACATACATACAAAGAAGATATTCGCGTTAATGCGGCTGGGTTCTGGGCAGATGTAAGAAGAGACGCCTCGTCTTTTGTGAACTGGCTGGGTGGGGATACAGACTGGGGCAAAAAGACGGCGACGGTTACCCATAATTATTTTGAGCTTGACGCATCGGATCTATTGGATGTTCATGTCACCCGTCTAAATCAATTTCAGTCTATCTTAAAGGAGGAGGTTGATGCTTATATAAAGAAACATGTCGTTAGTGCTGTTGATGTATACTTTAATGCTGTCGTTGAATATCTTGAAGCATACAAAAATGAAATCAGCGATGTGCTAGCTGATCATAAATTGTCTCTTGAAGAGCGAACCGCCTTACGGCAAAAAGTGCTTGAATTAAGAGAACGCGTTGAGCAGGTGCTTGGTGATATTGTAGAAGCTGGCGAGCTACTTTCAGGAAAAAAGGAGATGGCAAATTGATCCAATCTGACGACATTATTCTCGCCTGGCCCCAGCTTTCACAAAAGGCGCTCGTTGACTTTGTTAATGGAACCGAATCTGCTGGGGAACTTATTCGCTTTCGTTCCAAACGAACAGGTTTGCTTGGCCGATTAGGTGCATTCCTTTCAGGGCGAGATGGCGACGAAACGCAACTCATCTATCAAGCCATGATAACCGGGCAAGCCACAACAATTGACTGGCTAACGACCGTACAAAACGCTCAGGCGGAAAGTGACATCGCCTTGGCTGCGGTTGCGAGGGCGACAAAGGCATTACGTGCCAAGGTTGGTGAAATTCAATCTGAAATTTCTGATCGTTTCGAGATACTTGAAAAATCAAACAGATTGCTTTATGAGGAGCTAGCAGATCATTCCCGCGCGATCAATGCAAAGAGTGAATTTGAAAGAATACTCATAGAAGCCGAGCAAACAAACCTGCCGACATTGGCAATGGCGTTCTATGTTGTCGATTGTTTATGGTGGGGCCCATTCGGAAACTATATACGCCAACACGGAGTTAAACAAAAACGAGATGCCGAGAATAGCTTGGTCATTGTGAGGCACGAACTGAAAAAGCTAATATTGAGACAATCGGCTACTAAAGAGCCAGTTATTTTGAGTGTGGAAACATTGGCAACGGAATTAAACACGCTTAATGAACCTACCTCATTAATGATCAATTTCCTGTCGGCAGGTGCGACAGACATACTAACTCCACTCCACTACATGTTAGGTGATTCAACCAATCAAAATGAATTACCTAAATCATTACCACGGTATGCGAGCGCTGATCGACTATCGATGCGGATGTGGTCTGAAACGAAGTGGCTAGCAGGAGTGCGAAGCAATGAAAAACCATAATCAACAACAGGGGCGAGTCGGGGTAATCCTCCCCGGTGGTGGTGCAAAAGGTGCGTATCAAGCAGGAAGTGCGCTTTATTTGGCGGAATGGTTGAATCGTTCACATCGCACCGTCACAGCCATTGCGGGGGCCAGCGTTGGCGCAATAAATGGCGCTGTTTTGGCCAGTGCGCCAAATTTTCTCGAAGGCGCACAGCGGTTGTCACAAGTTTGGCAGGCCGTGGGCCACCTGCCTCCGGCAGAATTGGAAATTTTCCGCAACCTGCCGGGGGTGGATTTGGGCGTATTGATTTCATTACTCTTGGCAGCCGGTGCATCAACCCCAATTGATCGGTTACTGGGTGAAATCGGTGCAGCGGCCCTGATGATGAAGCAACAGAAGGGGAATTCCTGGTTGTTTGATATCGCAGCGGCTGTATTGGATTTCAGGCCGGTCATCGCAGCCAATCCAACATTACGTGATTATCTTGAACAAGCCACCTCTGTAAATGGGCTGCGCAATGGCATACCATTTTATGTATCTGTTTACCCAACCCAAGGTGTGGTACAAGATGTTGCCAGGGTGGCCCTCGCCAATTTGACGGGCATTGATACCCAGCATAGTCATCTTTTACATGTCCAGTCATTACCAGCGGCACAGCAACACGATGCGATCCTCGGCTCAGCAGCGATACCTTTTATTTTTGATGCCAAACAAATACTCGGGCAGCATTATGTGGATGGCGTATTGGGTGGATGGCGAACGCAACAAGGGCAAGTTCCTGCCAGAGAACTCTGTGATAGAGAAACGATAGATGCCCTGTTCGTCCTGCACTGCTCAGACGGGAGCCTGTGGGATCGACGCGGGACACTTTTACCACCAACCATTGAAATACGGCCCACACAAGCGCTCAGTACTGGCAATATCGTTCATGACTATATTCACGCCGATAGTGAAACCATACAAGAGCGCTTGGAACAGGGATATCGCGATGCGGAGAGATGTATAGCGCAAGTTTCGACCGTGATGGAATCAATGGCACGCTCAATTGAGGCAAAAGTAACTCTTGCCGATGCTATGAAAGGTATTGATGATTGATCATTCCAACCCAAATTCATATACCCGCCCTGGAGTGATGACATTTTTTACAAAAAGGAACCTGCATGATGTCTTACAACACCGATTTGCCGAAGGGTGCGGCAAAATATCCTAAGCAAGGAGTCACCCGATGAACCAAGTCAACTGCTATATCGTAAGCGTACAGCGCCCCCACCTCCCCAGCGATCTCACTTCGCGGGTTGTGGGCGCAACGGCAATAGCTCATCAATAAGGCGATTGGGCCAAGTGGGCAACTTATTGAGCACATCCACCAGCCATGCAGCAGGTTCGATGCCGTTGAGTTTGGCGGTAGCCAATAAGGTATGGATACTGGCAGCCCGATGCCCAGCGCGCTCGGAGCCGTAAAAAAGCCAATTCTTCCTGCCAATAGCAATCGGGCGCACGGCGTTTTCTGCCGGGTTGTTATCAATCGGCAGATCACCGGTATCTGCGTAGCGACAAAGGGCCGCCCAACGGCGCAGCGAATATTTAATTGCCCTTTGAATCGCACTGTTGGGCGCGGCGCTGGTGTAGGCTTTATCCAACCATTCGTGCAGACCATCGAGCAGGGGTTTGGCTTTCTCCTTACGTATTTTCTGGCGCGCAATACAGTCGAGCGTTTTGGCTTCGCTTTCAACCTGATATAGCAGACTAAACCAGTCCAGTGCCTTGGCGGCAACCGGGCTTTGGTTGGCTGCATGCAGGTCAAAGAATTTACGGCGTGCATGGGCCATGCAACCCAGTTCCACCATACCGGAATGGAACATCGCTTTATAGCCCGAATAATCATCAACCATGAGGTGGCCGCGCCAACCCTCAAGGAAAGCGCGTGCATGACTGCCACTTCTGCCAGTTTGATAATCGAAACAAACAATCGGTGGGCCTCGCTCCAAATCATTGCTGCGATATACCCAAAGATAAGCGCGTTTGTTTTTGCCATTCTTGGGGTCAAGCTGTGCCACCGGGGTTTCATCGGCATGCAAACAACTGCGCTCTCGTAGCATAACGGCCAATCGCTCTGCCAAGGGTTGTAGCGCCACACCGACTGCGCCAACCCATGCTGCCAGATTGGAACGCGGTAATGGCACGCCATGGCGTTCACCGATCTGTTCGAGGCGATACAAGGGTAAATGATCGACAAATTTGCCGATGGTAGCCCAAGCCAACAGCTCATTGGTGATGCTGCCTCCATCGATAATGGCCGGGGCCACTGGTTCGGCCACAATGGTTTCGCATGGGCGGCAAGCATACTTCGGATAGTGATGCCGTTCAACCGAGAATTCGGCTGGTTTGACGGTGAGTTTTTCGGTAATATCTTCGCCGATTTTGACCAAGGCGGCCCCACATTGCCCGCATTGGCACGATTCGGGTTCATGCACGATATCGACGCGTGCCAGATGCTCTGGCAAGGGCTGGCGACCACGCCGGGGTTCTGGCTTGGGGCGGGCGGCTTTCTCGGCGGCAGCAGCAGCGGCTGTTTTGGTCAATTCTGCCTCGATCGCTGCCAAGTCGGCGGCACAGCTTTCTTCAAACAATTCACGTTGGTCAACCGACCAGGTTTCGGTTTTTGCGCCATAGCGCATACGCCGCAGGTAGAGCAGTTCCAAGGTGAGTTTTTCGTTATGGATTTTGACGTTATGCACTTCAATTTGTGCGGCCGCCAAGGATGCTTGCAACTGGGCCGATTTGAGCGTAATTCGAGCCGCATCGGCAGTGGCTGCGTGGGCCTGATCGAGGACGACGAGCATCTCTGCCAACAGCGTTTTGGGCAGCGTTGGGTCGGCTTGTAAGCGGGCTTTTTGTGCGATGAAATCCATGCCGAAATTCTACCACTTTCCCTATGTGGAAACGAGAAATTGAGTTCAATATGAGACACATTTTTCATATATTTTTCGCCTTTGTTTTTTGCCGTTTTATACGTCATTTAAAACTGCCAATCGGGTAGTGTTTGAGGGCTCAGCCGTTGCCAATCCACGCCCTTAATTAACCAATCCCATTGCGCCAAATTGAGTTCAAAAACACCCGTATTTTTATCGGGCCAAACGAAGCTGCCATGATGCAAGCGGCGCTGACACAGCCACACGCCGGTGTGATCCCACATCAGCACTTTGATGCGTGTGCTGCGGCGATTACGAAATACATAGATTGAACCATCGCTAGGTGATTTGCCTAAGCCTTGCTGCACGCGTAGGCATAAGCCTTCAATGCCAGTGCGCATGTCTAGC
>JBKJLF010000711.1:0-4260 GCA_046597185.1 Burkholderiaceae bacterium | reverse complement strand
CCAGCGGCCTTCCCCTTCTGACCATAGGGTCGGCTTCTCCAATTCTTTAACGAGGCTACATACAAGTTCACTTTCGTTGCGGCCTGCGTGTTGCCAATTGAGAACTTACGACCCCGTGTTACCACGACGCCGCTCTCTTGAGCTACCAAGGTGTACGGACAACTCCTTGGACGCGACTTGAACCCGCTAGACAACTAGTTGTTACTGCGAACGGTCAGACTAGAATGGCACTTACTTAAGGAAATACCCTGTAAAAACAAGCGCTTACATGATCGCCATACAAGCGACAACCAATCTGGGCCGAAGCATACATCGTAGCATGTGTGCGCATTTCAGCCGCGCGCAAAGGAGGGCGGATTCAAGCGTGCGGCGCTGCTGGGATAATAACATGGTGGATTTAAAGGGATTTTGCCTTAAGTAAGTGCCATTCGTGTCAGACTCGATTGATATTGTATCGCCTACCGTTTCGAACCAATCCAGCTTTCCTGCGCGGCCTCGCCATGTGGCGACAAGCCGCCGTACCGAAAATGATGCGCTGGCTGCCGCATGTCATTGATACGGGTTTGCTCATCAGCGCCATCAGCCTGGCCGTGTGGGCGGGTTTTAACCCGATTCATCAACCCTGGCTGGCGGCAAAAATAGTCTGCCTGCTGCTGTATATTGTGCTGGGCAGTATTGCGCTCAAGCGCGGCAAAACCCAAACCATACGCATTGGGGCATGGCTTGGCGCTTGGCTGGTAGTGGGCTATATGGTCAAACTGGCAGTGAGCAAACAACTCTGGTTTTAAGGGCTTAATCGGCTTCACCAGTGTCAACATACATGGCGGCAATACTACGAAACTCGGCGTCGATTTCAAAGAAAGCGTCCAGAATGTCCGGGTCGAAATGGCTACCGCGCCCTTTTCGCATCACATCCGCCGCTTCTTCATGTGAAAAAGCCGGTTTATACACGCGCTTGGAAATGAGCGCGTCATACACATCGGCGACCGCCATCAGGCGCGCGGACAGCGGAATTTGCTCGCCCACCAAATTTTCCGGGTAGCCCGAGCCATCCCATTTTTCCTGGTGCGAATAGGCTATTTCGCGCGCAAAAGTGAGAAAACCATTACTGCCACCCAGATATTTTTCCACCGATAAAATGGTATTGCGCCCATACACGGTGTGCAATTTCATGGTTTCAAATTCATTGGAGGTCAATTTGCCCGGTTTCAGCAAAATATGATCGGGGATGCCGACCTTGCCAATGTCGTGCAAGGGGGCTGATTTGTATAATAATTCAATATTTTCATCGGTCAGCACCGCCGCAAAACGAGGATGGTTGCGCAAATGGCGCGCCAGCGCGGCAATATAGTTTTGCGTGCGCCGAATATGGTTGCCCGTTTCGTTATCTCGCGTTTCCGCCAGGGATGCCATCGCCATAATCGTGGCATCCTGCATTTTACTCAGTTGTTCGGTGCGCTCGGCCACCAAATATTCCAAATGTTTGTTGTTATCCTGCAAAAGCTGGCGCGCATTTTTCAAATTAAGCTGGGTCGCCACCCGTGCAAATAAAATCGGCGGGCTGATCGGCTTGGCAATGTAATCCACCGCGCCCAGATGTAAACCCGCTTCTTCATCTTCAACCTGGCTTTTTGCCGTTAAAAAAATGATCGGGATATCCACCGTCACCGGATTGGCTTTTAAGCGCCGACAAGTTTCATGCCCATCCATATGCGGCATCATCACGTCGAGCAAAATCAAATCAGGCAATGGCTCCACTTCCGCAATTTGCAAGGCTTTTTGCCCACTGGTCGCAATCTTGACCTTATATTTCCCTTTTAGCAAGGCTGCTAACAAAGAGATATTGTCTGGTGTGTCATCGACAATCAAGATTGTCTGCTTTTTTGATAAATCGAATGTCGAGTCCATACCAGCGGCCCTCCCAAGCCTGTTCGATTCTGAAATTTCTGCGGTCATCTGGGCATGAAAACACTTATCATACCGTTTTAGTGTGGCTTGTGGGCAGCTTGTGAACATTTAATGTGCGGTTAAAAATCCCGCTTGTCGCGCACTGTGATCAAGTATTACCAATGCACTATCAAAATCAAATTGTCGTATCGCACGGATCAAGCGCTTGTATGCCTCTTGCCCCAATACATCAGCCAGTAATTGCTCAACGTCGGACAGCACATCGAGCGCTTCGCCGTCATACTGACGCAAACAATGGGCGAATTGGTAAATTTTTTCTTGCACGTATTCACGATCCACCCCGATTTCATGCGCCTGGTTCTCATCTTGCTCCGCATCAACTTGAAAGACTTTGCTCAAAGCAAGTAATATGGCTTGCAGTTCGTTGTCCAAATGCGCCAGCAAGGTTTCGATTTCGGCATCACCGCTGCCCGCACGTATCGCGTTTTCCACTTGTCCGGCTTGATGTTGCAAACCTTTTGCCGCCACCATGCCCGCCACGCCTTTTAAGGTGTGGGCCAGCCGTTCGGCCAATTTGCGATCATCCGCCAACAAAGCATTTCTGATCTTGGCAAGGCTATCGCCCTGGCTGTCACGAAAACGCTGCAACAGTTCCTGATACATGGCATGGTCACCCAGCATGCGCTGCAAGCCATCTTCAACATCAAAACCGGGGATCTCGAATTTTACGGCATCGGTTTTTGTTTCATCGGTTTTTTCAGAGGCAGGCAGGCTGGCTATCCCAGAGATGGCAGGGATGGCGGTCAGCAATTTATCGGCGCACCATTGGGCAATTTTCTGATAAAACTCGCTTGGATTAATCGGCTTGGAAATATGATCGTTCATCCCCGAGGCCAGACAGCGCTGCCGCTCTTCCAGCAGCGCATGCGCCGTCATGGCAACAACTGGCAAGTTGGCAAAGCGCGCATCCTGACGCAGCAGTTGCGCCGCTTCATGGCCATCCATGACCGGCATTTGCACATCCATTAAGACCAAACCATAATAGTCTGGCCCGACCGCCTGTAATTTTTCATTGGCGAGCTTGCCGTTGACTGCCGCATCCACCGTAATGCCCACCGCCTGCAGCAATTCGGTGGCAATCATTTGATTGATATCGTTATCTTCGACCAACAACACGCGTAAATCACGGAAATACGGCAAATTGCTGATTTCGCCCTGCGTGCCTTGGCGATTTTCATTGCCAAATAACTCTACCAGGGTATTTAAGACGCTCGATGCATCGACCGGTTTGAACATTAAACCGTCCAACATGCCATTTTCGGCGCGCGATCGTGCATCCTCGCGCCCAACTTCGGTCAGTAAAATAATGCGCGGCGGCGCTTTGAGCTCGCCATCGCGTTTCACTTCCCAACTCAGGCTAATACCATCCATGCCCGGCATATCGAGGTCGGTAAACACGATACCGTAGGGCCAGCTTTCGTCACAACTGCGGATGGCTGTTAGCGCTTCGGTGCCACCAAAGGCAAAATCGACTTCGACTGGCAAGGTACTCAGAATATCGGATAAATTCAGGCGCGCCGCCGGGCTATCATCTACTATTAGTACGCGCATGCCTTCGAGTTGATGCGGGATAATGTGGGCTTTCTTTTGAGCTTTGGCGATACCAAACCAGGCGGTAAAGTACATGGTCGTACCCACTCCTTGCTGACTTTCCAGCCAAATATCGCCTTCCATTAATTCGACCATGGCTTTGGCAATCGATAAGCCAAGGCCGGTGCCGCCGTATTTGCGGGTGGTCGATTGATCGGCCTGGGTAAACGCCTGGAACATTTTGGCGCATTGTTCCGGGCTCATACCAATGCCAGTATCGCGCACGGAAAATTCCAGCATGACGCGCCCGGCTTGGCTGTCGCGCTGGTGGCATTCAAGGTAAATGCCACCCATATCGGTAAATTTGATCGCATTATTGACCAAATTAATTAATACCTGACCCAAGCGCAAGGGGTCGCCCACCAAATTGCGCGGAATCACGGGTGGCACAATGAATTGAAATTGCAATTCTTTCTCTTGCGCTTTGCCGCTGGTCACGGTGGAGACGTTGTTCAATACTTTGTCCAAACTGAAATCCACTAATTCGATATGGAGTTTACCCGCTTCAATGCGGGAAAAGTCGAGAATATCGTTGATAATGCCCAATAGCGACAGACCCGCATTATGGATTTTTTCCACGTAATCGCGCTGCTTGGGGCTAAGATCGGTGCATAAGGCCAAATGCGCCATGCCGATAATAGCATTCATGGGGGTGCGGATTTCATGGCTCATATTGGCCAGAAACATCGATTTGGCCTTGGT